>CAIYCT010000166.1 GCA_903924765.1 uncultured Rhodospirillaceae bacterium | reverse complement strand
CCGAGATTTATCGCAGATCGCGAAGCCAATAATAACACCGATAAGCGGGAAATAGTACAATTAGGGTCTATATATGAAGTCAGTCGCGTAATTCGAGGCAACGAGGGACCATCATCATGCCCAACTTCCGTACCAATCGCCCTTGTAGCGGCCAATCTGGCGCCGCGCTTTTCTATCGTTCCTGCCGTCGTTCTGGTGCGGGCAACCTCATTTCCATAGCCTTGCCCGCTACCGTGAGTACAGGGAAAACGTCGATCCCGGTCAGTTGCTGCAATTCCATCATCGACACCACTCGCCATCCATGACCTGGACCGTTATCGGCGATGTAGGCTCCCGCACTACCGACCTTCGGATCATAGACGGCTTTGAAGAGTGCTGTTGGAACTCTCACCCGCCCGTGCAACCAATTCGTTTCACCAGAGCCGAATATTGGCCCCGTCACGACCCATAACTCACCGTCCTGTATCGCCAAATGGCGTGTTGCTCGTTCGATGTCAGTCCATAGCCCGCGATTTGAGACCGAGTTCTGGGGGACGATATTAGCGAGCGAGAATGTTTCTTCCTCGTCATCCTGATCGGCCACATCTGAATTAGGCGTCATATGCCCTCGGTCGAAACCGCTTCCTCGATAGTCCGCCAGTTCGGCTCGATGATCTTCGGGTAGTCGGCTCTCGGCATGGAAGTCATCGTTTCGCTCGGTACTCCGTGCAGCCAAGACCGAGATCGCGGTCAGGTGTTCAGCGCTGAAGATCGGTGTCCGCGTGACCCCGCTGTGAAGAACTGCAAACGCCTTGAAGCAGACCTCGTTCGCCTTGCGCGCAAGATGCCGGTCTGTCAGATCAGGGGCTTTCCCGCCAGCGAAGTGCTCGGGGCAATGGGATGGAAATGCCTTGGCGCCCATCGGGGCCGCAAGCAGGTACAGCACGGACGACAGAACGACGATGGGGTAGTTCACGGCACGGGGCGACTTGGTAATCGACATGAGCAGACCAGCGTCAGTAAAAGGGCGGCCTGCGTGATCGGGCCACGGCGCTTGCCTTGTAGCAGAATTTTTCCCGAGGGGCATGGCCGGTGCTCCTGGCGCAGTGGTGACGCTTTCGCCCGTTGTTCACAGTATCAGGCTGGGGTATATAATCAGCGTCAACATCCTGGGGGACAATGACATGGGCGACCTAAACCTGCTCGAACTGACCAGCGAGATCGTGGCCGCCTATCTCGGCCGGAATACCATCCAGCCAAATGACCTTCCCGCATTGATCAGCACGGTTCACCTGTCATTGGCGACGCTCGGCCAGCCGCAGGAACTGACCGAAGCGGCTGTTGACATCAAACCCGCCGTGCCTGTCAAGAAGTCGGTCACTGCGGATTACATTGTCTGCCTTGAAGATGGCAAGAAACTCAAAATGCTGAAGCGCCATTTGATGTCCACCTACAGCATGACCCCCGATCAGTACCGCGCCAAGTGGAGCCTTCCTGCTGACTACCCAATGGTGGCCCCGAATTATGCCAAGGCTCGCTCGGAGATGGCGCTCAAGATCGGGCTGGGGAAGACACGGGCGGCTTGATCACTCTTCAAGACGTGTGCCGCATTGACCTGCGCCTAAACGGTAACTTTCGGGATGTCGTCCCAGCGCGTCGTCCAGGACGGTGACAATCGCTCACGGCGCATCCGCCAACCTTGGTCCCCGGCAGCGGCGCACCCGAGACGAACCGAACCCCGACCAAATCTTGAATTCATCTCGTCAAGTGCCGTCATCAATGCGCTCGATTTCTTGCCATCAGCGACCGTAAACAGGTCTCTCGGGGCACGGTCAGCCCGACACAGGTCTGTGAGCAACACGCCAGCCTTTGACCACATGAACCCCTGGGTGTCGCGGTATGACCGAACGACCCCCAGCGCGGCCTTGACGATCTGGCGCGTATCTGCGGTCGGTGGGTGGAGCGGGACAGACCGGCCAAGCGTTCCTTGCGGCAAGTCCTTCCTGAAGCGGTT
>CAIYCT010000165.1 GCA_903924765.1 uncultured Rhodospirillaceae bacterium | reverse complement strand
CTGTTAGGTGTGTGGGGGGGTACAGGATTGATTGATGGGTACTGTTAGGTGGGGGGGGTACAGGATTGATTGATGGGTACTGTTAGTGGGGGGGGGCAGGATTGATTGATGGGTACTGTTAGTGGGGGGGGACAGGATTGGTTGATGGGTACTGTTAGGTGGGGGGGGGAAAAGTTGGCGCATACTATTGCCCTGGTCGATGACGACCGCAATATCGTGACCTCGGTTTCCATCGCGTTGGAAAGCGAGGGCTTCAAGGTTCGTACCTATTCCGACGGGGCCGAGGCCCTGCGCGGTTTGACATCTCAGCCGGTGGATCTGGCGGTGCTGGACATCAAGATGCCGCGCATGGACGGCATGGAATTGCTGCAACGCTTGCGCCGGACCACCGCCATGCCGGTGATTTTCCTGACCTCGAAGGATGACGAGGTGGATGAATTGATGGGCCTGCGCATGGGTGCCGACGATTACATCAAGAAGCCGTTTTCGCAAAAGTTGTTGATCGAGCGCATTCGGGCCTTGCTGCGCCGGGCCGACGCCATCGCCGGCGGCGACGAGGTTTCGAACCCCGCCAATATGTTGGTGCGCGGTCATCTGACCTTGGATCAGGCCCGCCATGTTTGCGCCTGGAAAGGGGTCAATGTGGACTTAACCGTCACCGAATTCCTGATCCTGAAATCCCTGGCCCAACGCCCCGGCCATGTGAAGAACCGCGACCAGTTGATCGACTCGGCCTATGGCGAGCACATCTATGTGGATGATCGCACCATCGACAGCCACATCAAGCGGCTGCGCAAAAAGTTCCGCGAGATCGATGACGAATTCGGCCATATCGAAACCCTATATGGGGTCGGATACCGGTATCGCGAAGATGCCGCTTAGAACCGGTTTGTGGCGGCGCTGGAGTCCGCTCAGCTCTCCGTTGTCGCGCCGGATACTGGCGGTCAATCTGCTGGCCCCGGTGATCTTGGTGTTCGGTCTGTTGTACATGGACCGCTACAAGATCGGCCTGATCCGCACCGAGTTGGCGGGCCTGACCACCCAAGCCGAGATGATCGCCGGAGCGGTGGGTGAAGGGGCCATTCCCGAAGCGGACGTGGACGATTTCGGCATCAATCATGACATTGCCCAACAGATGGTGCGGCGGTTGGCCGAACCGGCCCATGTTCGGGCCAGGCTGTACGATCTGTCGGGGGATTTGATCGGCGATTCCCGGTATCTGCTGTCCTTGCGCGGCGTCATCCAAATCGAGCCTTTGCCCGAGATGCATCGCCACGATTGGCGTGGACGTTTGGACGGTTTCATCGATTCGTTCATGACCTGGATGCCCAACGACCGGACCTTGCCGCCTTATCTGGAACACATGCATCAAAGGGTTAGCGATTATCCGGAAGCGGTGGCGGCTTTGATTGGTCGGACGCAAATGGCAGTGAGGTCGCGTAATCACGGCATCGTGTTGTCGGTGGCTGTGCCGGTGCAGCGTTACAAACAGGTGGTTGGCGCGTTATTGCTGACCGCCGACGGCGCGGGTGTGGGCCGCTCGCTGTTCCAAGTGCGGTTGGCCATATTCGAAGTGTTCGCGGTGGTGCTGCTGATCACCACCTTGCTCTCGCTGTATTTGGCCGGAACCATCGCCGGTCCCATCCGCAAGCTGGCCATGGCGGCGGATTACGTTCGTCATCGACGCGGGCGGCGACTGCGCTTCCCCGAATTTCCCAAACGCGACGACGAGATCGGCGAATTGGCGGTGGCGTTTCGGGAAATGACCGAGGCGTTGTGGTCGCGCATGGACGCCATCGAAGCCTTTGCCGCCGACGTTGCGCACGAGATCAAGAACCCACTCACTTCGGTGCGGTCGGCGGTGGAGACGGCGGCCAAAATCGATAATCCCGTACAGCAAAAGAAATTGCTGGCGATCATCCAGGACGATGTCGAGCGCTTGAACCGCTTGATCACCGATATTTCCGACGCGTCTCGCATCGACGCCGAACTGTCCCGCGCCGACATGGAGCCGGTGGAATTGGCGCGCATGCTGGA
The DNA here is from genome assembly GCA_903924765.1 of uncultured Rhodospirillaceae bacterium. Classification (GTDB taxonomy): domain Bacteria; phylum Pseudomonadota; class Alphaproteobacteria; order Rhodospirillales; family Magnetospirillaceae; genus CAIYCT01. The sequence goes on along the minus strand of CAIYCT010000165.1, from coordinate 8,197 downwards.
AACCATGGCCGATGTCTATCATGCCACAGGTGAGGATAACGGGCTGAGCTTTGCCGTGGATGTACCCGAAGGCGATAATTTGGCGGTGCAGGGCATTGAAAGCCGATTGGTGCAGGTGATCCGCAATCTGATCGCCAACGCCATCTCGTTCAGTCCGTCCGGCGGAACCATTCGCCTGACCGGCACGCGCGACGGAGCCCATGTTCGCATCGTCATCGAGGATGATGGTCCCGGCATTCCGCCCGATAAGCTGGAGTCCATCTTTGATCGCTTCTATTCCGAACGGCCCAGCGGCGAGGAATGGGGCACCCATTCCGGCTTGGGCTTGTCGATCTCAAAACAGATCGTCGCCGCCCATGGCGGGGTTATCCATGCGGAAAACAAATCCGGCGACGGCCAAACCGGTGCGCGGTTCGTGGTAGAACTGCCGGGGTGATCCAAGCCAGGCACCGCCTGGATCAATGTCGTTATGTGGGGCAAATAAAAAGCCTGCGCCCCAGGGGGCACAGGCTTTATGCTGTTCAACTGTATTGGCTGATTACAGGTTCGACTGAACCCATTCCAGCAGCTTGCCCTTGGGCAGAGCGCCGACCTTGGTGGCGGCCACTTTGCCGTCCTTAAAAATGATCAAGGTGGGGATGCCGCGCACGCCGTACTTTCCGGGGGTGCCGGGGTTTTCGTCGATATTGACCTTGGTGAAGGTGATCTTGTCGCCCAGTTCCTTGGCCACATCGTCCAACGCCGGCGCCAATTGCTTGCAGGGACCGCACCATTCGGCCCAGAAATCAACCAAAACAGCGCCGGAAGCATTCAGCACATCGGTTTCGAAACTGGCATCGGTCACGTGTTTCATAGGGGCAATCCTTCGGGTCCAAGTTATTCAGTTTCCCTAATGTAGGGGTGGCTTACCCCATCGTCAAGGCGGGTATCACAAGGTGAAATACTTCGCCTGCGGATGCACCGAGACGATGGCCGAGGTGGATTGTTCGGGTTCCAACTCGAATTCCTCGGTCAAGGTGATGCCGATCTTGTCCGCGCCCAGCAGAGTCAGGATTGCGGTTTGATCCTCGATGCGGGGGCAGGCGGGATAGCCGAACGAAAAGCGCGAGCCGCGATAGCCTTGCTTCAGCACGCTTTCCATGGTGGCGGCCTCGTGGGCGGCGAAGCCCAATTCGGTGCGGATGCGCTGATGGGTGTATTCGGCCATGGCCTCGGTCATCTCCACCGACAGGCCGTGCAGGTACAGATAATCCTGGTACTTGTCGGCCTTGAACCATTCGTTGGCCACCTCGGTCGCCTTGCGTCCCACCGTCGCCACTTGCAGCCCGATGACGTCCGAGGGGACGCCGTTTTCCAGCGGACGGTAGAAGTCGGCGATGCAAACGCCGTCGTCGCGGTCCTGGCGCGGGAAGGCGAAGCGCGCCACTTCGGTCTTGCCGCTTTCATCGAACAACACCACTTGGTCACCGTCGCTGCCTGCCCGCCAATAGCCGTAGGCGGCCTGGGCGGTCAGAATGCCTTCCTTCTCGCAGCGTTGCAGCAAGCGATGGGCGATGGGGCGCAGTTCCTTGGCGGCCCAGACCTTGAAGTCGTCGATGGAGCGGCCTTGCTTTTTGTAGCCCCAATGGAATTGGTACAGCATGTTTTCGTTCAGGAACGGCAGCAGATTCTGTAACGGCGCATGCTCAATGATGCGGGGGCCCCAGAAAGGCGGAACGGGGACGGGCAGATCGCGGTGCAACTCGGCGCGTTTGACGGCGATTTCTTCCCAATCGATGGGGCGGCGGTGATGTTCGCTGTGTTCCCCCTTCCTGGACGGGCCATGCGAGGGGGCTAAGGCGCGGGCTTGCACGTAGGCGTCGAAGTCGCCCGACGCCACCTTGGACATCAGATCCAAGCCGTCGAAAGCGTCGCGGGCATAGGCCACCCGACCGGGGCCGTAGGAGGCGCGGCAATCTTCCTCCACATATTTGCGGGTCAGGGCGGCGCCGCCCAACAGCACCGGCACGTCCAGACCCACCTGGGTCATTTCCTCCAGATTCTCGCGCATGATCACGGTGGATTTGACCAGAAGGCCCGACATGCCGACGGCGTCGGCCTTGTGCTCGCGGGCGGCGCGAATGATCTCGGCGATGGGTTGCTTGATGCCCAAATTGACCACTCGGTAGCCATTGTTGGTCAGAATGATGTCCACCAAATTCTTGCCGATGTCGTGGACATCGCCCTTGACGGTGGCCAGCACGATGGTGGCCTTGGCTTGGCCTTTGACCCGATCCATGTGGGGTTCCAGCCAAGCCACGGCGGCTTTCATGGTCTCGGCCGATTGCAAGACGAACGGCAACTGCATCTTGCCCGAGCCGAACAGCTCGCCCACCGTTTTCATGCCGTCCAGCAGCAACTGGTTGATGATGTCCAGCGGCTTCCAGGTTTTCATGGCTTCGGCCAGATCGTCTTCCAACCCGGTGCGGTCGCCGTCGATGATGCGCAACTTCAAGCGATCCTCGACCGCTTCGGGGCGTTCTTGCTTGGCTTCATTGGCCTTGCGGTCGCCGAATAGGGCGATATAGGTCTGCAACGGATCATAACCCTCGCGGCGGCGGTCGAAGATCAAATCCTCGGCCGCTAGCAATTCTTCGGACGGAATGGTGTGCAGCGGCGCGATCTTGGAGACATGGACGATGGCGGCGGTCATGCCGCGCGTTTGCGCGTGGTCGGCGAACACCGAATTCAGCACCTGCCGCGCGGCGGGTTTCAGGCCGAACGAAACATTGGACACGCCCAACACGATGCCGCAACGGGGCAGTTCCTTGTGCAAGACTTCGATGGCGTCCAGGGTTTCCAGCGCCAGCTTGCGGTCGTCCTCGGTGCCGGTGCAGATCGTGAAGGTCAGCGGATCGATCAGCAGATCCTCGGGCGGCAAACAGTGTTTGGTGCAGGCGAAGTCGAACAGCCGCTTGGCCAAGGCGACTTTGCTGGCGCAATCCTTGGTCATGCCCTGTTCGTCGATGGTCAAAGCGATGACGGCAGCGCCGTATTTGCGGGCCAGTTTCAGCCGGTCGGCGGCGGACTCTTCGCCGTTCTCGAAATTGATCGAATTGATGATGGCCTTGCCGCCATACAGCTTCAGCGCCGTCTCCATCACCGGCAATTCGGTGGTGTCGATCACCAGCGGCGCGGTGACCGAGCCGCGCAGACGGGTGATCACCTCGGTCATGTCCACCGCTTCCTTGCGGCCGACGAAGGCGGTGCAGACGTCCAAGGTGTGGCTGCCTTCCTTGACCTGCTCGCGGGCCATGGCGACGATGCCGTCCCAATCGCCATTCTCTTGTAACTCGCGGAATTTCTTCGAGCCGTTGGCGTTGCAGCGCTCACCGATGGCCAGGAAAGCGTTTTCCTGCACCAGCGGCACTTGGGAGTAAAGCGAGGCCACCGACGGAATCCAATGGGGCGTGCGCTTGACCGGGGCGGGGCGATGAGCGCTGCCACCCTTTTGCCGCAGCATGGAATCGATGGCGGCGATGTGAGCGGGGGTGGTGCCACAGCAGCCGCCCAGAATATTTGCTCCCAAGGCCAGGAAGCGTTCATGCCACAGCGCCAGCTCTTCGGGGACGAGCGGATAGCAGGTGCGGCCATCCACCAATTCGGGCAGACCGGCATTGGGTTGGACCGAGATCAGGCCGGGCCAGTTTTCGGCCATCCAGCGCACATGCTCGCCCATCTCGCGCGGGCCGGTGGCGCAGTTGATGCCCATCAAATCCGCGCCCATGGCATGAATGATCGTGGCGGCGGCGGCGATATCCGCGCCCACCAGCAAGGTGCCGGTAGTCTCGACAGTCACTTGCACGAAGATCGGGGTATTCACGCCCGCCAGCTCGCGGGCGATTTTGGCGGCGTTGATGGCGGCCTTGATTTGCAACGGGTCCTGGCAGGTTTCAATCAGGAAAGCATCGGCGCCGCCCGCCACTAGGCCTTTGCACTGTTCCAGCAAGGCAGCTTCCAGCGTGTCGTAATCCACATGGCCCAGGCTGGGCAGCTTGGTGCCGGGGCCGATGTCACCCAACACAAAGCGGGTGCGGCCATCCGAGAATTGCTCGGCCGCCTCGCGGGCGATTTCCACCGCCAATTTGTTCAGTTCGAACGCCATGTGTCCGATGCCGAACTCGCCCAAGGTCAAGGGTTGCGCGCCGAATGAGTTGGTGGTGACCATGTCCGACCCGGCCTGGAAATAGGCGGTGTGGATGTCGCGGACCACGTCGGGGCGGGATTTGACCAGGATGTCGGTGCAGTTTTCGTGGCCCAGGAAGTCCTTGTCCACCGACAGGCTCATGCCTTGCACCAGAGCGCCGAAGCCGCCGTCGCACAACAAGACGCGGTGCTTAAGATGATCGAGAAGAGTGCTCATTATACGGTGGTTTCCTTTTTTGCGCGCACACCCAGAACGTGACAGATGGCATAGGTCAGGTCGGCGCGGTTCAGCGTGTAGAAATGAAATTGGTCGATGCCGTCGGCGGCCATCTGTCGGACTTGTTCGGCAGCGACGGTGGCGGCGACCAAGCGACGGGTTTCGGGATCATTGTCGAGGCCTTCGAACATCTGCGCCATCCACGACGGCACTCGTGTGCCGCAAGCAGAGGAGAATTTGATCACCTGGGCGAAATTGGTGACCGGCAAAATGCCGGGAATGATGGGCACGGCGATATTGGCGGCCAGACAGCGGTCGAGAAAGCGGTAGAAAACGTCGGTGTCGAAAAAATATTGCGTGATGGCCCGGCAGGCTCCGGCATCGATTTTGCGCTTTAAATTATCCAGATCGAATTGGGGATAAGGCGCGTCGGGGTGGGTTTCGGGGTAGGCGGCCACCGATATTTCGAAGGGGGCGATTTTCTTCAAACCCGCAACCAGATCCACCGCATAGGCATAGCCGTCGGGCGTGGGCACATAGGGGTTGCGCTTGCCGTTGGCATCCTCGGACGGGTCGCCGCGCAAGGCGACGATATGGCGAACGCCCTCGTCCCAATAGCGCCTGGCTATCTCGGCGATTTCATCCTTGGAATGGCCGATGCAGGTCAGATGGGCCGCCGGCGCCAAACTGGTTTCGCGGGCCAGCCGCACCACGGTTTCGTGCGTCCGCTCGCGGGTCGATCCCCCGGCGCCGTAGGTGACGGACACAAAATCGGGCGACAGGGGCTCCAGGCGACGGATGCACTCCCACAATTGCGCTTGCATCTTGTCGGATTTGGGCGGGAAGAATTCGAACGAAACCTTGACCGGCTTGGTAAGGGTTTGTTCGATGGGAAGCGATGTGGCAGCTCTCATAATAGATCCTTATGGGTGCGATTTGGTGGCAGTCCAGATCATGACAGTCAGTCGCGGTCCGGGAATGGGTGTCTGTTTGTCTGGGCGCAAATCCATTGCTAGAAACCAATTATGGACTTCCGCTGTGGAAAATCCCAATCGGCGATGGGCATGTTGGTCACGCAGGAATTCTTCATGGTGGGGAGCGTAATCGACCACCAAGAGGTGTCCGTCGGGGCGTAACAGCCGCCACGCTTCGGCGATGACCTTGGCGGGCTCGGGCATATAATGCAACACCTGATGAATGACGACGCAATCGGCACTGTTGTCGGACAATGGCAATTGGGTGATGTCACCTTGTCGGACCATGCAATTGGTCAGTCCCGCTTGCTCTAAATTGGCGCGGGCCACCGCTAGCATTTCTCGTGACTGGTCAAAGCCTGTTGCTTGGTCCACATACTCGGAAAGCCCGATCAATGTGTGCCCGGGGCCAGTGCCCATATCCACCAAGTCACGGACATTGTATCCCTTGACCATATCCTTGACGACGCGCTCGACGCCATCGCGATCAATCAGCGCGCGGTTAAGCTCATCCCATTTGTGGGCGTGGGCGTCGAAATAGGACGATGCTTTGTCGGCGCGGACGGCGCGGATGGCCGTCAGACGTTGAGCGTCTAATGTCAGGACAGGATCGTGATCGGGCAGCAGATCAAGCAAGGCCCGCGCGATGTCCGCTCCATGGCCGGACGCCGCCAAGCGATAGAAGACCCACGCACCTTCTGGGAAACGGTCCAGCAGCCTGGCTTCGCATAACAGTTTCAGGTGCCGCGACACCCGAGGTTGGCTTTGGCCCAGAATGTGGGTGAGTTCGCTGACCGCCAATTCGCCACGGGACAGCAATGCCAGCACCCGCAATCGGGTTGGTTCCGCAGCCGCGCGCAAGCCGGTCAAAAGATCGTCCACGGATTTCGCCTCTCAAGCAGCCAATGCTCGTGTATAAAACATATAAACATATCTTTATGCCTCGTGGCAAGGGCGGAATTGCACAAAATTAAGAGGTATGCGGATATATCAAGACTCGCACGCGAATGCGCAATTGTGGTAGGTAGGAAAAATTGGTAAGGTTAAAACAGCTCATTTGTTTGTTTTACCGTTTTGTTGCCTACAGTTAGGCCGGAAAGTTAATCCACCATGAAATGTCAAAACACTGCATCCTTCCTTCATTCCTGTTCGACTGTGGTCGGAACAGTGGCCCTGCTGGCTTTGGTGGCCGGATGCGCGGATAAGCCGCCGTCTTCCGACGCCGAAGCGCGCGCTGAATATGATCGCGCGAATGATCCTATCGAGCCGTGGAACCGCAACGTTTACAAGGCCAACGACTATTTCGACAAAGCGGTGGTAAAGCCTGCTGCGGAACGCTATCGCGATTATGTTCCCGAAGTGGTGCGCACTCATGTGAGCGACTTTCTCTTCAATTTGCGCTCTCCGATCATTTTCGCGAACGATGTGCTGCAAGCCGACCCTGACAAGGCCTATGCCACCATGGGGCGCTTCATGATCAACAGCACTATCGGTTTGGCTGGAATTCTGGATGTGGCGGGGAAAGATATCCCCCGTCACGACAACGATTTGGGTGAGACCTTGGGAATCTGGGGCGTTGGCGAAGGACCCTATTTGGTGTTGCCACTGTTGGGCCCGTCCAATCCCCGCGATGCGTTCGGCTTGGGGGTGGAAAGTTATGCGGACCCCGTTGGTCGTTACGCCAGCAATATGGGCTACGATTGGACGAACTATATTCGCGATGTTATGAGCGGCGTCACTCGTCGGAGCGAGAACTTAGACAATTTGGACGAAATCGAGCGGACCAGTGTTGATCCCTACAGCACCATTCGTTCTCTGTATCGCCAATATCGTCAATCTCTAATTGAAGGCAAGCCAACGGCAGACAAGCCGCGTCCCGGTTTGGCGGGGGAATTCCCCGATACGTTAGAGTTGTCGCAAGGGGCCAATTAATATGATTTCTCGTCGTTTTGTCATGGGCGCAGCCCTGTTTATTGCGTCCAGCCTTTGCCTTTCTTTCCCCTCCCATGCCGATCTGGACCCTCAACCGGCCAAGGATATGGTCTCCAAGTTGTCCAAGCAGGCCATCGAAGTGATGACCAGCAAGGGCATCCAGGATGTGGATCGGATTGAAAAGTTTAGAACCTTGTTTATCTCCTCGGTGGATCTGCCGGTCATCAGCCGTTTCGTGTTGGGACGGCATTGGAAGATTGCCACACCCGACCAGCAGCAAGATTTCATGAAGCTGTTCGAGGACATGCTGGTCTATACTTGGGCTGTTCGGTTCAAAGAAGCCAACGACCAAATCACCGTTCAGGTTAGCGGCGCCAAGCCCGATGCGGACCAGGGTGTCATCGTCGAATCGGCGATCCTGCGCGAAAATCAAGAACCGGTTCCGGTTCTGTGGCGTCTTCGCCAGAGTGATAGTGGGTTCCGCATCATTGATTTGCTGATCGAAGGAACGTCGATGATCGTGACGTATCGCGAGGAATATGCCTCGGTGATCAATCAGAACGGCGGAAATATCAATGGATTGCTGGATCTCTTGCGTAAGAAGGTCGGAATCATGGCCCAAGATGAAATTGCATCGCAGAAAGCCTCGGCTGCGGGCAAGGCCAATTAATCGGCGCAGATCCAGTTGGAATTAAAAACAGGCGGCTAAAAACCGCCTGTTTTTTTGTTTGAACGTTAATTGGCGGTTCTGCCGATTTCGTCGATTTGGCTTTTGATCGCCAACTGATCCAGGGCATGCATAGGCAGCGCCAGGAATAATTCGATCCGAGTGCGGATCTGGCGCAGGATGCTGGCGTAATTGGCAGCCTTTTGAGCGGGCGTTCCCTCG
>CAIYCT010000164.1 GCA_903924765.1 uncultured Rhodospirillaceae bacterium | reverse complement strand
GAGAAAGGTCAGCGGCTGTTCGCGGTCCAAACGCAGCTTGACCGATTCGAAGGTCAGCATGCGGTTGACGGTGAAATGGCGGCCGAAATCGCGCAGGAATTCGATGTAGTTCAGCTTGTCCAGCCACTCGGCGTTGTTGGACATCTGCGTGGCCAGCGGGCCGTCAAAATCCAGATAGCGAGTGAAAATGGATTTGATCCCGGCCAGATTGCGGGCGATGTCGGCGTCGGACAGCAGCTTGCGGGATTCGTCCTTGCCGGACGGGTCGCCGATACGGGTGGTGCCGCCGCCCATCAAGACCAGCGGGCGGTTGCCGGTTTTCTGCCACCAGCGCAGCAGCATGATCGGCAGCAGCGAGCCCACATGCAAGGAATCGGCGGTGCAGTCGAACCCGATATAGCAAACCTGCGGCCCCTCCAGCAACTTGCGGTCCAACGCTTCGAGGTCGGTGCATTGGTGAAGAAAACCGCGTTCGGTGACGACGCGAAGAAATTCTGAACGAATTTGAGTCATAATGATCCGCTAAGCTTGCATAAGGGCTGCCGGATTTAGCACAATTGCGGCCTTGTCTCAATAAAGGTGAATGATGACGGAAGCCTTGACAGCTCTAGGATTGATGAGCGGGACATCGTTGGATGGGGTGGATGTGGCGCTGATTGCCACCGATGGACGCGTGGTCACTTATCTTGGGCCGTCCGCAACCATCGCTTATGGCCCCGAGTTTCGCGCCCGATTGCGCTCGGTATTGGGAGGCGTCGGCGCGGTCGAGGCGGTGGAACGGGAACTGACCGTCTTTCATGCCCTGGTGGTCAACGACTTCCTGCGCGACAATGCTATCAATGCCGACAGCGTCGATCTGGTCGGGTTTCACGGCCATACCATCTTGCATCAGCCGGAAGCGGGGCGGACTTGGCAAATCGGCGATGGCGCCTTGCTGGCGTCGCTGACGGGGTGTCCCGTGGTGGGTGACTTCCGCAGCGCCGACGTGGCTTCGGGCGGGCAGGGAGCGCCATTGGTTCCGGTTTTCCATCAAGCCTTGGCCGATCAGTTGGACATGCCCGTGGCGGTGCTTAATATCGGCGGCGTTTCCAACGTGACCTGGATCGGCCCCAACGGCCAAATGCTGGCGTTCGATACCGGACCGGGCAACGCGTTGATCGACGATTGGATCTTTCGCCACACTGGGAATAGCTTTGATCAGGACGGCGCACTGGCCGCCCAGGGGACTGTTGACGCCGCCAAGGTGGCGGTGTTCCTGGAGCACCCGTTCTTCTTGTCAAAGCCACCCAAATCACTGGATCGGGACGATTTCGCCCTTTTAGCGCAAAGCCTGACGGAAGGATTGTCCGCCGCCGATGGCGCTGCGACCTTGACGGCGTTTACCGTTTCTTCGCTAGCGGCGGCGCAAACTCATTGTCCCATGCCGCCCAAACGCTGGCTGGTCACCGGCGGCGGGCGTCACAACAAGGCGCTGATGGCCGCCTTGCAAAACGCGCTTGCGGTCCCTGTCGAACCGGTGGAGGCGGTGGGGTGGAATGGCGACGCCTTGGAAGCTCAGGCGTTCGGGTTCTTGGCGGTGCGGTCTTTCAAAGGGCTGCCGCTGACCTTTCCCGAGACCACGGGCGGTTCCAGGCCGTTGACAGGCGGGCGATTGTTTAAACCGGAGGTGAGGGCGTGAAAAAGCTTGTTGTGATGGCGCTGTGCCTGATGTCCTCTCCGGCATGGGCAGATCCTCAATCGGCTGTGGCTGCGGTGCGGGCCATTCCCGGCGTCGAGACAGCATCGGAAGATGCCGCTGGCAATCTGTTCGTGTTCGTGAAAAACAGCCCCAACGGCCAATGGAATCGCGCCGCCGCCGGGTTTTGTAAACTTGTGAGACCGCATGAAGCCCGGATTTTCCTGGTCAAGATCATTGATAGGGATACCGTCAAACCCAAAAGCAAGCCCACGGAATGGGGAATGTTGGGGGCGGCTAATTGTGGAATGGTGCCATGAAGATCGTCGTTAAATCCAGCTTGGACGTGGCGTTGTGGTTCAATGACCGGGCGTTCGGCGAGGGGGAATACCTGCAGCCGCAGAAGCTGCATCGCTTGATGTATTTGGCCTATGCCTATTTCACCGTGGCCTATCCGCGTCAGAAGCTGATGCCCGCCTCGTTCGTCACCGACGAATTCGGTCCCATCGAACCGACGGTGTTCCACGCCCTGGCCTACGGCGTTCCGCCCAATCTGGAGGCCCACTCCATCCCGACGGTGGCGGCCGAGTTCATGGAAAGCATTTGGGGCAAATTCGGCGCGGCGAAAGCAGAGCATCTCAATCGTACGGTGGCCGCCCATCCGCCGGTGGAGGACGCCATGTCAAAGGGATTGGGCCAAGAAATTCCCCATCAAACCATGGTTGCATTTTATGGGTCCGAGGTTGCTGACAAGCGCGGCGCGCCCAGTCTGGAGAAAGTGATCGGCCCCAAGGTGCTGCGCTCGGCGACGGGCAAGGTGGTCACGGTCAACGCCTGGAAGCCAAAACCCTTAGAGCCCAAGGGCTAAGCGAGCGGAAACTTTTTTTGATCTAAATCATTTTTTTCTTTTCAAGACGAAAAAACGGCGTATATAGCGGGCTTAGACGTACAGCGCACGTGCCTCTGGCCGATATGGTTTAAGCAACGACGTCCAAGGCGTCTTCTGGGTGCAAAGGAGCAATCGTGCTTCGGTGCTTGGAGGATCTGGATATGACCGTTATTGCTGCCCACGCGCTGTCGTGTGCCCTCGCTTCTTTGATGTGTGCCCCGTGCATGACCTATCCCAGGATCATGAACACGCAGTGGCAAGACGTCCGAAGTTCGACCTTCCTAGCGGCGTAAAGCCCTAGGTTTCCCTGCTTCCAACTTCCTTATTTATCATTTGAGGCCTTTTGGGTCTGCAAATCCGTCTCACCTAAATCCGGTCAGAATCCGGTTGTGCTTTGGAGAGTTACGTCATGTCCGCCAAGATCGAACGTTTCCTGGATGAGGTTCAACCCGCCACGCCCTGCGTGGTGGTTGATTTGGATGTCATCCG
>CAIYCT010000163.1 GCA_903924765.1 uncultured Rhodospirillaceae bacterium | reverse complement strand
TTGCGTTTGAAATAATTTGAAAAATAATACTGATCCGAAAAATTCAGACGGGATGCTATCTCCTTCACCGAAAACGATCGCCGCAGGGGCTCCAATGCAGTGGCCGCTCCATGTTGGACTGGAAATCGGAGCAGAGTCAGGTCGAAGTACAAGCCAACACCTTTGCCTCGTACCTGCTGATGCCCAGAGACGACTTTGACGCCCAGATTCGTGGCCAGGACATCAGCATGGATCTGATGCGCCATCTGTCCGACCGCTACGAGGTGTCAATCACCGCCGCCATCCTCAAATGGCTGGATATTACCGACAAGCGGGCAATGATCGTGATCGGTAAGGACGGTTTCATAGACTGGGCGCGATCCAGTGATCCGCTGCTCAAGTCAGGGGTCTACTACCGCGCCCGCCAGGAAGTCGTGCCGCTACCCGATCTGTCGCTGGCAGCCCAACCTGAGTATTATGCCAACACTGAGGCCGACGTCATTCATCCGTGCGGCGTCTGGCCGGGCGACGAGGAAGTCCGGGAAATGATGATCTTTGGCAGTCGAAATGAGATGACGATTTCGCTGCTGCTTTATCCAAATGATGCGCCGCCCAAGTGGTGGGGCAACAACGATGATGAACCGCAGGACTGGGATACCTACGACCAGTTCGTAACACGGGGATGACCTGCCATGATCGGCCTTAGGAACGAAATCTTGACTAACCAGCCCTGTTAGTAAAGAGTTCGTTCTTAATGGAATGCAAAAGGAACGATCTCGTTCTTTGCCCCTGGTCAACGACTGTCGTGGAATGGAATTATGGATGAGCGAATAACTGGAAAGTATGAGCGGGTGTCCGTCGGCGGCGAGGATGTGGCGGCGTTCATCCCGGCCCCCCTGCCGCCAGCAGCCCCTCCTCTGATAATTAATGAAAATCTCGCAGAGCGGCTTCGTCACGCGGAACACGCCTTGGCTCGGCTTGAACTTGCCGGCGAAATGATCCCGTCGCTGGACTGGTTCATCTACGCTTTCGTGCGCAAGGAAGCGGTGCTGTCGTCCCAGATTGAGGGTACCCAAGCCACCTTGGTCGACTTGCTGACCTTCGAAGCGGAGGACCAGGCAGCCCCTAATGCCGATGTAGAGGAGATCTGCAATCATCTAGAGGCGCTCGCCTACGCCCGCGAACAGCTGGTGTCCGACCAGGGGTTACCGCTGTCGATGCGGCTTTTGTGCGAAACACACCGCTGGCTGATGGCCGGGGTTCGCGGTGCCAACAAGCAGCCGGGCGAAATCCGACGCAGCCAGAACTGGATCGGTGGAAGTCGGCCTGGCAACGCTGTGTTCGTCCCTCCGCCACCGCAGGCGCTGCCCGAACTGCTCACCGCCCTGGAGAAGTATATCCACGCCGATGAGTAATTGCCCAAGTTGTTGCGTGCAGGTCTCGCCCATGTGCAATTCGAGACAATCCATCCTTTTCTCGATGGCAATGGCAGAATTGGAAGACTTCTCGTCACCCTGCTACTGGAGCATTGGGGCTTGCTCGCCAAGCCTTTGCTCTATCTCAGTCTATTTTTCAAACGGCATCAGGCCGAATATTACCGCCGTCTGGATGCCGTCCGCACGGTCGGTGATTGGGAGGGATGGCTCGACTTCTTCCTTGATGGCGTCGCCACCATTGCCGACGAAGCGGTTGCCTCGGCGCGTGACCTGTTCACGGTCATTGGTGCGGATCGCGCCCGCGTGCTGGAGAGCGGAACCTCCTCGGTTGCCGCACTGCGCCTGTTCGAAGAGTTGCCCCGCCATCCGATCATCACCGTCGCCTCGGCAAT
>CAIYCT010000162.1 GCA_903924765.1 uncultured Rhodospirillaceae bacterium | reverse complement strand
GGCTCCGGCCTTGCGGGCTTCCTCGGCCTTGTCGGCCTTGGCGAACACCGCGACGCGGATGGTCTTGCCGGTTCCATGGGGCAGTTCCACGACGCCGCGGACCATTTGGTCGGCGTGACGGGGATCAACACCCAAGTTCAGGGCGATTTCAATGGTTTCATCGAACTTGGCCGTGGCCCGTTCCTTGATCACCTTGACCGCTTCGGTCAAGGGATAGAACTTGGCCCGGTCGATATCGGCATAAGCTGCCTTCAAGCGTTTCGGCTGCGCCATGATTCTACTCCAGTACCTTGAAGCCCATGGACCGAGCAGATCCGACGATCATGCTGGCGGCGGCTTCAATGTCGTTGGCATTCAGATCGGCCATCTTGGTCTTGGCGATCTCACGGATTTGATCCATGGTCACGTCGCCGACGGTGCCGCCCTTGCCGGGTGTTTGCGAACCTTTATCCTTCTTGGCGGCCTTCTTCAGGAAGTAGGTCACCGGAGGAGTCTTGGTCACGAACGAGAAGGTACGATCCGAATAGGCGGTAATCACCACCGGAATCGGCATACCGGGTTCCAAGGTCTGGGTTTGCGCGTTGAACGCCTTGCAAAATTCCATAATGTTGAGGCCGCGTTGACCCAGGGCCGGACCGATTGGCGGAGACGGATTCGCCTTGCCTGCCGGGACCTGGAGCTTCACATAGCCCACGATCTTTTTCGCCATTTCATCATCCTCTGTCGTCAGAGTGGGCGGTGCGGCCTATGGCTGGCCTTCCGCCCGCTTTTGTCTTTCCCGGACCATCCGGGAAAAACCACCCACACACAAAAGCCGATTAAAGCTTTTCCACCTGGGTGTATTCCAATTCCACTGGCGTGGAGCGTCCGAAGATCGACACCGCCACCTTAAGGCGGGCCTTCTCTTCATCCACTTCCTCAACCATACCGTTGAACGAGGTGAAGGGGCCGTCGCTGACCCGCACTTGCTCGCCAACCTCGAAGGTGATCGAGGGCTTGGGCCGCTCGACGCCTTCTTGAACCTGCTGCATGATCCGCAGCGCTTCCGCCTCTGTAATGGGAACAGGACGGCCTTTGCCGCCCAGGAACCCGGTTACCTTGGCGGTGTTCTTCACCAAGTGCCACGTATCGTCGGTCAAATCCATTTTGACCAACACGTAACCGGGGAAGAACTTCCGCTCGGAATTCACCTTCGCGCCGCGCCGGACCTCGACGACCTCTTCGGTCGGAACCAGCACCTGCTCGATCAAATCTCCCATGCCCTTGGAATCGGCTTGCTCGCGAATGCTTTGAGCAACCTTTTTCTCAAAGCCGGAATACACATGAATGACGTACCAACGGGCAACAGCCATCTCAAACTCCAAGACCGAAAAGCAAACGAACCAACCAGGCGAACAACTGATCCACCAGCATGAAGAACAAGGCGGCCACCACGACCATGATCACCACCATCAAGGTGGAAATGCCGGTTTCCCGCCGAGAGGGCCATGTAACCTTGGCCACTTCCTGACGAACTTGCCTTGCGAACTGTACCGGAGATAGCTTTGCTGCCATTACTTCTTACTTCTTATCGCTTTCGCGACGCCTTTCCCGACCGGGACACCATTTACAGCCTTACGACACGCCCTCTGGCAGGAGTGGAGGGGCTCGAACCCCCAGCCCCCGGTTTTGGAGACCGGTGCTCTACCAGTTGAGCTACACTCCTATCGCCGGAAAGCACGACTCCTCTTGGAACCGTCCATGGGCTGGTTCGGCCAAGGCCAAGCCTTATACGCGAGCGTACCTGTTCTGTAAATGGTTAATTGGCGTCTATTTCAATAATTTTAAAAAGGAAATAAGGGAGGACACATCCTCCCTTACAATCCCACCGGTTTTTCTACTCGATAATCTTGGCAACGACGCCGGCGCCAACGGTACGACCGCCTTCGCGGATGGCGAAGCGCAGGCCTTCATCCATGGCGATGGGGGCGATCAGAACCACTTCCATGGACACGTTGTCGCCGGGCATCACCATCTCGACCCCTTCGGGCAGCGAGACCACGCCGGTCACGTCCGTGGTGCGGAAGTAGAATTGCGGACGATAGTTGGTGAAGAACGGCGTGTGACGGCCACCCTCTTCCTTCGTCAGAATGTACGCTTCCGCCGTGAACTTGGTGTGCGGCGTGATCGAACCGGGAGCAGCCAGAACCTGGCCGCGTTCCACGTCTTCACGCTTGGTGCCGCGCAGCAGCACACCGACGTTGTCGCCGGCTTGGCCCTG
>CAIYCT010000161.1 GCA_903924765.1 uncultured Rhodospirillaceae bacterium | reverse complement strand
TTCGCGGCGAGCACGCCGATCTGCAATATCGCATTAACGGCATTCTGTTGCCCGAGGGAATTAGCGGTTTCGGCCCGGTGCTGGACAGCCAGATCATTGATCAGATGACTTTGATCACCGGCACCTTGCCAGCCCAATACGGCTATCGCACCGCTGGCGTGGTGGACATCCGCACCAAGAACGGCGCGTATGAAAATGGTGGCGAGGCCAGCGTGCAAATGGGCACCGATGGCTCGACTACACCCAAGCTGTCTTATGGTGGCAGCCGGGGCAATATGAGCTATTTCGTCACCGGCAGTTTCCTAAGTTCGGAACGGGGGATTGAACCACCCACATCGGGCAATGTGCCCTTCCATGACAATACCGATCAGGGCAAGGGGTTCGCTTATGTCTCGTACGTCTTGAATCCGTTCAATCGGCTGGACGTAATTCTGGGCTCATCGCTGTCTCGCTACGCCATTCCCAACAACCCCAACCAGGATTCTAGTTTCACGGTCAATGGGGCCGGGACCATCCCCTCGGCGCATCTGCGCGAATCGCAGGTCGAGCAAAGCCATTACGCCACCGTGGCCTTGCAAGGCGATTTGGGCGAGTATGCCTACCAACTGGCCCCCTATGCGCGGTGGACCCAGACCCACTTTCATCCCGATGTGGTCGGCGATCTGCAATATAATGGGCTGGCTGCCGACATCAATCGCTCGGACGTTGCCGCCGGCTTGCAGGCGGACGGCAGTTGGAAGGTTACCGACACCCATACGATCCGCTCCGGCATCCAGCTTCAGCATGATGCTTTGACCGTTCAAAACCAATCGCAGGTGTTTGCCGGCTCGTTCGACGTTAACGGAAACATGGTCCAAAGTTCAAACACACCATTCAGTGTGGCCGACAACTCTACCAAAGAAAGCCTTTTAGCTGGGATCTATCTTCAGGATGAATGGCGCATGACCGACAGGCTGACGGTCAATTACGGGCTGCGTTTCGATCAGGTCAACGCCTATGTTTCCGAAAATCAGGTTAGTCCTCGGTTGGGCTTGGTGTACAAGGCAGCCGCCGACACGACCTTGCATGCCGGTTACGCCCGGACCTTTACACCGCCGCCGTTCGAGCTGGTGGCGGGCAATTCGCTGGCGAAATTTTCTGGCACCACCGGCGCGGCTCTGATCACCCAGGACGATTCGGTCAAGTCCGAGCGCACGCATTCGTTCGACGCGGGCGTCACCCAAAGGATCGGCGACCGCGTGCAGGTGGGACTGGACAGCTATTTGAAACTGTCGCGCAACCTGCTTGACGAAGGGCAGTTCGGTTCGGCCTTGTTGTTCACTCCGTTCAACTACCGCCTTGGACGGGTGATGGGACTCGAAGCCACGGCGTCGTATACGGATAAGAACACCACTGTATACGGCAATGCGGCCCTGTCCCGCGCCGTGGGCAAGGACATCGTTTCCAGCCAGTTTACCTTTTCCGACTCAACGGAGTTGTCCTATATTTCCAATCACTGGATACATTTGGATCATGATCAGACTCTCACCCTGTCGTCGGGCGTGGTCCAGGCGTTGGACGAACTGACCAAGATCAGCCTGGACGGGATCTTGGGCAGCGGGTTGCACGTGGGTTTCGCCAACGGCGCGCACATGCCGCTTTACACTCAGTTCAACTTGGGTCTAACCCGGCATCTTCCCATCGACGATAAAGGCGTCGATGCTAGGCTGGCGGTGGAAAATCTTTTGGACAGCCCCTATGAAATCAACGACGGTTCGGGCATCGGCGTCACCGCGCCCCATTGGGGTCCCAGACGGACGTTTTTTCTGACACTGAGCAGAAGGATTTGATGATGAACACTCACAACATCTCCGTTGGTGGTTTGGTGGTGGAGCGCGGGGGAAAGCCCTTCGCCACGGCCCCCGATTTCACCCTTGAAGCTGGACAGACGCTGGCGTTGACCGGAGCGTCCGGCGCGGGAAAAAGCACGGCGCTGATGGCCATGGCGGGCATTCGTCCGCCCCATTTAGGATCTATCGTGATCAACGGAATCGATCCGTGGTCGCTCAGTCCGTCAAAGCGCGACCGTTTTCGCGGTCATTTCATCGGTCTGGTATTCCAGACCTTCCATTTGGTGGATGCGGTCTCGGTCGAGGCCAACCTGACCTTGGCCGCCACCTGCGCCGGATTGAAACCCGACGCGGCCCGGATCAAAGGGCTGATGGAGCGGCTGGGAATTTACGAGTTGCGACGGCGATTGCCCGGCAGTCTCAGCCAAGGCCAAGCGCAACGGGTGGCGGTGGCCCGCGCGTTGGTCAATAAGCCGGCTGTGATCATCGCAGATGAGCCTACCTCGGCTCTGGATGACGCCAACGCGCTTGGTCTGTTGGCGCTGCTGCGGGAAACGGCGCAGGAAAACGGCGCCGCTTTGGTGCTGGCCACTCATGATGGCCGGGTGACTCAGGCGGTTGATCGGATTGTGACCATGGAGGTGATGCAATGACGTCTTTGACATTAGCGACGGCGTTCTTGCGCCGCCGGTGGGGACAAGCGCTGTCGGCGGTGTTCGCGGGCGCGCTTAGTATTGCCCTGGTTCAGGCAGTGATGATCGCCGAACGGGAATTGCCCAAGGCGGCGGAACAAGCCTTTGGCGGCGTCGATCTGGTGGTGGGTCCCAAGGGCTCAGGCCTGGATTTGGTGCTGTGCTGCGTGCTGCACGTGACCGATCCACGCGGCATCATGCCGTTGGCGGCGGCAGAGGAGGTCATGAATTCGCCCATGATCAAGGCCAAGGCTCCCATCGCCTTGGGCGACAATTACCATAGCGTCCGCATCGTCGGCACCACGCCCGATCTGCTGCAAGTCTATAAGGCACAAGTGGCGCAGGGCCAAATCTGGACCAAGGATTTGCAGGCGGTGATCGGCGCGCAGGCGGCACGGGATTTGGGCCTGAAGGTGGGTGATACCTTCGTCGGCTCACATGGACTGGTGGAAGGGGGCGAGGAGCATTCCGAGTTTCCCTATACGGTCACCGGCATCCTGGCCCCCACCGGATCGGGGTTGGATCGGTTGATCTTGTCCAGCATTCAGACGGTATGGACCATCCATCACCATCATGAATCCGAAGATGCCGAAGAACAAGGATTGCCGCCGCCACCCGCGCCACCGCCCGCTGCCACCGCCATGGTGGCCTCGGTCAAAAGCCCGGTGGCGTTGGCGGCGTTGCCGCGCCAAATCGAGGCCAGCGAGCGATTCTCGGCGGCGGCTCCGGCGTTTGAAATCGCCCGCCTGTCGCGGGCGGTCAGACCGGTGGCGCAAGCCTTGGTCGCCATCGGGTTGCTGTTTGCCCTAGTGGCAGCCTTGACCGCCGCCTCGGTGTTGGCCTCGGCCTTGGCGGCCAGGACCCGCGATTTGGCTTTGCTGCGGGTGCTGGGCGCGCATCCGTGGGAGCTGGCCTTGATCGCTCAGATCGAGGGGCTGATCCTGGCGGCGCTGGCCTTGGTGGGCGGCGAGGCCTTGGTATGGGCATTGGCGCCGTCCATGGCTGCCATGTTGGCGGAACGGGACGGTTTATTGATTTCCGTTTTGCCGACCAGTGGCGATATACTGCTCTTGGCCGCCGGGACTTTGATCGCCGCCGTGGCGGCTTCGCTGTTTCCGGCTTTGAAGGCCGGAAACGCTTCCATCGAAACGGTGCTGTCGCCATGATGATCCGAACCGCTTTATCCCTGTGCTTGCTGCTGGCCTTGTCCGGTTTCGATGTGGTCAAGAACGAGACCATGGCCGAACGGCAGGCGCAAACCGCCTTGCCGCAATCCAAAAGCCCGTTATGGACCAAACTGGGAAAATGTCGGGTGGATTACGACCAACGCAAGGGGTTGTACGCCATCGATCTGACGCCCGAGATCAAAGCCTTGGACGGCCAGACCATCGACGCCAACGGCTTCATCCTGCCGTTGGACGGGGCGGACAAGACCAAGCACTTCCTGTTGGCCAAGCGCACGCCGGTCTGCCAGTTCTGCCCGCCGGGCGAGCCCAATGAGGTGATTGAGGTCAAATCCAAAACCGCGTTGGATTGGGTGGACGATCTGGTCACCGTCAAGGGCAAGTTCACCCTGGTCAATGACGGCGAAAAGGGCGTGTTCTTCCTTATGGAAGACGCGGTGTTGGTTCACGGCAAGAGTTAATCAACGTCTGAATGCGGACGGCGGTCAAAACGCCGCGCCAACTGGCGCACAGGCTGCCGTCCTGACGGACCGAACGGGCGAAGGGCAAAATTCCATCCGCGTCCCCCGCCTCTCTTAGTGTCACGCGGTCGTCTTTTGCAGTCATTCCATGGGCTTTTTCGGCCAAGGCGGGCGACGCCTTTGTCAATTGGGCGCGGGCTTTAGCCGGATCGCCCAATACAAAGATTTCCAGATTGACCTGATCCAGCGCTTGCACCAAAGCGGGCAGCTCGCGGCGGCACGGCTCGCAGGTCGAGGCGTAATACACGTGCAAGATCGGCGCGTCGGCGATGGGCATGATGATCATTTCCGTGACAGAGACGATAAGATTGGTCATTTTTAGCGGATCATCAAGGAGATCGTGACGTGTTGGATACTTTGACCGATGACCAGGAGGGAGCGACGCAGCTGATTCCAGTGGGCAAGAAAGGATTGTCCACATGGTTGAGCGCGCAACCGGCTTCGTGGGGAGAGTGGATCAGACTGGCTAAATTCAAGGGCGAAGCGGGCAGCCTGTGCGCGGTGCCGGACGAAACCGGCAAGCCCTCGGTCGTGCTGGTGGGGTTGGGCAATAACGACGATCCTTGGGTTTGGGCGTCGCTGCCAAGTCGATTGCCGCCCGGAACCTATGCGGTATCGCTGCCCATGGATCGCAAGCGCGCCGATTGGCTGGCCTTGGGCTGGATGCTGGGAACCTATGCCTTCAGCCGCTATAAAAAGACTGACGTCAAACAATGGCCGCGTTTGGTATGGCCCGAACACGGCAACCGCGATTATGTCATCGCCGCCGCCGACGCTATCGGCATGGTCCGCGACTTGATTAACATGCCTGCCGCCGATTTCGGTCCGGCGCAATTGGCCCAAGCGGTGGTCACTCTGGGCAATCGGTTCAATGCCGCCACCACCGTGATCGCGGGCGAGGATTTGCCGGATCAAAACTATCCCATGATCCACGCGGTCGGACAGGCCGCCGCCGCAGGACGCGAGCCCCGTCTGATCGATCTAAGATGGGGCGACGCCACCCATCCCAAAATAACCCTGGTAGGCAAAGGCGTGTGTTTCGATTCCGGCGGGTTGGATTTG
This sequence comes from uncultured Rhodospirillaceae bacterium, assembly GCA_903924765.1. Lineage (GTDB taxonomy): Bacteria > Pseudomonadota > Alphaproteobacteria > Rhodospirillales > Magnetospirillaceae > CAIYCT01. Next base: position 612 of record CAIYCT010000161.1, on the reverse strand, counting down.
AAAAACGCCTCGGGCATGAAATTGATGAAGAAAGATATGGGCGGGGCCGCTCATGTGCTGGGGCTGGCGTCGATGATCATGACGCTAAACCTGCCGGTGCGGCTGCGGGTGCTGATACCGGCGGTGGAAAATTCCGTGGCGGGCAACGCCATGCGTCCGCTGGACGTTTTGAAAAGCCGTAAGGGCGTTACCGTCGAAATCGGCAACACCGACGCCGAAGGCCGCTTGGTGCTGGCCGACGCCTTGTGGGAGGCTTCGTCCGAGAAACCCGATCTGCTGATCGACTTCGCCACCCTGACCGGGGCCGCCCGCACGGCCCTGGGAACCGAATTGCCCGCTTTGTTCAGCAACAACACCACGCTGGCCAACCGTCTGGTCGCCGCCGGTGACAGCGAGCACGATCCCATGTGGCGGATGCCGTTGTATCAGCCCTATCGCCGCATGCTCGACAGCCGGGTCGCAGACCTCAACAACGCCAGCGATTCCGCTTATGCCGGAGCCATCACCGCCGCCTTGTTCCTGCAAGAATTCGTTCCGTCTTCCATCCCTTGGGCCCATCTTGACGTCATGGCCTGGAACCCCTCGTCGCGGCCGGGGCGCCCCGAAGGCGGC
>CAIYCT010000160.1 GCA_903924765.1 uncultured Rhodospirillaceae bacterium | reverse complement strand
GCCGTTGTCGCCGCCTCGCCAAAGACTTCGAGAACCTATCCAGGATGGCTCTGGCATTTTTACGCTTGGCACTGATCCGCCTCATGCTGCGCAGAATCGCAAGGCACAGAAATTCCTAGATAACTTCGCGGACGGACTCTGATGGGGTCATTGTCAGCAAGGTATCCGACCAAATCCCCCAACTTTCAGCAATGGGCAATCAAGCGAAACAGACATCAGACCATGCCGACGATTTATTGAGCGATGTCCTCACCATTCAATTGGATGTGGTTCAAGTACAGCAATATTTGTCGGATATCTCTGCGACACGGGGACAGGACGGTATGGATGATGGTCTGCCGAAGGCTGCAGAGAATGCCAAAAAGTTCGATGAAGACATGAAATCTGCACTGGGTCATGCTCAGGCGCTTGGGCTTACCGAGGTAACCGAAGCCTTGAAGTCTGTTCAGTCTCAGTTCCCAGCTTATTATCGCGATGGTCAGGCAATGGCAAAGGTCTATGTCGCGGAAGGCCCGACGGGCGGCAATCCGTTGATGTCCAAGTTTGACCCCCAAGCCGATGCCATGGAAAAGGCTTTGGATGAAGCCGTGGAAAAAACCAAAGAGGCCATTGGTAACGCCCTTAAAACTCTTTCGGCGAACTCTGATAAAATGGTGGAGAACGGTAATTCCATGCTGTCCTTGGTTTGGATTGCCTTGTACGCCACTTTGGGTCTTGCAGCCGGTATTGGGGCGACGGTCGTCATTTTGACAAATCGGCGGTTTAAAATGCTCAATGCTGACGTTCTAACCGTGATGGAGCAGAAATACGACCGACCCTTGCGTCTCGATATCAACAGTAGCGACGAATTTGGCCCCATTGCCCGCGCCCTCCATGATTTTATCTCCAAGGCCAAACAAATTTCCGACCTCTTAACCGAACAGAAGGTGGCCGAGAAACAGGCTGCCGATCGCCGTCAGGCCGACCGAGCAAGGATGGCAGAGGATTTAGAACACAACGTTGGCAGCATTATTGGCAATGTGGCTACGGCTGCGACGCAGCTTGATAATAATGCAAAAAACTTAAGCGTGATTTCAGAACATTCATTGGATGGTGTGTCCTCTGTGACGAGCGCTGTCGAGGAAGCAGCGGCCAGTGTGGAAACAGTTTCCGCCGCGTCTGAAGAGCTGTCGGCCTCGAGCCGAGAAATCGCCTCCCATGTGGCTCACGCCAATAAGATTGCCGAGAACGCCGCACAGGAAGCGAAAAAAACGGATAAACTGGTGCGGGGGCTGGTAGAGGCGGCGGCAAAGATCGGCGATGTGGTCAGCCTCATCAATGATATTGCGTCACAAACCAATCTTTTGGCTCTCAATGCCACGATCGAGGCGGCTCGGGCGGGTGACGCCGGCAAGGGCTTTGCCGTTGTTGCCAACGAAGTCAAACATCTGGCAAGCCAAACGGCCAAGGCCACCGAAGAGATTTCCCAACAAATTGCCGACGTTCAAAGCCGCACAAGCAGCGCGGTTGATGCCATTAAAGCGATAACCGACACCATTGATGAAATGAGTGAAGTGTCTAACGCTATCATGGTTGCCGTAAACCAGCAGAGCGACGCCACGTTGGAAATTGCACGTAATATTCAACTTGCTCATACGGGTACTCAGGAAGCGGCGGAGAATGCGGCTTATGTTCGCACTAGAGCCGATGAAGGGTCTCAAGCAGCAAAGGACGTTTTGGGTGCCGCTGACGAGTTAAACACTCAGGCAGCTTCGCTCCGCTCCGTATTGGACACCTTTCTGACCAGCTTCAAATTAGGGGGCTCTACTTCACCGCGATGACAGGCATACGGCCAACCGTCAAAGCGACCATCCAGAGAGCCCCCGATAAACGGCTGCTTTCGTAGTTTCGTCGAGGCGTTTTCTTGCTCGTCACCCCACGGGAAGCGGCAGTACCCGGCCCAGCGCGGTTTGGCGAACAGCGGGGCCGGGGTGGTCGTAGGGGCCGTTGAAGACGCGGCGCGCGATCAGTCCCCGTTTGAAAAGCAGAGCAAACACCTGCGAGGGATTGATGGCTCGATAGATATCGGCGGATGCGTTGCGTGAGCTTTGCAGAGCCTGGTCAATGAAGTCGATCTTGCGGATGAGTTCCATCAAACCGACGCCTCCGGCCATCACCGCCGCCCGCTCGGCCGCCACGGCTTTTTGCTCGGCGACGATTTCCGCTTCGTAGTCTGGTTTGACGTGGTCGGTCCAGGCCCGCTCCAAAACGTCCTGAACAGAGAACCATTCTTCGCCAAAGTCGCGCTCCAAATTGCGCAGAACGGCAAGGATGATGTATTGCGACTTTTCTATGCTTCGGCCTATGGACATAATCTGTCTCCAGTCCAGAAATTGTGCGCTGCAATATAATCTAAGGTGTTTTAGATCAATCGCGCATGCTTTCTCGACACCCCACCCATGATGGGTTGGATTATACAACCTTTTTGGGTAGCGTAAAAGGAGAGGGCAAAATGTCGTTAGGAGGGATTATTCCTGCCCCACGAACTCAAAACCAGCCTCTTCAACGGCTTTCGCCACTTGTTCGCGGGTCGCCCCGTCGACCACCACCAATCCGGTGGCGGGATCGGCCTTAGCCTTCGCACTTGCAGCAATAGCGGCGATAGCGGTCTCGATGGATTTGGCGCAACCGCCGCAGGTCATGCCGTTGACTTTAAATGTCGTGCTCATGATTTCTTTTCCTTCAACAAGGCGGTTACCGGAACGATTTCGAATCCCTTGGCGGCCAGGGTTGGCAACCATTCGGACAAAGCGGTCAAGGTGGCGTCGTGAGGATGGCCGATGGCGATGGCTTGACCGTGACGGCGAGCGATGCTTTCGGTCTCGGCCAATTGGTGGCGAATGGAGTCCATGGTCTGCTCGTTGTCCAGAAACACTTGCCGCTGCAAGAACGGCACCCCAAGCCGTTTGGCCGCGCCGCCCGCTTGCGACACGTCGGTGGTGACCGAATCCACGAACAGCAAGCCGCGCCGCTTCATCTCCGCCATGACGATCGCCATGCCCGGCTCGTCGGCGGTGAAGCGGCTGCCCATATGGTTGTTGACGCCCACATAGCCGGTGAAGCGCCCCAATCCCCAATCGATGCGGGCGCGCAGATCCTGATCGGACAGGCCGACCTCGAGCGTATTGGGACCGGCGTTGAAATGGGACGACACGGCCTGCATGGGCATATGCACCAGCAATTCATGGCCGTGTTGATGGGCGGCCTCGGTTTGAGCGGGCAGATCCTCGGCATAGGTCAAGAATGCCAGGGTCAAGGGCGGCGGCAAGTCCAGGGCGCGCAGGGTGCGGCGGCGGTCCAGGCCCAGATCGTCGATGATGATGGCGATCTTGGGCTTGTCGGCGGCGACAGTGACCGGCACGGCGAATTTCCGCCACGCAGGTCTTGCTGCGGCCACGGTCGCGGTCTGGATTTCGGCGGGCTTTGCCATGTGTGTCGGTTCGGGGAGCGCCGGTTCGGGTTCGGGACTGGGAGGCTCCACCAGGACGGGACCGTTGCTGTCGTCGCCCGTATGAACTTGGGGCGCATCTTGTTCCTGGACGATAGGTTGCGGCGGCGCGGGAGGTGGCGGAATCATGGCGCGGCCAATGACGATGCCGATGCCGATTCCCACCACCAACAAGCCAGCCCCCGCCCCGACCAGCGTCCAATCGCGCGGGGTTAGTCCCCGGATTTTCGCCACGGCTTGCAACAGCGGGGCTTTATACTTTTCGGGAAGGTTCCGCCACTGCTCGGTTGCGAATTTCATCACGATTTAAAGGTCCTGAGCAACAAGGCGTTGCCGACCACCGACACCGACGACAGGGCCATGGCCGCTCCGGCGATCATCGGGCTGAGATGGCCGCTGGCGGCGAACGGCAAGGCCACCACATTGTACAAAAAAGCCCAAAACAAATTCTGCCAAATCTTGGTTCCCACCCGTCGGGACAAGGCAATGGCCGTCGCCACCAAGCGCGGATCGGGACGCAACAGGGCCATGTCGGCGGCCTCCAGCGCCACATCCGCGCCGCCGCCCATGGCGATGCCCACATGAGCCCGCTTCAAGGCAGGCGCGTCGTTGATGCCGTCGCCCACCATCAGCACGATTTCGCCCCGTTCACACAGCTCGGCGATGAAAGCCACCTTGTCCTGCGGCAGTGCCTGGGCCTTGACCAAATCGATGCCCAAATCGCGGGCCACGGCTTGCGCGATCACCGGGCGGTCGCCGGTCAGCAAGGCCGACCTCACCCCCAAAACGTCCAAATCGTCGATTGCCGTGCCGGAAGTCACCCGCACCCGATCGGCCAATTCCGCCGACCCAGCCACCTTGCCGTCCACACCGATCCATTCGCACACGCTGGACACGGCGGGAACGGCGATGTCGTGCTCTTGGAACAACCGATCATTGCCGATTAGCACCGTATGGCCCGCCACCACCGCCTCGATGCCGCGACCGGGCTGGGCGGCGAATCGCTCCACCGGAGCCAAGGTCAACCCTTTGGCCACAGCGGCGGCGACAAAGGCTTTGCCCAGCGGATGCTCGCTGCCCGCTTGCGCCGAGGCGGCCAGGATCAGCAAGCCCTGTTCATCGCCATCCACCGCGTGAAAAGCGGCAAGGCTGGGTTTGCCCTCGGTCAAGGTGCCGGTCTTGTCGAACACCACCAGCGTGGCCTTGGCCGCCGCCTCGAACGCTCCGGCGCCCTTGACCAGGATGCCGTGACGCGCCGCCATGCCGACCCCGACCATGATCGCCGCCGGAGTGGCCAACCCCAAGGCGCACGGACACGCCACCACCAACACCGCGATTGCGGCCACCAAACCGTATTGTCCCTGCCCCAACGCCCACCACGTCAGACCGGTCAAGACCGCCAGCCCCACCACCACCGGAACGAAGATCGCCGCCACCCGGTCCACCAATTTTTGCACCGGCGCTTTGGAGTTCTGCGCCTGTCGCACCAGTTCGACCATCTTGCCCAGGGTGGAGAGGTGGCCGATGGCGGTGGTCTTGACCCGCAGCAAGCCGTCGCCGTTGGTGGAACCGGCCAACACCGCGTCGCCCGGCGCTTTGACCACAGGCAGGGATTCACCAGTCAGCAGGGATTCGTCCGCTTGACTGTGGCCGTCGATCACCTCGCCATCCACGGCGAAACGCTCGCCTGACCGAATGATCGCCACGTCGTCCAGCCTGACCTCGCCGACCGGGATTTCCATCGGAACGCCATCGCGTTCGACCCGCGCCAATTCGGGGCGCAGGGCCATCAGCGCCGTAATGGCGTCGGCGGCGGAATGACGGGCGCGCGCCTCCAACATTTTGCCCAGCAGCACCAGGCAAATCACCACCGCGCTGCTTTCGAAGTAGCTGTCCAGCGGCCAGAAAAAAGCCGCCACCGACAAACCGTAAGCGGCGCTGGTGCCCAACGCCACCAGCACATCCATGGTGCCGGTCCGCTCCTTCAACGCCGCCCAAGCGCCCGCATAGAAACTGCGCCCGACCCAAAACTGCACCGGCGTGGCCAGAACCGCTTGCAGCCATAACGGCATCATCAGTCCCAACGCCATCTGCGCCACCAAGGGCAGCGTCAAAACAGCCGCCACGATCAGCTCAAATTTCTTCCTTGGCGCTGAATCGGCCTGGGAGTCGGCCAGACGGGGAATGAATCCGGCTTTGCGCACCGCTTCCATCACACTGTCCAGCGCGCCGCCCATCACCGTCGCCTCTTCCGAGGCCAAGCTGACGCTGGCCTGGGTCACGCCGGGAACCCGCACCAAAACCTTTTCCAGCCGGGTGGCGCAGGCCACGCAGGTCATGCCCTCGATTTTGAGCGTTGTCGCAATTTTTAAGCTAGGTGAGATGTCGTTCATCGGTTTATTTTAAGGCATGAAACTCTGGGGACACAAGACAACAAAAAGGGATGACTACGGCCAGCGCGCCATGATCCAGGAGTCACCCGACTCCCGCCTAATGGTGGAGGGTGGGCCGGGGACCGGCAAGACCGCCACCGCCTGCGCCCGCGCCATTCACCTGATCAAAAACCATGGCATGGCCCCCTCGGCCCTTCTGGTGGTCAGCTTCACCCGCATCGCCGTGCGCGAGATCGCCGAGCGCATCGGGGCGGCGTTGGACGACGCCAAGATTAAGGTGGTCACCTTGGACGCCCTGGCGACGTATCTGTCGCCCGACCGCGAGGACAGCGAGAGCCACGACGACTCCATTGGTTTCCTGATCACCCTTCTGCCGCGCTGCCCAGCCCTTTTGCCGTTGCGCCATGTGATCGTGGACGAGGCCCATGACGTGGTCGGCGTGCGCGCCGATCTGGTCGAAGCCATGATCCAGGCCCTGCCCCAAGCCTGCGGCGTTACCATTTTCGCCGATCCGGCCCAAAGCATCTACGATTTTGCCGACCGCTCCAGACTGCCCAAACCACCCTTGCCGGTGCGGCTGGTGGAAGCGGGCATGGCGGTTCGGCCTTTGACCGTGCTGTATCGCACCGCCGATCCGGCCTTGACCCCTGTATTCGAACGCGCCCGCCCGGTGGTCCTGTCCCAGAGCCAGACTCCCGCCGAGAAATTTACCGCTTTGTCCCGTCTGCTGCGCCGCGCCGCGCCGCGCCTGAGCCGCTTGCCCGTGGCCGACTTGGCCGCAACCAAGTCACTGATTTTATATCGTTACCGGGTCGACGTCCTGGCCGCCTCGACCCTTCTGGCGCAGCAGGGAATCGGCCACAGTCTGCGCATGTCGGGCTTGCCCGCCGCCCTGCCCGCCTGGATCGCGCTGTGTTTATCACGGCATCAGGAACCGACCATCGGACGGGCGCGCTTCCTGGCCTCCTGGGATCGTTGCGTGGCGGGAACGTTCCATGCGGCGATCGCGCCCGACGACGCCTGGGAGCTGCTGCATCGCGCAGCCCCCTTGGCGGCGGAGGTCAGCCTGCCCACGCTGCGGTCCAAGTTGATGCAAGCCTCGCCGCCCTTGGATCTGTGCCAAGCGCAACTGGGACTGGCGGGACCCATTTTGGGCACCATTCACGCTTCGAAAGGACGCGAAGCCGACGACGTTATTTTAGCCTTAAGTGAAACGATCAATTCCTCCTTTAGCAACGAGGAATGCCGAATTCTGTTCGTCGGAGCCACCCGCGCCAAGAAATCCTTGCGAATTCTGTCTCTCCAGCCGCTACGCAGCCAGATTTTGCCCTCGGGGCGGATCGTCTACCCAGGGACTTGGGCGGAAATCGGTCTGGATCAGGACATTTCCCCCGACGGATTGGTGGCCTTTCCCGCCTTCGCCACCCCTGAGCAAGTCCTTGACGCACAACAGACTCTGGCCCGCTTGCCGCCCGTTCCCCACGCAATCACATTGGATCGATTCCACAACATTATTATTGATAAACAATCAGTTGGGACGCTATCTTCATATGCAGTCTGTGATTTCGACGCCGCCTTGCCACGGGTCGCGGACGGGGTGCGCCAGGGAGCGGCTTGGATGATGGGAGTACGCAGCCTTGTTTTCGATCCCACCGACCATCGTTCACTACACGCGCCTTGGAATGACAGTGGCTTTGCCTTGGCGCCCATTATAGTTGGGGGCTGCGACATGAGAAAAAAAGCTGAGACACACAGTGTCGATCAGTCAACCTGATACCAATGTCTAGGTTTTTTTACATAAGTGTAACTGTCTTTGGTTGCGCTTTTCTCTATTCCATGTTTACTCTCGAAGTCTAAATTCTTAAGGTGGGAGGCGGCTCTTTGCGCGTCGCGAATCAATGAAGCCATACGTGGTCGCTGTCTTCAATCAGAAGGGCGGCATATCCAAAACGACCACAAGCACCAATCTCGCCGTCTGTCTCGCGGCCGCGGGACGCTCGGTTATTGTTATCGATCTTGATTCGCAAGGGGATTCCACCAAAAGCCTGGGTATCGACCCGGCGATCAAAAAAGGCATCTACGATCTGTTCATCGGCGGGGCCGAGATCGCCGATGTGTTGATCCCCACCCAATTCAACAATGTCCGCATTCTGCCCTCCACCTATAGTTTGGCCGGCATCGAAATCAAATTGTCCGAACTGAAGGATTCCCAGCGGACCCTGGTCAATATCCTGGCTCACAGCGACCTTGACAGCGACTTCGTCATCATCGATTGCCCGCCCGCTTTGGGGATATTGCCCATCAACGCCTTGGCGGCGTCCAACGCCGTGATCATCCCGGTCACCGCCACGCCTTACGCCAATGACGGCCTGCTGCGCACCCTGCCCTCAATCAAATATATTCAGGAAAGCCTGAACAAGGGACTGCTGCTGCAAGGGGTGTTGTTCACCATCAACGACCGCAACAAAACCAACCGCAAGATCAACGAGCTGATCCGCTCGCGTCTGGGCGGCACGGTCTACCGCAGCGAAATCCCCCGCGACACCATGGTGATCGAGGCCGCCAGCGCTCGCTTGCCGGTCTGCATCTATGCCCCCAAAAGCCCCGGCGCCTTGGCCCACCTGGATTTCACCCTTGAATTCATGGACCGCCACCGCGACATCGCCCGCAGGATCAATGTGGAAATCGAAGCGACGCCCAACCGCGACAGCATCATTCAAGTGCTGCATCAATGGCGCGACACCCAATCCACCACTGTGGATAAACCCACAGACGCCCGCGTGCGCGAAGGCGGCGCCAAGCTGGACCGCCTGCTGTACGGCGACCATACGCCGCTGGAACGGGCGCACATGGCCCTGGTCCACTTCTTCATCGAACACCGCGCTTGGCTGTTGGCGCTGATCGTGTTGCTGTTCGTGACCACCGGATTGCTGCTGACCGTCGGATTCTCCAGCCTGAGGTCGTTTTTTAATTTTTAGCGCTTGACCGGCCAATGAGAACAGGTATAGAACACTCGCATGAGTTTTCGTTTTGTTCTCAACCCATGACAGGTGGGTTTATCCTGGGAGTGTCGGCATGCTGACCCGCAAACAATATGAACTGCTGTTGTTCATCGACCAGCGCCTTCGGGAAACGGGAATATCCCCCTCGTTCGACGAGATGAAGGATGCTCTGGATCTGAAATCCAAATCCGGCATCCATCGCCTGATCACAGGGCTAGAGGAACGGGGCTTCATCCGCCGCTTGGTGCATCGGGCCCGCGCCCTGGAAGTGGTCAAACTGCCGGAAAACTTCGAGTCCGACGACAGTGCGCCGCAAGCCGGTTTCAATCCCACCGTGATCAAGGGCAATTTCGCCCAGAACACCTTGATGGGGGCCGCTCCGGTGGCCGCTGCCGTGGATGCGGTGTCGTTGCCGCTCTACGGCAAGATCGCCGCCGGAACGCCGATCGAGGCCATGCGCGACAACCACGCCAGCATTGAAGTCCCCATGAGCCTGTTGGGCAGGGGCGAACATTACGCCCTGACCGTGGAAGGCGATTCCATGATCGATGCGGGCATTTTCGATGGCGATACGGTGATCATCCGCCGCTGCGATACCGCCGATGCGGGCACCATCGTGGTGGCCCTGGTGGACGACCTTGAAGTCACCTTGAAACGTCTGCGGCGCAAAGGGGCGTCCATCGCCCTGGAAGCCGCCAATCCCAAATACGAGACCCGCATTTTCCCGCCCGACCGCGTCAAGGTCCAGGGCAAGCTGGTCGGTTTGCTCAGGAGCTACTAAGATGGCCTTCTTCTCGTCCACCCAGCGCTTCGCCTTCGATGCCGATGGCGCCTTGACCGACGGACATGGCGACATGGTCGTCACCTATCGCGGCTTGATCTCGCCCATCCAAGCACAAGACGACGCCCAACGCCGCTTCAAGCAGTGGCAATCCCTGTCCAGCAACCTGTCGCGGGTACGCTCGGCCGATCAATTGGTGGTGGTGTAGGCGTCAAGTCCGGGCCATGACGAGTTGGGGGCATATGCCACTGTACGGTCGCAAATCGCTCTATCCTCTAAGGAACAGAATTCCACACGCCGGATTTTCCGCCGGATTTGTGGATCAGGCGGATGTCGGTGATGGTCACGCCGCGATCCATGGCCTTGACCATGTCGTAAATGGTCAAGGCGGCCACCGACACCGCCGTCATGGCTTCCATTTCCACCCCGGTGCGGCCTTTGGTGCGACAGGTGGCCTCGACCCGCACGGCGCAAGCAGGCTCGTCCACGATCAATTCGACACTGACATTGGTCAGCGCCACCGGGTGACACAACGGAATTAGATCGGGGGTTTTCTTGGCCCCCATGATCCCGGCCAACCGCGCCACGGACAACACGTCGCCCTTCTCCACCGTGCCGGCCTTGATGCGGGCCAAGGTGGCGGAGGAAACCACCACCGTGGCGCTGGCGATGGCCACCCGTTCGGTTTCGGGCTTGGCGGACACATCCACCATCACCGCATCGCCTTTATGGTCGAAATGGGTGAGGTCGTCGCCCACTAAACCTTGGCTCCGACGCCAGCGAAAAGCACTTTGACAGCCTGCTCCACATCATTGCGCTTGAGCAGGGATTCGCCGATCAAGAAGCCGTGGATTCCCGCCATTTGTAGGCGCTTGATGTCGCCGGGGCTTTCGATGCCGCTTTCCGAAACGATACGCCGGTCCTTGGGGATCAGCGGGGCCAACCGTTCCGAGGTGGCCAAATCGGTTTTCATGGTCTTAAGATCGCGGTTGTTGATGCCGATCAAGCGGGATTTCAACGCCAAGCCCCGTTCAAGCTCGGCCTGATCGTGGACTTCCACCAGCACATCCATTTGATAATCCAAGGCGAGTTGCTCGAACTCGTGCAGTTCGGCGTCGGTCAAAGCGCCGACGATCAGCAAGATGCAATCGGCGCCCAAGGCGCGGGCCTCTACCACTTGATAGGTATCGACCATGAAATCCTTGCGCAAGACCGGCAAATCCACCGCCGACCGGGCTTGGCCCAAATCGCCCTCGGACGCCTGGAAGAACTGCTTGTCGGTCAGCACCGACAGACAGGCAGCGCCGCCGCGCTTGTAAGAGCGGGCCAGTTTATCGGGGTCAAACACCGAGCGGATCACCCCGGCGGACGGCGACGCTTTCTTGATTTCAGCGATCAGGCCGAAGCCGATTTTATCGATGGCCTGTTCCAGATGGCGTTGAAACCCGCGCGGCGGCGCTTGGTCATTGGCCCGCTTCAACAGTTCGGAAATGGGCCGCCGGGTCTTTTGTTCGGCCACTTGCTTGCGCTTTTCGGCGCAGATTCGATCCAAAATAGTGCTCATGCCACGCTCGTTCGATTGGTTATGTCCACCAAGGACTGCAACACCGCCTTGGCCGCCCCGCTGTCAATGGCCGCCGCCGCCATTTTGGCCCCGCTCAACAGATCGACCACCTTGCCCGCCACGATCAAAGCCGCCGCCGCGTTCAACACGACGATATCCCGATAGGCCCCCGGCGCTCCAGCTAAAAGCGCCAGCAACGCTTGGGCGTTGTGTGACGCGTCGCCGCCCTTCAATTGGGAGCCGTCACTCGACCTTAACCCGGCCATCTCGGGGTTAATCGCGAAGGTTGCGACCTCGCCGTCTTTCCATTCCGCCACCAGGGAGGGGCCGGTGATGGTCAACTCATCCAACCCATCGGATCCATGCACCACCCAGGCGTGGGTCGCGCCCAGCCGCCCCAACACTTCGGCCATGGGCTTGACCCAATGTTTGGAAAACACGCCCACCACCTGCCGTTTGGTTCCCGCCGGATTGGCCAACGGCCCAATCAGATTGAAAACGGTCCGCGTGCCCAATTCCTGTCGAATTTGGGCCACATTGCGCAAGGTAGCGTGATAGCGGGGCGCCATCAAAAATCCCAAATTGATCTCGGCCAGCGCGGCTTTGACCAGTTCGATATCCGCGTCCACCTTGACGCCCAAGGCCCTTAGCACATCCGCCGAGCCGGATTTGGAGGTCGAGGCGGTGTTGCCATGCTTTGCCACCGGAACGCCGCAGGCCGCGACCACGAAGGCCACTGCGGTGGAGATGTTGTAGGTGCCCGCTCCGTCGCCGCCGGTGCCGCAGGTGTCGATGGCATTCTCGGGGCCGACGATGGTGACGGCGCGCGAACGCAAGGACCGCGCCGCGCCGGTAATTTCCTCCACGGTTTCGCCGCGCACCCGCAAGGCCAACAACAGCCCGCCCACCTGCGCCGGCGTGGCCTCGCCCGCCATGATCAGGTTGAACACTTCCTCGCTTTGGCTTTCGGACATGGTTTGGCCCACGGCCAACCGCCCCAGGACCTCGCGGATCAAGCTTTGCGCCAAGGCGCTGGTCCGTTCCTTGTCGGGTTCGCTCATGTCAGCACCCGCACAGCGAGACGAAATTTTGCAGCATCTTGTGGCCGTGTTGGGTCTCGATGCTTTCGGGATGGAACTGCACGCCCCAGATGGGGTGTTGCTTGTGCGTCAAGCCCATGACCTGACCGTCCTCCAGCCACGCATTGACCTGTAAACAATCTGGCATGCTGTCCTTGTCCACCACCAAAGAGTGATAGCGGGTGGCGCGGAACGGCGACGGCAGCCCGGCGAACGGCCCGGTGCCGTCGTGATGAATCTCGGAAACCTTGCCATGCATGGGCTGCGGCGCGCGCACCACCTTGCCGCCAAAGGCTTGGCCGATGGCCTGATGGCCCAGGCAAACGCCGAAAATGGGCAGCTTACCCGCCGCTTGAGCGATCAGATCCAGGCATATGCCCGCCCGATCGGGATCGCACGGACCGGGCGAAATGACGATGCCGTGCGGCTTCAGGTCCAACGCCTGCTCCACCGTCAAGGCATCGTTGCGGCGCACCTCGACCTTGGCCCCCAACTCGCCCAAATAGTGCCAGAGGTTATAGGTAAAACTGTCGTAATTATCGATGAGCAGCAGCACGAAACCACATCCTTGGCAGATTAAGAGCCTGCCCTTTCATTCTACTGGAGCGGCCATCTGGCTTCGATTTTTGCGCTTCCGGTGCTCGCGTGCTGTTGTACGCTCCGCTCCGGTTCTCAAACTCTGCGCCATCTGACTCACCCCAGCGAATTATGAGTCAGGCTCTAGGGCACGCAGAATGCCCCGGACCGGGCGACAGCGTCAAGCCGCGCCTTTCGGAAAGATTGCCCGCTTTGCCCAAATCAGTGCGCGCCATTCTTGACAGCCGCCCCGACACTCTTTATATGGGCCGCTCTCGCCCGCGTTTGTGGGACGGTTATGGCGGGGTAGCTCAGCTGGTTAGAGCACGGGAATCATAATCCTGGGGTCGGGGGTTCAAGTCCCTCTCCCGCTACCAATGAAAACAAAAGGCTTAGTCGGTGAAACGGCTAGGCCTTTTTGGTTTTCTGGGGCTTTATGTCACATTTTATGTCACAAAAATATAAGTGTGACATAAGCGAACATGGCGGAATGTCTAGACTCACGCCCGTTCTGTTACCCAAGCGAATGTTACCCACTCCCATAAGTTGGGTAACAAACCAGCAAAACAATCTGAAACCTCTCGACACCTAAAAGGCGCGGCGATAGCATTACGAGCCTACCGGTACGGTTTTTTCCATCCGGGGCATCGCGATGCTCCCTTTCTAGGGAGTGTTTACGATGGCTCAGTTTGACAAAAGGCTCGTATCTAAGAAGGAGTTGAGGACAGTGTGTGGAATCCCGTACACACCCCAGCACATTGCACGACTTGAAACAGCCGGGAAATTTCCCAAGCGAATCCAGCTCGGCTCTAATCGTGTCGCATGGTTGTTGTCTGAGAGTCCGTCCGCGAAGTTATCTAGGAATTTCTGT
>CAIYCT010000159.1 GCA_903924765.1 uncultured Rhodospirillaceae bacterium | reverse complement strand
CTGCGGGTGTTGCTGTCAGCCCCTGGGGTGACAGGTGCGCTTGATCGCACGGCGCTGGGGCATTTGCTGGCCACCCATCGCGACGGCAGCTGCGCGACGGTTTATGGCGACATTCAAGCGGTCCCAGCCGGTCATGTGCTGACCTTGAAACCCTTTTCGGACCAAGAGGGGCCGGTGTCGACGCGTTATTGGCACTTCGATCTGGGCAAGCGTCTTCATCTGGAGTCTGATCGGGCTTATGTGGAACAGGCTGCTGAGTTACTGGATCAGGCTGTACGCTGCCGTTTGCGCGGCGACCGCAAGGTGGTCTCGTCCCTGTCCGGTGGATTGGACTCATCCATGGTGACCGCCTGGGCGGCGGCTTTGGAGCCGTGCACGAGTTGGCCGGCCTATAGTTGCGTGCCAGATGGCGACGACGGGGTGATGACTCATCCTTATGGGTATGGCGATGAACGTGAAAAAGTTGGGATGATCGGCCGTCATATACCCAATTTGGACCTGCGACTGGTGACGTCGCCCCTTGATTTCACCATGGACCCGGTCAAGGCGTTCTTGGCGACGGGCGGACCTGTGCTGACCTTCCCCAATCTGGAATGGTTTGCGCCACTCTATCAGGCCATGGCCGCCGATGGCGCCCAACTGTGCCTGAACGGTCAATTCGGCAATATGGGATTGTCCTTCGACGGCATGTTTGCGGTCAACGATTTCTGGCCTTTCGACCGGGGCTGGCAAGCGGGCGATCCCGGACCGGGGGCGCTGTTGCCGATTCTATCCGCCTACAGCCGGGCCAAACGGACGACGGTGACCAGCTTGCTCTATGGCGGCATGGTCCGACCGCGCATTCCGCGCTGGGCGCGAGATTTTCATCAGCGCCGGATCAAGCGCCAAGCCCCGTGGCAAGAGTATTGTGCCCTGTCGGAAGAGGCGGCCCAAGATTTGGGCCTTTACGATTTAGCCACGTCCGAGGCCTACGATCCCTATTGCTTCCATGGTCGCAACAGCCGAGAGCTAAGGGCATCCATTATGCTGCGGATGGGTCAAAGCGCCGTGGCCGGCATGACGTACTCTCGGTTGCTGTTCGGCATCAATGGCGTGGCGCCATTGGGCGATCTCCGTTTGTTGGAATTCTGTTTGGCCATTCCCAGCCTGCAATTCATGCTGAGTGGTCAGCCCCGTTCGCTGGTGCGCAGGTTGGCGGCGGACCGGTTGCCGCCCGCCATCGTCAGAGACACACGCTATGGCCTCCAAGACCCGCAACGGCTGAAGCGGTTCGCCCGGCGGCTGGAAAGCTGGAAGGCGGATGTGGAACGGATGAAGGCCTCATCCTTGGCATCGTCTTTGTTGGATATTCCCAGGCTGGAGCAGTTGATCGATACATGGCCCGGATCGGCGGACTATGCCTATAAGTCGACGATGGCTCATCGGTTGGCGTTGCCCCGCGCACTGCATCTGGGCCAGTTCATTCTGTGGTCCGAACGGGGCAATGGGTAGGGCTACTCGATCCGTTTCAGCAGCACTTGGATATCGGGGGTGTGGTCGAAGGCGTTGATGGTCCAACCCACATCCTTGATGCGATACCATTTGCCGCTGCGGGTTTTAATCGCCTTGCCGATTTTTGGCGTTATATCAGACCAGAAGAAGCGATTGACTTCCTTGGTGTCGAATGATTCAGAAATGACATAGCGCATAACACACCTCCCGATCTCGCCAGAGATTACGAGGAGCATAGACGCAGGAGTCACCCATGACTGTGAACTCGGTCACGGAAGGATTTGTAGTGTTCCTGGGGACTGACCGGCATGGTGGCGGTTCCACATGGCTTGGTATAGAGCTTCCAGGTTGCGGGTATAAAGCGGCACATCGAACAAAGGCGCGTCGTCGCTGTTGGCGATCAAGCGGGATTTAAGAGCTGCCAAGCGGTGTGGATCGGTGGCTAGTTCGTAGGCCAACTCAAAATAGCGGTCGAAATCGTCGGCGATCAATTCGTCCAAGCCGACCGCGCGCAGCAAGCTTCCCGCCACCCGTGAGGCGAAGGTTTCCCCCGCATGGGTGATCAACGGCACCCCCGCCCACAACGCGTCGCTGGCGGTGGTATGGGCGCCGTAGGGAGAGGTGTCCAAGACCAGATCGGCCAATTGCAGGCGCTCTAGGTGATGAATCTGATTCGTATGCGGGGCGAACACCAATCGGTGCCCGCCGATGCCGCGCTTCTGCGCCTCGTTGCGCAGGTTGCCCCGCGCGGTATCCGAATCCAACAGCCACAGCACGCTGCCCGGATTCACCTCAAGCAAACGGCACCACAGGGTAAACATGGAGGGGTTGATCTTGAAAGTCTGATTGAAACAGCAAAATACAAACCCGTCTTCCGGCAGTCCCATCTCTTGACGCGAAGGCGGGGATTGTTGCAAAGACAGGCGTCCGTGCGGTTGGTAGGAATGCGGCATCAGGGCAAAGGATTCCGAATAATCCACTATGGCCTGGGGCGGCGTGACGTACGAATCGGTGATGATGTAATCGCAGACGCCGTCGCCCAGTGTGCCGGGATACCCCAAAAAGCTGACCAGGATCGGGGCGGGGCGCAGCATCAAAATGCGGGTGCGCGAGTTCTGGGTGAAGCCTTTGAGATCCACCAAAATGTCGATGCCGTCGCCATAGATGGCGCTGGCCGCCTGTTGGTCGGTCAGATCCGCGATGGAATGAAAATCGTCGAACGCCTGATACAGCCGTTGCCGCATGGGCTTGCCGTCATCGGCGCCATAAGAATAAGCGATGATTTCGAAGTTATCGCGGTCGTGGGCCTCCAGCATTTCCACCATCAGCAAGGCGGTGGCGTGGTCGTGAAAATCGTTGGACAGATAGCCGATGCGGATCTTTTTTCGCTTCCGTCCGTAAAAGCGAAAATCCATCACTTCGCGTAAAGCGTGGGCGGCGGCGCGGCGCTCCTGGGTCCATAATTCCGCGCACAGTCGATGGTCGCTGGCGCTGATTCCCGGTTCTGCCAGATACAGGAACGGCGGCACCAAACCAGGACTCTGTCCATCCAACATGGCTCGCATGGAGCGGGATTCATCGGCGAACGCGTGCCATTCACACATGCTGCGACTGCGATGCAAGGTTTTCAAATGGCCCTCCGATCTTTAGCCGACCAACCCAAAAAGGCAGAAGCGTCAAGATATATGGATTTGATGCAAGTCTTGCGCCGTGGCTTTTTGTCGTACTTCGAACAGTGATAAAGTCGGTTGGCACGATCCCTGCTTTATCCAAAGCGGCAATTGGCGTATTGTGCCGCATCCTTTGGGGGCGCTTGATCCATGTGGTTTCGTTGTTTCAGTCTAGTGGCAGTTGGGGTTTGGTTGGGCTTGTCGGCTCCGTCCAACGCCGCTTTGCCGCTGCCGCCCTTGGGCAACGAAGCACAATGCGCGTCCTATACCGCTCAGTCCGAAGAACGTTACGGCGTGCCGTTGCATCTGCTGGACGCCATTTCGGTGGTCGAATCCGGGCGCTGGGACACCACTAGGCAGGCAAGCGTTGCCTGGCCATGGACGGTCAGTTCGGGTGGGGACGGCAAATATTTCCCCACCAAGGCCGAGGCCATTGCCGAAATCCGCCGTCTGAAGGCTGCCGGGGTTAAAAACATCGATGTGGGTTGTATGCAGGTCAATCTGATGTATCACCCGGACGCCTTCTCCTCGTTGGAAGAGGCGCTGGACCCCGCCGCCAACATCGCTTATGCCGCCCGCTTCTTGAAAGGCTTGTTCGACGCCACCAATCATTGGCTGACCGCCGCTTCGTACTATCATTCGCAAACACCGTCGCTGGCGGCCGATTACCGCCATAAACTGGAAAAAATCTGGAACAACGGCGATGACGCTTCCATGACTCGTTTGGCCCGCGCCTCTGTGCCACGTACCGCCCAACAATATCCGCGCCCGTCCTCGTCGCCGCAAATCGATTCCATGCGGGCCGAGTGGCATGCTCACAGTTCCCATGACGCTGCCGACGAGGCCCGCTCCATCGCCGAGGCTTACCGTCAGGCGCACATCGCCGAATACATGCTGCGTCGTCAGAAGATGATCGAAATCCGGCAACGTGTTGCGCGCGGAAACTGAGTTCGGGTCTGGTTTTACTTGAATCTGTTTAGTCGTCCGTGAAAAACCCCGATTCAGTTTTCATCCACAACCAGCGGGTGGTTTTGGGGCAGGATTGATGTTCGGATCATCACCCAGATTAAGGCCAACAAAAGCCTCAGCCATGCG
>CAIYCT010000158.1 GCA_903924765.1 uncultured Rhodospirillaceae bacterium | reverse complement strand
TTGTTATAAATTCTTCTTATCTCAAATTTGCGCGACTTGCCAGCGTTGCACCGTTGACCATCGCACCTTCTGCCTTTAGGGTTAGACCAAACGATGGGAATGGGGTTCTCCCGAAACCGCCCGAACGGGGCTGATGACTCCTGCTGCGCTGATTCAGACGTGGTGGAAGACTGTGCCCTCTTACCACCTCTTGTCCATAAACCCGGCGCAAACTTGTTGCCCCGGCACATAAGGAGAGGATCTGGCATGACCTATTTTTTTGTCGCGGCCGGCGGCGCCATCGGTTCTGTTCTTCGTTATTGGCTGTCGGGATTGATCGCCAACGCCATTGGACAAACCTTTCCCTGGGGCACCTTAGTCATCAATGTCACCGGCTCGATTGCCATTGGCCTGTTCGCCACCATGACCGGCCCGGACGGACGCATCATGGTGCCCAGCGAATGGCGTCAGTTCTTCATGATCGGCATTTGCGGCGGCTATACTACGTTTTCCTCTTTCAGCCTTCAGACCTTGTCCTTGGCCCAGGACGGCGAGTTCCTACAGGCCGGAGGCAATATTTTGCTATCGGTGATCCTTTGCTTGGCCGGAGTGTGGTTGGGCCACGAAGGCGCCATGCTGTTGAACAGATAGGAGGAAGTTCATGCAATTGCCCCGGAACGCCATGCTGCTGCGGATTTATACCGGCGAGCAGGAAAAGATCGGCCATCAGCCTTTGTACGAGGCCATTGTCATGAAAGCCCGCGAACTCCACATGGCCGGGGCCACCGTCTTGCGCGGGTCCATGGGGTTCGGCCTTTCCAGCCGCGTGCATACCGCCAAGATTCTGCGCCTGTCCGAAGACCTTCCCTTAGTGATCGAAATTGTCGATACCGAGGAAAAAATCCAATCTTTTCTATCGGTGATCGATACCATGATCCGCTCGGGATTGGTCACCCTTGAAAAAATTCAGGTCCTTCAATACGGTAACCATCGCACCACAAACATCCCGTAACGCTTTGCCCTGCGTCCACCCTGTAAATTCACGGGAATACCTGTAATATTTATGTCATAATGAGCGCTTGCGCCTTTCGTCAAGAAGGAGGCAAAAGGATGCGCCAACACTTAAGCCCCATAAATGAGACCTCCACTCCTATGACAAGCAGCACCATTCAACATTCTGACCGTCACGTTATCGGAGACGTCTGGGGCGGACTGGCCGCCATGCTGGTGGCGCTGCCGTCGGCCATCGCCTTTGGAGTAACCATTTATGCCGCGTTGGGCACGTCGCTCTCGGGCCAAGGCGCCGTGGCTGGCCTTTTGGGCGCCTCGGTTCTGGGCTTGATCGCGCCGAGCTTGGGCAGCAGCCCTCGCTTGATCTCCGCCCCATCCGCGCCCGCCGCCGCCATGCTCTCGGCGGTAGCGTTGGATTTTTCCGCCAGCGGCCTTCCAGCCGATATGACGCTGTTGCTGTTGGGATTGATCGGGCTGTTGTGCGGGGGGATGCAAGTCTTGCTGGGCGTGGTCGGTGTCGGGCGCTTGATCAAATTCATCCCCTTTCCCGTCGTCAGCGGCTATTTGAGTGGCGTTGGCTTGATCATCTTAGGGTCGCAAATTCCTAAATTCCTGGGATCGCCTGCCGGAACGCCGCTGCTTGCGGCACTCCAACACCCGTTCGAGTGGGCCTGGCAAAGCATCCTGATCGGGAGTGTCGTCATGGCTGCCATGATCCTGACACCCAGGCTGACTCGCGCCGTGCCGCCCGCCATCGTATCCTTAAGCATCGGCGTCGCCGTCTATTTCGGTCTTGGCGCGCTGGACCCCAATCTTATGAGCGTTAGCCACAATCCGCTGGTGGTCGGTCCCATCATCACCTCGAGCGGCTCGCTGCATGATTTGATGATCGCCCGCGTGCATGCCTTTCGCCATCTGGGCCCCGATGCGCTGTCGCACGTGCTGCTGTCCGCCTTGACCTTGGCCGCCTTGTTGTCCATCGACACGCTAAAAACCTGCGTCGTGTTGGACACCATGACCAACGGTGACCACAATCCCAACCGCGAATTGATCGGCCAAGGAATCGCCAACATAATGTCCTCGCTGATCGGCGGAATACCCGGTTCGGGCGCCATGGGCGCCTCGGTGGTCAATTACACCAGCGGCGGCAACACCCGACTGTCTGGCGTTATGACGGGCATGTTTTGCTTCGCCACCTATCTTCTGCTGTCGCCGTTGATCTCCTGGGTGCCGGTATCCGCGTTGGCCGCCATCTTAATGGTGGTGGGCATTCGCATGATCGACCGTGACAGCCTGACGTTTTTTTTCTCGCCCTCCACACGACTAGATTTCGCCGTTATCGTGTCCGTCATTCTGGTCGCCCTGTTCGGCACGTTGATCGCCGCGTCGGGCGTGGGGGTGGCGTTGTCGATTATACTGTTCATCCACGAGCAAACCCGCTCGTCGATCATCCATAACCGCATTGAGGGAGGCGACATACTCAACAAGCGCATCGTCGGCAAAGGCTCGATCGAAATCCCCGAGGAAGCCGTCAGCGATGTGGTGATTTTCGAACTGCAAGGCAGTCTCTTCTTCGGCACCGCCAGCCAGCTGCACGACGCGCTGGAGCCGGAAGCCAGCGTCCGCAAATACATCATCTTAAGCATGCGCCGCGTTCAATCCTTGGACGTCACCGCCACCCATGTGCTGGAACAAATCAAAGATCAGCTGGAAAAGCGCGGTGGTTCTCTGATTTTCTGCGACATTCCCAAGGGATTGCCCAGCGGATTGAAGATGAAGCGGTTCTTGAAGGAAACCGGCGTGCTCCATCCATCCGACAAGGCCTTGGCCTTCCATCAGCTGGATGACGCGCTGGAATGGATCGACGACAATAAAAACATCGCCACTGACGGCGCCGTAGACGCAACCATGCTGTCGGTCGCCCAGATGCCGTGCCTCGCCAATCAGCCCCCCCGGTCGCTGGCGGCCTTGGAATCCATCTTGGAGCAGCGCTCCATCGAAGCGGGCTCAAGAGTTTATAAGGCGGGCGCTGATTGCGATGAGTTGTTCCTAATCCGCCGGGGAACGGTCAGGATCACCTTGCCCATCCGTAAGAAAGACAACTATCACTTGGCCACCGCAGTGCCGGGGGACGTCATCGGCGGGCTGGGTTTTCTCCACGCCCAAGGCTACACTTCCGACGCCGTCGCGGTAACCGATGTGGACGTCTATGTCCTGCACCGCGCCAAGTTCGATCATCTGGCCGACCATCATCGCCAATTGGCGTTCGCCGTGATTGATACCGTCGCCCATGACTTAGCCGCCCGTCTGCACGCCACCGTCGCCGAACTGCAAGCCTTAAGAGGTTGACGCCGCTAGGAATCACCCCAAATCTTAAGACATCCAGTCTTTCAGGAATTGAGCGTTTGCAATGACCGGCATTTTAATCCAATACGCGGCCTTGCCGATTAAGCTTGTCGAGCAGCGCCCGCAGGTCCTGATGGTCACCTCGCGCGAGACCAGACGCTGGATTTTGCCGCGCGGCCGTCCGGAAAAAAACATCAAAGCCGCCGAGGTCGCCGCCCAGGAGGCCTTCGAGGAAGCGGGCGTTGTCGGTCAAATTTCCACCAAGACCATCGGCGGATTCGATTCCACCAAACGTCTGCGCACCGGAGTGGAAGCGCCGACCCGTGTGCGGGTCTATCTGCTGATGGTGGAACAAGAGCTGGACGATTGGCCCGAACGGAGCCAACGGGACCGGCAATGGCTGCCTTTGGACCAAGCCATCGACTTGGCGTCGGAACCAGGGCTGGCGGATTTTTTGCGCTCCTTTGCCGCGCTCTGGTCAACTCAATAACGGATTTGTTGTTGTCTGCCGCCGCAGGGGGTAAACTGAAGGCTGAATTCTTGGGGGAACGTCAATGTCGGTTGAAGCAAACCTTATCGTCTGGACCGACGATCTGTCAGTTGGTCATAAAAAGCTGGATGGCCAACACAAGGGCTTGATCCGCCTGATCAATCATTTTGGCCGCGACACGCTAACACAAGCGCAGATGGCCAAGCAGCTGAATGGCCTGATCGCCTATGCCGCGCGGCACTTCAACGACGAAGAAAACTTCATCATGCGTAAAGCGCCGTCGTTGCTGGATAGTCGTCCGTGAAAAACCCCGATTCAGTTTTCATCCACAACCAGCGGGTGGTTTTGGGGCAGGATTGATGTTCGGATCATCACCCAGATTAAGGCCAACAAAAGCCTCAGCCATGCGAGGATGAGGCGGAGATTGTGTC
>CAIYCT010000157.1 GCA_903924765.1 uncultured Rhodospirillaceae bacterium | reverse complement strand
TTTTGTTGCCGCAGCAGGAAGGCCTTCAACTCGATACGGTTGCCCGGTTCGGGCTATACGTCCCAGGCCTTATTACTGTTGTAGCTAACGGGCGTGAAATCTCGCGTTGCTATGTCGTGGGTTCCAACGCACCAGGACGCGATCAATTCTGGCAGGATTACCGCAATGCCGGTGCAGAAGTAGACGTTCATCTGCGCAACGAGCACAATCAAGAGACGACTGTTGACGAGGCAATTCAGGCCAAGATCATTGATCTCCTTAATTCTCAAAAGACACCAGGAACGATCGTACTCGTAACCGGCGACGGCAATGGCCTTAGGGAGGGCAAAGGCTTTATTCCTACTCTGATGGCTGCACACAAGAGGGGCTGGAGAATTGAGGTCGTCGCGTGGGACTATGGCTGCAACCCTACCCTTCGTTCATATGCAACACAATTCGGTATATTTCGCTCGCTTGATCCAGATTTCGATCAGGTAACATTCATAGTGCAAAGGCCAAGGCGGTCCTTTCCAAGAGATTCCGCGGCACCTAAGGCTTCGTTGGTGTCGGCGGACGCCGCTGTATCGCCATTCTCGCTTGCCGCTCGCTTGACCCCAGCCACCTTGGCAGCCGCCGACACCCTTCAGCGTTCGGCCACAACTCCGTCGATGCCGCAGCATTCTACAGCAAAGTCAGGAGCGAGGTCATGACCAGAAAAGCCGACAAAGATGCAAAGGCAGCGTACTTCAACGCTCTCCTTGAGATCGGAGGCCGGTGTCCCAAAGATGAGCCGATTATCGGACTGAGTGCTCGCTATTCGTTTCTGTATGCGAAGCACGTGTTGAGGGGTCCCTTTGCACTCGGTGAGTTCTCCATCGCCACGAGCGCAAAGTACTCAAATGACTACGCCCACTTCGCTCTCAAGGGGCGGTTTCCAATGGGGGAGACTGCCATCGCCACCAGCCCCAAGCACGCATTCAGCTATTCGTGCCGCATCATCAAAGGACCCTGGGCCGAGTGCGAGGCCAAGATCGCCACCAGCGCCCGGTTCGGGCGGGCCTATGCGACCCAGATTCTGAGGGCACGCTTCCCAGCCGCCGAGCCCGCGATCATGGCCGAGCCGAAGGAAGCGTACTACTACGCGCTCGGCGTTTTCAAGGGACGGTGGATTGAAGCTGAGCCCAGCATCGCCAGCGATTCGAAGGCCGCCTATTTGTATGCCGAGAATATACTGCAAGGACGCTTCGAGCTTGGCGAACCGGCCATCGCACGCGACCCAGGTCCCGCCTACATGTATGCTCTGACAGTGATCAAAGACCGGTTCCTGGCCGGCGAACCAATCATCGCCACCGACCCTGAGCTGCACGATTGGTACAGCATCAAGTTCGCGATCGCCCCAGCGCTTCATCTGGTGGGAATCGACCATACGCAGCTCCACGTCAGAAGCAATGAGATCAGTCTACTACGGCCGATGACCGACAAGCCGGCCGAAGCGCGGCTTCCTGGTGTTATCCGCGCAGCCCTGACGGTGGCCGGCTACACGGTCTCGTCATGTCGCTGGACATACGACGACGACACCAAGCGTGAGTTTATCGGTGTCGAGTTCCTGGGGCGCCCTACGAGCTGACGGCGGCCTGCCACGCCAGGGTGCGACGACCAACTCGGCTCTCCCCCGGTGTTTGCCAGTGATTTACTGACCGAACGGCGGCTTGACTTTCTTCACTGGTTTCAACATAGCGCCGTACACAGCGACGGCAGAAACGGAGCAAGCATATG
>CAIYCT010000156.1 GCA_903924765.1 uncultured Rhodospirillaceae bacterium | reverse complement strand
AGGGCCCGAAGCGAAGAGCGCGCCGGAAAAGTGCTCGTCATGACCGCCGCCGACACGCGATTCCAAACATGGCCGGGCTCCTGGTCACGCTTTCGTGAAAGTCCAGCGCATTCTGTCCGGCACCATTATATCGGCGCCACCCCAACTCGATTCCCGATTCCGGCGCCACCATAATTCTGGTTTTGTTCTCACATTCCGGTTGACCGCCTTCCACGGCTCCATAGGCTCGTCCATGTCGTAAACACATGGAGGTCAAGATGGCCAACATCATAGATTCGTTATCGTTTTCAGATGCTTCCAAGCGCACTGAAAACACTGATCCGAAGATCAAGCTACGCCGCAAGATGGCCGATGCCATTGATATTCAAATTGCTGGAGCCAATGCGGCGATCGCTGGCGAACATTACTACACCACCGTCGATAAGTGGGTTGAGAATAAGGAGACAGGAACCAAGGAACGCATGAAGATGGAGAAAGTCTTCAGGCGCATGTGGTTTAGGGACTCAGTCGACCGGGTAATGCTGGAACTCCGCTTCGCAAACAAGTCGGTCGCCATCAACAACAAGCCGTCCATTGTGGTCGGCACCATGGAGAAGCTGGTTCCGACCCTCCAGACCGTCAAGAAGGCGGTGTTGGCGGGTGAACTTGATGCCGTGTTGAAGGCAGTGAGCGATAGCCGTCGTCGCAACTTGAAGCAGAGGAACGCCACCACCACGACACCGGCACTGAAGACGGTGAAGTGACCTGCTTGCAATGAACGACTGGCCGCGCAAATCGGCCGGTCGTTCTGCATTACGAAACATCCCGACCACCATCACGCCAATTTCGTCGGCGCCATCAACCATGCCCGGAGATTCCAACATGACATCCTTGAACGCCACAGCCAAGAAGATCGCCGCATTGAATGATTCCCTCCGCCGTCATGGAACGGGTGGCAAGATCATGATGACCGCCGGTGTCCAGGCTCTCGGCCAAGCTGCCGTCAATGAGATTATCGCGAAGATAAGGGCCTATGATGCTTTTAGCAAGGACAACGACCCGTACGGTGAAAGAGACTATGGGTCATTTGTGTATAATGGTGAAAAGATTCTTTGGAAAATCGACTACTATGATGACAATCTTGAATATGGTTCGCCTGACCCCGCTGATCCTACAAAGACTTGCAGGGTGATGACCATCATGACCGCACTTGAGTATTAGGTCGGGCGGGCAGATGGATGTAGCGTTTAGGGTTTTACGAGCACGCATTACCGCATGTCGACAAAAATTGAACTCGCATATGCATCATACCTGAGATCGCCCCAAACCCTACATCCTGCTCCGTCCATGCCGCGCAAGGCTCAAGGCATAACTTTCCTACATTCACGTAAATTCAACTCAATAGCCAAGAGCATTTCAACACAAGACTTTATCGATCTGCAGGACGCGACTAAAGCGCACCATTGTATCAGTGTAGCATTGATTCCCAAAGGGCGGCACCCTCATTAGTTAGGCACCACGCTGGCACTTGATTGGTCTTCCTAACAAGTCCGAGCTCGACGCATTGGTCTTCAAGACGATGCTCCGTATAAGGAATTGCTGATCCTGGCTTTACTGAGAAGAGGATGAGCGTCTGAGCTTTCGAGGGTTCCATGACTGCGGTTCTCCACTATTCAATAATCGAAGCTTCTGCTTCTGCAAAACGACCACAGAGTTATCGGCCGTGAGTTTGGGGCACTATAGGTCCGACACCGCTCGCCGGGGACTTTTGGCTGATGTCCAGGCTAAGAAACCTAGGAGCGATGCCGCGCCATCGATTCTATGCCCAAGCGACACCGCCTAACAGACCAGATCGATCGTCAATCCGCCCCCTAATTCGTTTGGCGTTTTGGTGAGTCCGCCGTGCAACGGTGCTGCGTTTGACCTGGAGAAAAAGTAATCGCCATGCCTCACCCAGCGAGCCCACCACTCCTTAAACCGATCGGCAATAATTTCTGGTGCTGATGATCAGCTTTCGGTGACCGACCCATCTTGTCTGACCACGAACGCCAACCCATCATTGGGCGCGACAAATTCGACCAGCACTTCACGACCGAACTCATTATGAGCGTCGAAGAACACCTGGACGCTGGTT
>CAIYCT010000155.1 GCA_903924765.1 uncultured Rhodospirillaceae bacterium | reverse complement strand
CACTGATGGTAACTACGCCGGATTGAATGTAGGCATAAGCGACGTATAAGTCGTCTCTCTTTGCCAACAAACATGTCAACCGGCACAAACGATCACCTTCCTTCACAACCAAATTCGGCCACAGTCATTACTGACCTGTGTCCGTGGACGAGAGTTGAGAGGAGATAGGGATTATGGGGGTACGAAAAATATATTGGGCGGGAGCTGGCCTGGTGGCCGCCTCCGTCATGAGTGTCGCGGGCGACCGCGCTGTCGCAGCGTCATTCGATCTGGGTGACGATTGGCAAAGCACTTGGAACACCACCGTTTCATACGGTTCTGCGTGGCGGGCGGGGAATGCTGATAGCAAGCTGTATACTCAAGCCGACGGCGCCAGAATCGGCAACTTTGGCGGAACAGGCGGCACAAGCGCCGATGCTGGCGACTTGAACTACAAACAGGGCGATCAGATTTCGTCGGTTTTCAAGGTAATCTCCGATATCGGGGTAAAGCGTGACGACATGGGAGCGTTCGTTCGCGTTAAGGCTTGGTATGATTTGCAAAAGAACGCGGACGTCGCTTACGGCAACCAAGCCAACGGCTACACTCAAGGACAGTCCCTGTCTGAAAAGGGCTTTGACACGCTGCAACGCTTTGACGGCGCCAAGCTGTTGGATGCCTACGCCTACAATACGTTCGACGTGGCAGAGCACCCGCTGCAAGTGCGTGTTGGGCGACAAGTCATCAATTGGGGCGAAAGTCTTTTCGTTCAAGGCATCAACCAAATCAACCCCATTGACGTTCCCGCATTCCGGCATCCCGGAACCGAAGTCAAGGAAGGGCTGCTGCCGATCACCGCAGCTTACGCCAACCTTGGGCTGGGCCACGGCATCTCCGTCGAAGGCTTTTATCAGTTTCTGTGGGAACCGACCGTGGTTGACGCATGCGGCACCTACTGGTCGATTGTGGACACGAACGTTGGCACAAATCCCGGCGATTGCAACAAGATCACCGTCGGCACGGCATCGGCTGCATCGGCCATCTCGTCCGGAGCCTATGCCCCCATACTAAGAGGGCATGATGGCAGAAATGGCGGACAAGGCGGCGTAGCCGTCAAGATTCCGGCGGAAATCATCGATACGGAATTCGGACTGTACGCCATGAATATCAATTCCCGCACTCCGATTATTTCAACCAATACAGGAACCTGGGGGCCGCCAGCTCAGCCCAAAAAGATACTCTGAGCGGTGGAACGGCAACCCTGTTTCCACTCTTCGGAGCGCAGGCTAACGGTGGCGCCTTAGGGGTGAGATCGGCCTCCGCCTTTTGGGAATATCCGAACAGCGTCCAATATTACGGCGCAAGTGCCGCCACCACTATCTACGGCTGGTCTGTTGGCGCTGAAGTGAGCTTTACCCCCAATCTTCCTGTGCAGCGGAACGGCAACGACTTGTTGAACGCTTTGCTGACCAGCAAGGGACCTTTGGGCACAACCTATTTGAACGCGGCGTCGTCGTCCGATGTCACTGGGTATGACCGCTTCAACAAAACTCAATTCCAGTTGAACGGCATCAATGTTTACCGCGGCATCCTCGGTGCGGATCAGACCACCGTATTGGGTGAAACCGCGTTCGAATGGGTAAGTGTTCCCGACTACCGCAACGGCACCTCCATACGATACGGACGGTCGTTTATCTTCGGCTCCGCGTCGAGTTCCGGGAACAACACATGCGCAAGCAATCCTCAAGTCGATGGCTGCCAAAACGATGGTTTCGTGACCAATTTCTCTTGGGGCTATAGGCTGCGCGGCTCTTTAGACTACCACCAGTTCTTGGGAACGGCGCTTACCTTTACTCCCAGTGTCTCAGTTGCCCAGGGCTGTTTAACGCTAATCAGATAGCCTCGTAGGCGAGAATGTGATCGATGCTGAGAGCCCCGTTCCAGAGGGCCTGCGCAATGTTTGTGGTTCGGTTTTTGCGCAAGATATTGAGGGCGAAGCTGCGGGCGCGAGCCATGATTCCGGGGTTGTGACGGATGCGGCTCTTGTCCTCGTCGCACGAGACATCTCGGACATAATGGT
>CAIYCT010000154.1 GCA_903924765.1 uncultured Rhodospirillaceae bacterium | reverse complement strand
CGGTTTTCCAACTCCCCGATCACCAGGAATGGAGATCGGAACCAACTTGCGGGGGCGCACCGCAGGTTCTGGTTCTTGGGGGAACAGCATGTCGTATGAAAAATTCGTCACAGTCGAGACTAAGCGCCACCCTGGTGGTGTGCCGGTTGCTGTGTCTGACTTCGGTGGTGGGTTGACCGGTCGGGGAGCGGCGCTCAGAAAGCTGTCAACGTCGGGACAAGATGGCGAGAAGTACAATGAAGACCTGCTCCAGCGCATCGTTTACCATAACCCCGAGGTGTTGCCGTTGAGGGACATCGAACCCGCCTTCTGCGGTGCGCGGTCCATCTGTTGTGAATTGCCGCTGGGCAACAATAACGGCTCTCCGACGGGCTTTGTCGATAATCTTTTGATTACCCCGGACGGTGGGCTTGTCGTCGTCGAATGCAAGCTGATCCGCAATTCAGAAGCCCGACGCGAGGTGGTCGCCCAACTGCTGTCTTATATTGCTGAAATCTCCCGCCTGACCTATGCGGAACTGGAACGGGCGGTGGTTCGCGCCCGCCGGTCGATGGCGTCATGGGATCAGAACATCGACCCGGCAGAGTCCCTGTACGCTCTATCCGGGGCTGCGGCCAATGATATGGACGAGTTCCGCTTTGAAGAAGCCGTCACCCTCAATCTTCGACGAGGCCGGATGCTGGGGCTGATTGTCGGTGATGGCTTATCGGATACGGTGCGCAGCATTGCCGATCTGTTGACCCATCAATCAGCCTCGCCGTTTTCATTGGGGTTGGTGCAGCTTGACGTGTTTCGGATGCCAGAGAATTCAACCACTCCCTATCTGGTCGTTCCCCGGATCGAGGCCCGCACCGAAATCATCCGCCTCACCGTCAGGGTGGTTGATGGCGTGATCGTTGATCCGGTTCCGACAATTACGGTTGAACCAGGGAAGTCTTCCCAGCCCAAGGCCACCAGCGTTTCAAGGGAGATGTTCTTTGAAACGCTCGCAGCCAATGTGCCCGATCAAATAGCGACGGTGCAGGCATTTCTTGATGAATGTGAAAAGGTCGGCTGCCAGATTGCGACCGGAACCGCGTCGCTGGGCATTCGTGTGACTGACCGCGATGGACGCAACTGGACGTTGGGCAACCTGTATAAAAACGGCGACGTTGAGATTTACGGACTCAATCTCAAGGATGCGATGACGGGGGCAAACTTGGGCAACGATTACATGGCCAGCGTTGCCGCCTTGGTTCCCAATGCTTTTGTTCGCCCACCATCTGACCCGTCAAAAGGGGCCAGGGTGGTCCTAAAGACGAGTGGCGGCTGGCCGCAAGTTGCCGATCTGATGGCTGTGCGCGTGAGATGGTTGGACCTGATCAGGGATATGGCCGAGAATGTCGCCCAGGTGCCGCCGGAAGAATGAAGCCGGTGGGATGGAAGCTGGGGGCATTGAGGAGGCTGTCGCACGTTGGGACCAGCTTTGGGCAATGACCGTTTTTCTTTAAGTCAGGCGATCCGATGGCATACATATTCTACGACACTGAAACCACAGGGCTGGAAGCCGGGTTCGACCAAATCCTCCAGTTCGCCGCGCTGGTCACGGATGACAATCTGGACGTGGTGGAAGAGGTCAATCTACGCTGTCGGCTGTTGCCTTATGTGTTGCCGTCACCGGGGGCCTTGGCGATCACTGGCATTCGGCCTTCCGACATCGCCACGGCTCCACTGTCCCATTACCAGATGATCCGGGCCATCCGGGCGCTGATCGAGAAACACGCCCCTGCGGTCATGGTGGGGTTCAACAGCTTGGGCTATGACGAGGGCATGTTGCGGCAGGCTCTTTATCAGACCCTGAACCCGGTCTATCTGACCAACACGAGCGGCAATACCCGGATGGACATGATGCGGGTCGCCCATGCGGCATCCCAATATGCGCCGGATGTATTGACCATCCCGAAGAATGCGGCGGGACAGGCCTCGTTCAAGCTGGGATTGCTGTCCGCTGCCAATGGCCTGTTGCATGACCACGCCCATGATGCGCTGTCGGATACCTTCGCCACCTTGGAATTGGCAAAACTGATCCGCGCCAAAGCTCCGGCTGTGTGGAATGCCATGCGGCAAATGCGCAGCAAACAGGCCGTCGCTGAGTTCATGGACGAGCATTACCTGTTCCACTTCACCGACATGGCGTTTGGTGCGCCCAGCATTCTTGCCGCCCGCATTGGGGTCAATCCCGAGAGCCCGTCCGAGGTCGCCGTCTTCGACGTGGCCCATGATCCAACGCCTTATCTAGACATGGACGTTGACGCCATCCGGGCGCAGTTGAAGGCTTCGCCACGGCTGATCCGCATCGTGCGGAGCAACAGCCAACCAATCCTGATACCGGTGGGGATTGACCCAATCGGACTACAGCAAGCCGATCTGGTCACGGCTCAGGGCCGGGTGCTGCTGATCCAGGACCATGCGGAGTTCCGGCGCAACATCGGCGCGGCATTGTCCACGCGCTATGCTGACCGGGAGCCGCCGCAGTACGTGGAACAGCGGATTTACGAGGGGTTTCCCAGCCGTGCCGACGCGGGATTGATGGAAAGATTTCATGCGGTGCCGTGGCCGGAACGCGCCGTCATCCTGGATCGGATTGCCGATGCGCGGATCAA
Organism: uncultured Rhodospirillaceae bacterium; assembly: GCA_903924765.1. Taxonomy (GTDB): domain Bacteria; phylum Pseudomonadota; class Alphaproteobacteria; order Rhodospirillales; family Magnetospirillaceae; genus CAIYCT01. The sequence goes on along the minus strand of CAIYCT010000154.1, from coordinate 1,136 downwards.
GGAACTGGGGGCAAGACTGATCTACGCCGAAGCACCCGAGGCACTGCCGCCTGATCTGCGAAACCAGTTCGATGCGTGGAGGCGGGAACGGCTGACGGCATCAACGCCGGTCCCATGGTGCAACATGACGACGGCGCGGCAGGAGTTGGAACAGATGAAAGCCGACACGGTGGAAGATGCTGACGGGCTGTTGGCTGATATCGCGGCGTATCTGGATCGGGTGGGCGAGGTGGTTGCTGTGTCAGGCGATCAGTCGTTTAAGTGCTAAAGAAGCTCTTCCCAGATATTCCAGCCTTGTCAAAGAATGCTTGGTTTCTCGCCCTTGCATCTTCAAGAAGAGCGTCCCATCCGATAAGTTCAATAGCTCCATTGAAACCGCTGCTAGGCCTATAAATACGTCCCCGACCATCTGCTGTAGGCTGCCAGCTATATGTCCAGTCATCGAGCTTTCCCACGATATCGGCCACGATGAAGCAATTGAAAACCGTATTCTGATCCAGCTTGATTGGGCGACCTTTTACATCTGTGAGTCCGCCCGACTGAAGTCTGCGCACATATCGCTCGACCTGAAGCTGCGGGTTTTCATCATCTGCATAAGATTTCCTCCCTGGGCGCTTGAATTCAACAAGCAAAACCTTGGACGGCGCTTCCGTTTGCCGTAGGCCATGAACACGGTCAAAGACAAGCACGTCGGGTCGTTCTTCACTATCGATGGCCGCAGATAACTCAGAGAATTCAACATCTGAGCTGAAATATTGAGCGAATGTAAGCCGTTCATCAACGATCCACAAGTCATGTGACGCAGCGGCCTCAACTTTGCGTCCTTCGGTCAAGGTATTGACCCTCATCGGGCAAATGAATGAATGGAGTATGTCTTCACGCTGGTACGAGCTATCCCGCGTATCGTCACGTACTTTCTCAAGCAAAATCTCGATAAAATCAAGGATCACTTTGCGGCGCACAATGTATTCTGCAAGACTTCTCTGTTCAGCATCCTCTAAGAGCCCGTCCGGAAGGTTCTTGAATCGGATGAATCACTTATGATTCTATCGTCCCCACGGCAACAAATGGGGGCGATATGTGGACGGCAGAGAATAGACAGGTCTATGAACGGCCTGGGCAACGGTACCCAAGTG
>CAIYCT010000153.1 GCA_903924765.1 uncultured Rhodospirillaceae bacterium | reverse complement strand
GATTCGATACCCAGAGCCTACAGGCTCAAGGTCAGCAACGCCTACCGCACATTTTCAACATTCAACGGGACATCCCCCTGAACGGACGGGCTTTCTTTTTTGTCAAAAGACCGAGATTCCCGACCAAGAGCAGTCAGGAGTTCTTGTTGGTTGATCTTATGAACAATCTGCATTTCCTAGCCGAGGACAAGAATGCCGTTCTTAGGAACGTCACCGAGAAGGCTCGGACGATGCCCAGGTCAAAATTGATGGAAGCCGTGCGTGCCTATGCAGGCGTAAGGACGCGAAATTTCTTTGAAACCGTGTTCAGCGATACCGGTGCTTATCATGCCGCCTGAAATTTACCTGCACGAACATCCTGAATTTTCCGATCTGATCCGCATTGTGGCTGACCGCCGAAAGATAGCCCCCTATTTGGCGGAAAAAGACTATTTGCTCATGCACTGCCTGTATGGGCTGAAAAAGGCCGGATATGACTTCCAACTCAAAGGGGGCACATCCCTGTCAAAGGGATGCGGCATCATTCACCGTTTCTCAGAAGACATTGATATTCACATTGCGCCACCCGAAGGGTTCAGCAAATGCGACATCCCTTCGGCTGTCGCTGGAGGGGCCAACGGAGGCGACCAACTTGCGGCAATGTGATTTCAGTCATTTCGTTTGGTCACATGGTTTTGGTTAAGGTCTTGGCGAATCAAATATATTTTCTCTTTTTGCCGCATTTCGCCATTGGGTAAGCCACAGGTTATCCTGTGGTTGATATATTTTGTAAAATAAGCTATAGTTTATTAAATTCACCAATTATGGTGGATTGTGATTTTTAGTAAATTAGAAATGACCAATAATCTGCGTATCGCCCAGGTGTCCTTTAAGGACGAGATTGCCGGACGTCTGGAAGAAACGGCGTCAGGTGGGACGCGCTTTGTCTATCACGAACAATGGCGTGAACCTATCGCGTGTTGCTTCCCGGAGGTTCGTCGGGAGCATGAGTGGCGGCAGGGGCTTCACCCGTTCTTTCAACACCTTGGAGCCGAAGGTTGGTTGCGCGAACAACAAGCGCGTGTCGCTCATATTGCCGAAGAAGATGATTTTGGACTTTTGCTCCGTTATGGCGCGGATTGTATCGGTGCTGTCGGCGTCCTGCCTGCACTTGATGACTCATCAATTCCGCTCATCAATGAAGCGACCAATCCAGGGCGCACCATTTCGGGTGTCCAGCGTAAGCTGCTTGTTGTCCGTGATGACGCCGCCAACATCTATCGTCCGGCAGGGGCGACGGGACCAGATCCCTATATCGCCAAGTTCAATTCCGAAGCCTTGCCGACGTTGGTGCGCAATGAAAACCTAAGTCTGCGCTGGACGGCGGCGATACTGGGGGCGGACGAAGTGACTGAGTTTCGTCTGGATCGGATCGCCGAGCTAGATGAATCCGCGCTCATCGTCACGCGCTTTGATCGCACGGTGGACGGACGGAAATTACGGGCAGAGGATTTCGCGCAAATCCTGTGCAAGCCGCGCGGCGCGGATTATGGCGGCAAATACGAAGCGAGTTATGAGGAAGTGGCCGGGGTTATCCGTGAACATTCCGCGCGTCCAGAAATCGATCTGGCGCGTTTTTATCGCCGATTAATCACCTTTGTACTGGTTGCCAACGGCGACGCGCATCTCAAGAATTTCACCTTGCTCGAAAGGCCGGAGGGCTTGCGCCTTTCGCCCGTCTACGACTTGGTCAATGTTGGAACCTATGCGGGCGAGGGATACAGCCAGAAATTTGCGCTGTCGGTTGGGGGCGATTTTCTTACGCTTGATGCTGTCAGTCGTCCGGTGTTGACCGCTTTTGGCGAACGGATCGGTCTTTCAAAGGCCGCAATTTCCGGTGCTTTCCGAGACATCAAGGCCAAGGTTAAGCAAGCTGAGAAACTTTTGCCAAAACCGGACGATGAAAGCCGCGACCCGTTTGGCGCGCGCTATACCGAGATTGTGAGGAACGGATGCGTGAGATTGTTGGAGGACTAAGCCCGTTGAATTGGCCTGCGCTGGTCAATGAGGCCATACGTCGTCGCAAGGCTGAGAAGATGACGCAGAAGGATCATGCCGCGTTGGCGAGCGTCAGTATCCCGACCATTATCGCCTTCGATCGCTGTGAACTTACGCTATCGCTCGCCAAAGCCATGGACATACTCCGCGTGGTGGGGCTGGTTGAAGAGACTTCGGCAGAAGGGTCGCAAGAAATCTTCGTCCGCGATGCCTTCGCACGGTGGCGCGATTTGACCAAAGACCTGCCGAAGACTTCGCCCGGACGTTTTCCCCATGGCTGGTATCGGATCGACTATGCTCTGGACGGCGATATCAAAGACACTGAACTGCACAAATTTACTGATGTACTGCGGCAGGCTGTGGTGTTGCACACTGGTTGGCCGCTGTTTTGGCTGCCAAAGCGAACCGAAACCCAGGCCCATGAGGTGGATGGGGTGGTTGAGTGTTGGCTTCCACCCGGAGACAAGGCCGGATTTGATCGGCCATTTTACGATGCGGCGCATTGTGATTTCTGGCGTGCTGCGACGTCGGGACGGATGTTGCTGATACGCGGGTATCAAGAAGACGCCCAAGAGACAATTCCGGCAGGCACAATCTTTGACACGACATTACCTATCTGGCGGATTGGTGAGGCGTTTCTCCATGCCGCCAAATTGGCGAAGCTGATTTCACGCAATCCAGAAAACACCACCATCCGCCTGCGCGCCTACTACTCCGGTTTGCAGGGTCGTGATTTGCGCGCCTGGGCTTCGCCGATGAGCGTTGATTATTTCGGCGGTGGACGTTCGCGTACCGATGAGGCCATGTTGGAGGGAGCTGCCCCGGTTTCTGGGGTGGAGACTGATCTTGGTCAGTATGTGTATCCTATGATCACTTCGCTCTTCGAGCGGTTTGGTGTGACCGGAATTTCCGCGTCGTTTGTTGCGTCCGAACTTGAACGGATGCGGGCCAATCGCTTAGGCGAACAGGCTGCGATGGACAAGGGGTAACCCATCTGCCCAGCGTTCCCGACCTGTTTCTTCAACTCAAGACGGAACTCGAGTCGCCAACAGCCTCGACGGCATCTATCGCCGTGATCATAAAAAAAGACCTGGCGATGACGTCGGAGCTGCTTAAGCTAACCAATTCCGCCTATTTTTCGCTTGGATCTCACATAAACTCGCCAATCGGAGCGATCAACATCCTTGGCCTTGATTTGGTTCAATCGCTGGTGCTTCAAATCGGCATCTTTCGTCTTTTTTCAAGCAACCCCCGATTTGCTCACGCCATCGAAGCCCTAAGAGCCCGTCCGGAAGGTTCTTGAATCGGATGAATCACTTATGATTCTATCGTCCCCACGGCAACAAATGGGGGCGATATGTGGACGGCAGAGAATAGACAGGTCTATGAACGGCCTGGGCAACGGTACCCAAGTG
>CAIYCT010000152.1 GCA_903924765.1 uncultured Rhodospirillaceae bacterium | reverse complement strand
GGTGACGTCGCCGATGCCGATGCGCACGCCGTTTTCATGGGGCAGAATGTCGTAATAGTCGCCGCCGACTTCGCTTGCGGGCTCCATGAAGCCAGCGATCTCCAAACCGTCCAGCGCGGTCAGTTCATCCTTGGACGGCAGCAACATTTGCTGCATGCGCCGGGAGATATCCAATTCGGCGCCAAGACGGGCGTTTTCATCGCGGGCGAGATCGCGTTGCTCAAGCACATTTTGGAAGACGCGCATCAGGCCATCGAGCGAACTGACAATTTGCCCAAGCTCGTCTTTGCGGGCGGGAGGACAATCCCAGTCGGCAGGGTGCGACGGGTCAATGGCGGTGATCGCCGCAACCAAGCCCGTCACCGGACGGGTAACGGACAAGGCGATCAGCCCCGCCAATAGGCCCGACAGCAACAGCACCAGGAGTTCCGCACTGCCGATGATCATAAATTGATGGATGAGCGTCGCATCGATATCGTCCACATACACCCCGGTCACAACCGCCCAATTCCAAGGCTGATACGGGGCGCAATAGGTCATCTTGGGATAGGGAATAGCGTTGATTCCAGAATTCTGCCCGCGCGTCTGCAAATAGTGGATGATGCCGCCTCCCCGCTGGGCGGTTGCGATCATTTGCGCCACATAGGGCACACCGTGGGCATCCTTCACATCCAGGCGGTACAGGCCTTCCCATTTGGGATTGCCTGTAACCAGGGTCACGCCGTCATAGCGATGGATTCCGTAATATTCGCCATTTCCCCAGCGCATGGAACGGATGGCTTTCTTGGCCATGTCTTGCGCTTGATCCAACGAGAGATGCCCGGCCTTGACCTCGTCATCGTAGGACCGGATCAACTGCAAGGCGGCGTCCACCATGTCGTGCACTTTCCGTTCCCGCTCGGCATAGATGGATTGGCGCAAACTCCATAATTGAACGCCTGAGATGACGACCCCCGAAACAATGGCGACCACGACAATAAGGGCGATGCGGAATTTTATGGAGGCACGGCGCATGGTTATCAATCAATGCTTAAGGTCAGACCCGGCATCAGGCGTTTCAGATTGTTCAACGACTTGCCCTGCCAAGGCACGGCGGAACTGCCGTGAATGGTGACTCCGCATCCGGGATGATTGCGAGCGGAGATTACGAACTTCGACAAAGTGGCGATCCCCGAACTGTTCAGAAATTCCAGGCCGGTCAAATCCAATGTCACGGACGAATGTTCGCCAATGGCTTGTTCCAAGACTTGCGCCATGGGCAAATACTCCTCCATGCCGCCCAGACGCAAAACCCCCGAGATACGGACGTTTCCCGACGCAGCATCATATCCGACCTCGTACCCTTCGCCTTGCAGCACCGTCATGCCAAAATTCCCCAATGATTCAGATGATAATTTCAATCAGGGCGGATTACTCGCCATCTTGTCCTTTATAAGTAACCCGATTCCGCCCCCGCTGTTTGGAGGTATACAGGTAGCGGTCCGCCTCGGCAATCAAACCCAGGCAATTTCCACCATCGGCCACCGTCACCGCCAAACCGATGCTAAGGGTAACAACGTCGGCAATTGGGGATTCCTTGAAAGGCAGCGCCAAGCGGGCCAAACAGTCGAGAATATCCTGCGCCACCCTTATGGCGCCCGCCTTGTCGGTATTAGGCAGCAACAGCGTAAACTCTTCCCCGCCATAGCGGACCACGGAATCGCTGTCCCGCCCGGCTGCGGCGGTCAGAACCGAAGCGACCCGCTTCAGGCATTCATCGCCCGCCGGGTGACCGTAGCTGTCGTTATATATTTTAAAAAAATCAATGTCGCACATCAGAACCGCCAGGGACGTGCCGCAGCGCCTGGACCTGCTCCACTCGGTCTCCAGCGTTTCGTCCAGATGCCTGCGGTTGGCCAATCCGGTCAACGGATCGTGGCGGGCATTTCTTTCGGATTCACGATAAAGGGACAACCACTGAGTATCCAATTGATCCGAATGTTCGGTGATGGTCAGAATCAACGCCTCAAGATCTTCTTTGTTGCGAGAAATAGTCTCGATCATGCTGCGCAAATTGGATTCGATAGTGCGGCGTTCCAGAATTTCAGCTTGCAGTTGGGCATTGGCGGTCGCCAACTGCGCCGCGATGGCGTCGCCATGCTCGATGGTGGCGGCCAAAGACAGTTCAAGATCATCGCGTTCCTGGCGCAACGCCTGCAATTCGGCAAGACTATCCGGAACACGGTCTTTCGACTCTTTGATTGCCATCCTACTCCCTCCGCCACACGGAGTAGTCATAGCAAGAGTGTCCGCAAATGACAAAAGGTTCGCCGATTAAATCTTTCCCGACCCTTCCCAGGGAGATTGTCGCAAATTCGTATATTTTTTAGGCATCACAAAAATGTTATGGTCTTTTATCGTTCAAAGGATGACGAACGCCTTATTTCCGTGCAACATTGGTCCGTTAGGAACAAACGCTGAGCGGAGATTTCAATGGCTAATATTACATTTTCCAGTCCCACTTTGCCCAAGGACATTACCGTCTACGCCGTTGCCGGCGACAATCATACATTGTTGGATGTTGCCAAGAAGCATGGCATCGAGATCCCCCGCCAATGCGAAGATGGCGAATGCGGATCTTGCTTGGTGAAGGTTACCCATTTGGGCGCCAAGGACCCCATGGCCATCACCCTGTCGGACAAGGAACGCGTCACCTTGTCGGTCAATGGCAAGATGAAAGCCGAATGGGTCGACAACGCCGTGGTCAACGATATGCCTCCGCCCTATCGTTTGGCCTGTCAGTACATCGTGCGCGCCGAAGACATCCTGGTTGAATTTTCCGGCGAACCCGGAGTGGAGATCGACCTGCGTCGTCCCAAGACCGTGTACAAAAAAGACGAATAATTTCCCGCAGATCAACGTGGATGGCCGGGTCACGTCCACTGGTGTCCGGTTTAAATTTGTGGACAAGTCGCACGGTGTTGATTCTACTCGTGTTCAGACGTTGGCGCGTCTCCTGGACACGAAAATGGAGCAACACCGTGCGG
>CAIYCT010000151.1 GCA_903924765.1 uncultured Rhodospirillaceae bacterium | reverse complement strand
GCCCAGATTAAGGGCGTCGTTCAGTTGCTTCAGCCCGTCGATGGTGCCCTGGATATTGGCCAGAGTTTGCGCCGTCTGGGTCGGGGCCGTCTGCGGGGCCACCATGTTCAACTGATTGCGGATGGTTTGGGCTTGGGCTGCGGTCCATTGCTGCGACAATCCCAGCGTGGCCGCTTTCTGCATGGCCGTGGTCAATGTGCTGAGGCCGTTGGTCACCGCATCCTGCGCCGATTGCCGCAGATTGCCCAACTGATCCGTCGCCCCTTTGGCCGCTGCCGCCGTCGCCTCCAGCGATTTGACAAAATCCAGATCGTTGGCCAGATCCTGATAGCTGGTGGCGGTGCTGTTCTTTAAGGCCGTCGCCATCAGCGGGTCAGAGGATTTAAGGATGTTGTCCTTGATCATGCCGGACATCATGGAGTTGATCACATCGGTGGGGTTCTTCTTGTAGCCGGTCCCGTAGCCAGGGTCGCCCGCCCCACCGCCGAACCCCGCATACCAATCGCCGTATTTACTGCTGGTCATGAAGTTGGTGTTGAACCCCGTGGGCAATTGCAGCCCATAGGCTTGCAGCATTTCGTTGGTGGCAAGGTTGAAGGTGGTGGCCATGGCCGCACCCCCTGAGGTGCTGCCGCCGTTTTCTCCCGGCGAGTTCCCGGTGATGACCAATTGACCGGACGAGTTGAGGTTGCTGAGTTTGCCGCCACTGGCATTCTGCGGCGCACCACCGCCAAACATTCCGCCGATGATGCCGCCCAGCAAAGCTCCAATGGCGGTGCCGATGCCGGGGGCGATCATGGTGCCAATCGCCGCCCCACCAAGGGTGCCGACCCCACCGCCCACATTGCCTTGGGTAAAGTCCAGAATGGCCGAGATCCCGGCCCCGATAAACGGTAAGGCTTGCGACAGGGTGGTGCTGCCCAGCAAGCCGGTATTGGCGGTCAGGGTCGGCCCAAACTCACCCACCCCGGCACTGTTGGCCAGCCCCAGATAGGCCGCGCCATATCCGTCAATGGCGGTGCTGATGCCGGTGCCGATCCCACTCAACTGCGCCCCAATCGACCCGGCACTCAGCATGGTCATCACGCCACCAGCGCCGCCGCCCGCTGTTGCCGCCCCCAGACTGGCTCCGCTCGGGCTGGAGGACGTGGTCGAAGTAGCCGAACTGGACGAAGACACCCCCACCGCCGATCCCACCGTTCCCAGCACATCCACAATGGCGGGCATAATGACCGTCTTGACCGCCGCCGCTGCCGCAATCTCCGACAGGGTCTTCAGTGCCATCGCCTTCATGGAATCCCACAAGGCCGACCATTTGCTGCCGGTACTGGTCATCACCTTGTCCAGTGCATCCGACATATAGGTGGTCAGATCTTTGGCCACCTGTTTGTTGATGGCTTCCGATTGCTGTTCCTGCTTTCGGATGGCATCCAGCTTGTCGGACAGAATCGCCACCTGTCCTTGCTGGTTGATATAGGTCTGGACCTGATCCTGTCCCACCGTCACCCGGCCCGATTCGATGTCGGTCATGGCCTGCAACTGCGCCAGTTCGGCATCGCGGGTTTCTTTGGCCATGCCTTGCAGATCGATCTCACGCTGCATCAGGGCAATGCGGTCCTGCTGGCTGCGCAATACCGAGGCCCCGGCGGCATTGTCATTGGCGGCCTGATTGGCGTTATAGGCCGACATGACCTCCATGCGGTCCTTATAGGCTTGGGTTCCGGCGATCAGCGCCTCGGTGCCCAATTTCTCCACCGCCGCCCGCTCATAGGCATCGGCCTTGGCCTGCATTACCGCACTGTGGCCCGCCAGAATGGCATTGGCCATGTCGGTGCTGGCTTGGGTCGCCTTGGCCAGTCCCGAGACGGTTTCGTTGGTGTAGCGGGTGATGGCGTCGGCTTCTTCATTGCGCTGCTTGATCCGTTCCGCCGCCAAAGCTGCTGCCCCCCGCAATGCGGCGGCTTCCATGGCATGGGCCTCGGCCACCTTGCGGGTGGCGGCATCGCCTTGGCCCGCCGCATTGGCCAGATCGGTATTGGCTTTGGCCTGTTGTTCGGCCATCGCCACCGCATCGTTCATCTGTTTGGACAATTGCGCCAGCACCTGAATCCGCGCCGCCTGCATCTGCAAATCTTTCTCGCTTTGGGGCAAAGCCTGTCCCTCCAGCGAGATTTGCTTTTGACGGACGGCCAGATAGCTCTGCGCCTGATCCGTCTGCATGGACGAAGCCGCCGCTTGTGCCTGCGCCATCTGCAAAGCCTTCTGTCCCGCCGTGGCATAGGAACTTACCGCCGAGGTCAGTCCCGCCTGAGCATCCTCAATCTGTTTGATCTGCTCCGGTGCCGCTCCATAGGTGTTGTCCTGCACCGCCTTCAGACTGGCCAACTGGCCCTTCATCTTGTCCAAGGCCGCACTCTGCGGATCGAGGGCTGCGGCAATATCCATGGCGTTCTTGGTCGCCAATTGCTGCCGCTGCATCTCACCATCGGCCTCGGCCACGGCTTTTTCGGCATCCACCAGTTTTTGCAGATTGGCGATCTTGTCCAAGGTGGCCTTATCCGGGGCATTGTCATAGGCATTCCCGGCGGCATCCACCGATTGTGAACTGCTCTGGGCCTTCAGCGTATCCAACTGCTGTTGCAAGGTTCCTTTCTTGCCCCAACTTCCCACCGCATCCCAGGCATTGGACACCGCATTGGCCATGCCCCGAAAGGCGGCTTCCAGATAGCCCACATCCTTGGCGGTCTCGCCGATCCGGTCGCGCAGGGCCGCTTGCAGCACATTGAACGCCCCCAGTTTGTCGCCAGCGCCCTGCATCGCCTCAATCTGGCGCAATTGGCTGGCGGTCAGGATGTTCAGTTGATCGTCCAATTCCTTGGCGGATTTGGTGGGATCAAGATACGCCTTCGCCAAATCCTCGGCGGCTTTGGTCAGATCGCCATCGGTAAAGACCTTGGCATAGTCCTTGGCCATGTCGGCGATGGTTTGCAGCGCCGCCGCCGGAACCTGTCCGGCCTTCATCACCGCCGCTTCGATGCTGCTGGCTTCCCGCACCGATACCGCCCCGGTATCGGCCATGGCGTGGGCGAACTCCTCAAGCTGGGATTTGCCCACGCCGATGGCCCCACCGGACAGTTTGTAGGCATCGGTCACTTCTTGGACGCTGGACGAATGCATGGCAAACGCCGCCGTCAGTCCCAAGGTCACCGCCGCCAATGCCCCAATGGTCAAGCCCAGAGGCGAGATCAGTGCCCCCACAATCGGCTGCATCAGCCCAAAGTTTTGCAGTTCGATGGTCGCCGATCCCACCGCCCGCCGGTAATTGCCCGACAGCATTTCGTGAACAAGGACCATGGCCTCGCGCATCTGATTGGCCTTCATCCCGGCCCCGTCATGGGCGGTTCCCAGCCCCGCCAGATCCGCCCCCAATGCGCCCGCCGCCGATCCCGCTGCCCCGAAGCCTGCTGACAAAGCCGCAGCCCGCGCCAATGCGGCCTCGTGTTTTTGCGTCAGTGCCGTCAAGCCGGTGGCCAGCAAATCATTGGCCTTGGCCGCGTCCATGCCTTTGGCGATGCTGCTCTCATAGGCGGCATTCAGCCGGGATTGTCCGGCCTCCAGCGCCATGTTGGCCCGCGTCACCGGGTCAATCTTGGCCACCACCGCCTCCAAGCTGCTGCCATAGCCCCGGAGTTTGGTTTCGGTGGCGGTGAAGGTGGTGCCCAGCTTCGAGACCTGGGCGTCGGCCTCGTCAATGCCGGTGGTGACCGCTGACACCTCCAAGATGGCCCGGTCTACCGTATCGGTCATGCTGCTGATCCCTAAAGGCTTTTAATAATGATGGCCGGAAAGTTGTCGTCTTGCGCTTTCTGGCGCTGTGTTCTGTGCCGCTAGGCCGGGCCGGACGGACCCGCCCCAGTGATTTGCAGCCACGTATAGGTCACGCTGACCAGATTGCCGAACCGGGCATGGGCCAACCGCGCCACCTGTTGGTAAACGCCGTTTGGTGCCTGTCCCGAGAATCCTTTTTCGATCTTGCGGGCATAGGGCTGGAGGTTAACGAAGGCGATCTCGGCATCGCGGCCAAGTTCCTGCGGCGGGCTGGTCACTTCCTGCCCGTTAATCATCAACAAATGCTCATCGCGGTAATGGGTCGGTGGGTTGGCTCCATCCCGTTTGACCCGGTACGGACTCTGCTGGACCAGCATCTGCCAGATGGTATCCACCACATAATCAAGGTAGCCGAATTCAAACCGGATCACGCCGGGGACAGTGGCGGTCTCCAGTGCCGCCCCCTCGCGGCCATTGACGTAGGTGGTGACCGAGGTGGCCCGGCCTTCCGCCAGCACCTCGTCGCGTTTTTCGGCGGCGAAGGCGATGAACTGCTTAACCGCAGAATCGCCGAGACCATCTATCCGCGCCTGAAGGCGCTGGAAGATGGCTGCGTTGGGCAATTCGGGTTATCCTTCGATTTCGGACGCATATTCTATATATGGAATGATATTGCACCTGAATGGGTATGGCGGTACAATGTTCTCTGAGGTCGGGTTCCGTGTACGCGTTAGGGTTAATTGTCACCGGGCCGAAAGGCTGACAATATTTCCTCAAAACGGAGCTGCTCCGGTAGCAGTTGGTAGGGTTTCGCACCTACACTCGACTTTTTCTATGTCGTTTTTTTGAGTGTAAGGATTGGCCGTGTGGTGTTTGCCGCTGGGCCTTGTGTGGTTGCTGCGGGCTGCTGCCGAAGCACGGTATACACTCCCCCAGGTTGGGATTTGCGCCCAGGAATTCCGGTGACAATGCTCCAATAAAAACCGTCAACTTTATCGGAAATTGGCTGGAGAATGAGTCTCAAGCCGTATCCTCGGTGGTGGTGGATGATTATTTGTCTGTCAGCAGGGTCTCCCGGAGCTATCTCGGTGTAATTCTCAGCCACGAGTTCAGCAAATACGCAGAAATCGTGGAACCCTAGCCCCAATAGCTTTCTCATCCTGTCGGTATTGCCTGTGACGTGCGCATGACCAAAATTTTTATCGCCACTCAGCAAGCGAATTGGGCCATGTGGGATCGCAAGGGCGGTTGCCGTGGCGATATCAATCACGCCAAAGTCAATTGCTTCCTTGCTCGTCTTCAGAAAATACAAAAACTATCTCCTACGCACCGGCAGACGCAAAAAAGGCACCCACGCGAGCAGGGTGCCCCTTGAGAGAAAGCGCAGACGGGACATTACCCCGACCCACAACAACTCCAGTCATCACGGATGATCCAGAGATTCTTTGTGAGGAAAATCCTACAGAAAAACACAGGATATTCAACATCGAACCGCACGGTCTGCCCGGCGCTACGTCTCATCGCCAAAAAACTCAAATCCCTCATCATTGCGCACCCGTGCAAAGGCATTGTCCAGTGCCTCGATCAGCTCCAGTTCCCACGGATCGAACGATGCCCCCGTCAACCGGGTAAACGCTTCGATCTCCGTCCACATGAGCGGCGCAGGCCCCATGCCGCCGCCCCGCCGGTTATGCAGCCGGATAAAGGCGGCCCAAATGTGCGCCACTGCTGGCGGCAACGGCGGACCACTGGACAACCAACGCAAAGCCGTTGCATGACCCTGCCGCGCCCCGGCAAGAAGGTGGTCCTTTAAGGGAGAGCCATCTTCTTGTGGTTTGGCCAGCCAGAAGGTGTATTCGGCGAAGCGGATTAAATCTTCGCCGATACGGGAAAAAAAGCCTGATCGTCCGTGATCAGTTCGATGACCTGACCCAACAGCCAGTCATAGGCGGGATCGGCCAGCAGCTTGATGGCTGCGTCAGGAGAATAGTCGATGCTGGTGCCGTTCATCTGCACGGGTGAGAAGTCGATGACGCGGGCTGCGATGCCTTTGACGTTTTCCAGCCGGATCTCGTCCGGGTCTTTTTCGGTGGCCTTCCACTTCTTGCCATTGACGCGGGCCTGTTCCTTGGACCGTTCTTCGTCCAGACGGCGGCGCTGGATGCTTTCGGCATATTCCACGGTCTTGCTGTGGCTCGGCCCGGCAATGCGCCAGATCCAATCTGTGGCGGCACCCGTCACCGGATGCTTGATGACCAGTTCCACCATATCCACGCGCCGTACCGACGCCAGATCAAAGGCCGCCGGGGCGGGTTCAGCTTTACGAGACATTGTGACCTCTTGATGTGTTGGGGTTAAACGAACAGCGAATCCTGAACGGAGATGGTGCAAATGTCGGTGGCCGTGCCCGACCCACCGGCAACATTCAATGCGCCTTGGAAGTTGTAGGTGCCGGTGATGGCCCCGGATTTGTCGGATTTGGAAGCCGAGGTGAACTTCATGCGCGGAATGTTGAACGAGATAAAATCCGAGTTCAGGGCCTGCGACGTGACCAGCTTGGCGTGAAGGTCGATGTAATCGGTTTCTTGGATGAAGGCATCGCGGAAGATGGTGTCGGCGAACAGCGCCGTCACGGTGCCGGAGACGTCCAAGATGCCGGGGAAGACGCCGGGCGTGGCCATGGAACCGACCACCGATTCGGTGGTGTGGTTGCCGTTGATGTTCAAGGTCAGGGCGGTGATGGTGGCAAAATCGGTTCCTGCCACCATCAATGAGCCATTGACCCCGGCCAGCAGACCGGAGGTGGTCAAGGCGTTGGGCGCAGCCAGCACCTGACTGGTGCCGGTCACCATGTCCTGACCGATAAACGAGAACTTGCCGGTGGCAATGGCGGTCGAGGGGGCGTTCAGCGAAAAACTGACCGGCTTGCAGCCCAGCATCACTTCCGAGAAACCGTTGTCGGAATACCAGTTCTCGATGGTGAAGGAGGTGTCGGACAGACCGGATTGCGGCGTCATGGCCTTTTTGCCCACCACCGCAAAGGTGACGCTGTCACCGGCGGCCTTGGACACCACCGCTTCCGGCTTGCCTGTCGCCCCGGTGGTGGGGGTTCCCACCGTCATGATGGTGGCGGTCAGGGCGCTGATGCGATAGTTGCGGGCATTGTTGGCGGCCCCGGTGGTGGTCCAGCCGGAACAGCGCACGATGTCGCCGATCTTGAACCCGGCAGTCAGGAAGTTGCCCGCCACAGTGGTAAAACTGCCGGGTGCCGTGGCAGCGGCGGTCACATCGGCCAGGGTAATGGTCGCAGCGGCAGTGGTGGCCGGAGCGCCCAGCAACGCCATCAAGAACTGCTGATAGGTGCTGGGCGACAGTTCGCCGGTCATGTCGCCTTTGACCATCTTGGTGCCCTTGCGGTTATCCCGAAGCTGGCGGTCAAAGTTGATTTCTTGGGATTTGAAGAACTGCGCCTCGGTGCCCAAGGTGGATTGCTGGCGGCGCAGATACTGCCCGCCCGTGGTCGGCGACGGCAGCACACCGAATGCGGTTTCCTGAAGGAACGCGATTTTCTTAAAAATACCAGTGGATGCAACCATGATTAAAAATCCCTATGCCTCCGGCGGCCAGACCCTGGGGGCCTGGACCCCTGATTTAATGGAAACAGATGCCCCGAAGACGAGTCTTCGGGTGGGGTGCGGGGCAAAGCCCTGCTATGCCTGAACAGGAACCGCTTCGGCAGCCGGGGCCACAACCGGCTCCGGGGTAATGCGCCCGGTGGCGATCAGCTCGGCCAGTTTCTGCTCGCGTCCGTCTTCCGGCCAACAGGCCAGATCGTCTTCGACCAGCGGGCGCGTGTGGGGGTAATCCCGTTCAAACGCGGTGAACGGGGTGTTGATCTTGAAGCTGCGCATGGGCTTATCCTTGATAGAGGTAATAATACGGCACCGAGAACGATACGCCGTAATAGAGGCCGTCATCGGATTGAGCGCCGCTATCGGGCGGCGACGGGGCCAGGGTTTGCAGGCCGGTTATGGGAGCAATGCCCCGGAACAAGGTGGCGAGGGTGTCGGCCAAGCCCAGAGCCATATCAAGGCCGGTGTTTTCCGGGACAAAGATGTGGAAGCGGATAAAACCGTCATCGCGTAAGGCATGGGTTCCCGGCCCAGCCCCAATGGCAATGATCTCGCTGCGGAGGGTGGTAAAGTCGGCCAGAACAAAGGGGGTGGGATTGCCATTGGCATCGGTGGGCTTGGCGATGGTTTCATTGGGCCAGAAGATCGGGCAATCGGTAAAGGTCAGGGCATGGACTTTGACGGCACTGACCATGGCAAGGCTCATCCGCGCACCTGTAGCTCAAACCGGACGATATGGCCCCGAATGCGGCTGACATCGGCGGCGGCTTGGACCTGATAGACATGGCCGCCAATGATCAGCCGGTCGCTTTTGATGGGAATACGCGGGTCCAGTGCGCCCGGCTGGGCCGCAATCCCACCGGGCCATTGGGCCGCATTGATCTGGGTGGGCGACAGGATGACCTGCATATCGCCTTGCTGAATGGGGCTGCCGGGGTAAAGGGCTTGCGGCTTATAGCCATAGGTTTTGATGCGCACCTTGACCGATACCGGCACTTGGGCCGCATTGGTGCCGATGTTGCGGGTGAGAATGGCATCTTCGCCGGACGCTGCCAGCGCCCGGTCCAACGCGGCAATGGCTTGGGTTGGAGTCATCGTGCCGTCAGCCTTACCACCAATTGGGTGGAGCCGCCATATGTCCCGGTGGAGATGGTTTTTAAGCGCCAGACGGGGCCGAGCATGCCATCCACGGCACTGTCGGCGTCCAAAGCCCCATCGGTCGGTGTGATGGGGGCAATGTGCGGGGTCAGGCCGCTGACATTGAAGGTTTTGATGGCCGGGGTGGTGCTGAAGGCGGCATGGGCCACATCGCGGTAATTGGCCCCACCGTCAAAGGACACTTGCAGATAGCCGTCGCAGCTTGCGCCACCTTGCCCATACAGAAACTGGAATTCGATGGTGGCGGCCAGCATTCCGTCCAGATCGCTGATGGCGGTGGTCACCTGAGTAGCCGCATTGGTGACCGAGGCGGCAAAGTTATAGGTTCCGGCATTGTCCATGGGCAATCCTTCCTTACAAACTGCCGCCCAACAGCGGCACCCGGTAATTGTTGAGAAT
>CAIYCT010000150.1 GCA_903924765.1 uncultured Rhodospirillaceae bacterium | reverse complement strand
TACCTGCGGCCAGCACATTGAATTCCGAAGCCGTCCTCCTGCGGTCGATCTTCAACTATGCCGTCAAACATGACTGGATCGCCGACAGACAGATACCTGATATCGGTGAAAAGATACCGTCGGCCAAGCGATCACGCGACTCCAAACGCCGGCCTGGGCTTGAACCTGATGAGGTCAAGCATCTGCTGGAGGTTGCCTATCGCCGCATGTACGAGGTTCAGAATGATCCAAGGCTCTGGCACCAGCGGCTGATGCTGTGGGCCTATGTCGGGTTCCTGGCTCATACCGGTATGCGGCCATTCGAAGGCATCTTGGTTCGGTGGAAGGACATGAGCTTGACCACCATTCACGGCGATGAAGCGTGCTGGCGTGTCAGGACCATGGGTAAAGGCGGTGATCGAGAACGGTTCCTGATACCGCTCGATGGCGTTGGTGAGTTTATCCAGGAATTGATTGAGTATGAGTTGCTGAAGAAGAACGAGGGATTGCCAGCCGATCAACGCATGACGGCCATCGATTTCAACGATCCGAGCCCAATATTTTATGAGTATCGCGGTGATAAGATTGGCAGCTTCTCACGAGGCTTTGCCGCCCTAATGAAGGAGGCTGGTCTGTATTACGACGACAAGGGCAAGATGCGCGATGCTTATTGCCTTCGTCACTACTATGCGACAGAACGCCTTCTTATGGGCGTCAGCATTTACACCCTGGCCGAGAATATGGGCACCAGCGTCGGCGTCATTCAGCAGCACTATGGACATCTTCGACCAGAAATGGCGGCCAATGAACTCACCAAGTTGACGCGGTGACCGCGCCTATCAGCCAAGCCCCTGGGAGCGTCACTCATTGCGATCCGGAGTCGGGGCTTGCGTTTGTTCCGGACATGAATGGGCGGGCACGGCAGCGCCATGATGGTGACGCCATTCTCCGACAAGCATTATCACCGATCTTCCCCCCAGCCTTTGGATCGAACGATCCCAGGACCGTCTCGGTGCGGTTCCGACCACCTTGCAAACGGTGGCGGATCGTCTGAACGGATTAGCATCACCCTGTCCAACACTCCTGGCAATGCTCGATCTGGAATTGCAGGCCATCGGCGCCGGCATTCTGCAAGAGCGTTATCCATCCCGACCATGTACGCTCGCCGAATGGCGACAATGTCTTCATGAGTTAAGGCGAACATAATGGGTGCCCCCGCTTATCATCTGTCACAGCTTTGGCTACAATGCTGGATTGAATATCAACACCAACAATGTCAGAACCAATTTGACGCGCGCACGTCATGAATCTGGCTTTGCCGAAACAAAGGTCAATAATATTCATAGTGATCAGCTTAGTGCTTTTGAATTATTCTTGATAATAAATGTTGTCAGCTTCGTCCGATACGAAATCAATCGCACATTTTTTTGACGTTGGTAATGCGCGCATTCATCACTCATTCATAATATTCCTGATATAGTTACATCCCAATCCCGTCGTCTTTATGCCTTCACATTCTACATCCCATCGTTGAATGCAGCAAATATATATTTTTAATTTACATGCAACGCATAGGTAGTAAATTTACCTAATCATGTGCGGAACAAAGCGGCTAACGTTGCTGGTAATCGGATTGCGATCTTCGCGCAAACCAATCCCAGCACTTCGACCACCAATGATCCAGCTACCGATCACGACACTCCAACCATTAAACACCGCAAGTGGGTGGTGCTCCTGATAAATATATCCTTCCTTGCCGTAGGAACCAAGCGTGGAAAGCTGGTACTCCGGCGCGGTGATCGTGATGTTGGCCCCCTCTCGTCCGAATAGGGGTTTGCGAACCCACCGCCCTTCAAGCGGAGTTGAAATTTCGTAGGCAGGAAGCAGATTAGGGTGGCCAGGAAACATCTCCCATAAGATCGGCAGAATTCCCTTGTTTGACAAAACCATTTTCCAGGCAGGCTCAAGAAAGGCAGTTGTGTCTGTAATGATATGAGGAGCAAACTCATCTCGGATCAGCCATTCCCAAGGATAAAGCTTAGCCATCAGTTGTATTGGCCGCTCATCTAGGTCGGTAAAACGGCAGCCATTCCAGCCGATTTTCTGGATATCTATAAAACATGTTTCTAATCCCGCTTGCCGACAGGTGTCTCGCAGATACTCGCTGTTGGCAAAGTCCTCGGGATCGTCAGTGAGCGAGGCAAAATGGACCAGACTTCCTGGGAAAAGGCGCGCGGCAATGTCCTTCCAAGTCCCGACGAGCTTCTCGTGAATCGAGTTAAACTGATCGGCAGCGGAATTTATCTCTTGCAACCAGTACCATTGGATGACGGCAGTTTCCAACAGAGAGGTTGGGGTGTCGGCGTTGTATTCAAGCAATTTGGGTTCATGAACCCCATCATAGGCAAGATCAAAACGTCCGACCAACTCTGGATCGCCACGCCGCCACGTTTTCTCAATATAGGGAATAAAGAGTGGCGGAATCGCGAGCCGTTGATAAAGCCCTTCACGAACGACACGCTCAACGGCTTGCAGGCATAACCGATGCAGTTCTTCGCTTACTCCTTCGAGTTTATCGATTTCACTTGCGCTGAAGCTGTAGCACACCTCCTCGCTCCAGTAAGGACGTCCATCCTGGGTGTGGAAATCGAAGCCCAGCGCCTCGACCTTGCGCTGCCAGTCTGGTCTGGGCGGGCTCGGCGTCCGTCTCATCGTGATTCAGCTCCCGCCGCCATGGGCATGAGCCGAGCCGCCGAAACCGCCGCGCGCGCTTGCGTGGGCCTCGCCGCCCGCACCCGTTGACCATATCCCCCCGCCGGATGGCCAGTTCGCACCGATGCTGCTTAGCATGCTGTGGCTCAGGACGTAATAGCGTGCCCTGTACGAGGAGGAACTGCCGTTTGGGTTTCTGACCTGTTGACAATCTTTGGCGTCGTGTTCCGCCTCGCACTCTTGCTTTGTAATTGCTCACCTACCCCTGGCTTGAACCGCCCAGAAATACCCAGACATGGCCAATCCGCCTCTTTGCCAGACCTACTGGTGGCGTGAAACGTCAATGGTCAGGAGAGATTTG
>CAIYCT010000149.1 GCA_903924765.1 uncultured Rhodospirillaceae bacterium | reverse complement strand
TGCTGCTGATGGAAGACGAAAGCGGCAAGGACGAAAAAATCCTGGCGGTGCCCCATACCAAGCTGCACCCTTATTACGACGCGGTTAAAAATTATACCGACCTGCCCTCGATCCAAACCCAGCAGATCGAGCACTTCTTCACCCATTACAAGGATCTGGAAAAAGGCAAATGGGTCAAGGTTACCGGTTGGGCCGACGCCAAAGAAGCCTGCCGCCTGATTCAGGAAGGAATCAAGCGGGCTCAGAAATAGGTTTAGCGGCAATAAACGAAAGAAGTTTGTCCGGCAGGGTTGGATCGTCATACGCTTCGATGATCCAATCCGCGCCCAACTCCGACACCGGAGAATGGGCATAGCCGAAATTGACCACAGCCACCGGCAGTCCCGCATTGCGCGCCGCCGCCACATCGGTTCCCGAATCGCCCACATAGACGCTGGCAGCAGGATCCGCATCCATCCGCCGCAAGGTTTCCAGCACATGGTCGCCATGGGGCTTGCGGTTGGGATAATCGCCGCCCACCACCGCATCCAACCATTGATCCAATTTTAAGTCCGCCAACACCCGTTCGGTGATGAGGTCGGGCTTGTTGGTGCAAATGCCGATGCGCCAGCCGTGAGCCCGCAAGGTTTGCAGCATTTGCGGCACGCCGTCGAACACGATAGTGCGTAAGGCCGCAGCTGCCAGATACTTGGCTTCGAAACGATCGACCATCGGTTGGACCGCCTCACCGTCTAAATCCCGACCGATCATCTCCCAGCCGCTTTTGATCAAATTGACCACGCCGCCGCCCACCAGAAGCTGTACCTTTTCGGACGACAGCGGAGGAACCCCTTCCTCGGCCAACAGCGCATTCAAGGCGGCGGCAATGTCGCCCAGGCTGTCGATCAAGGTTCCGTCTAAATCAAACACCACCGCCTTCGTCATCCCCGGCTTTGTCTTCATTGTTCATCACTTTCAATATTTTTGTTATTTGGTCTTCGGATAAAGTCGCAATCCGCTCGGAAAGCAGATTTGCCAACAGCGTATATCTAGGAGCCAGACCTGCCGTATCCAAGGTTACCCGAGGATGGGACAGCATCGCCAAACGTTTTAAATCCTCGACCTCGTCCCAGATGCAATCCAGGTAGCCAGCGATTTGCATCACCAAGCCGGGAGCGGGACGGCCCCGTTGCCCATGCTCCAGCGCCGACAAATACGCCGAAGAGACATGCAGATCCTCCGCCATCTTCTTGAGCGCTATCTTCTTAGTGGCTCGCAGCTCCCGCACTTTTTCTCCAAACGGAGTCATCCCCGCCGCCTTTTCACCAGCACATACAATGCGCCCTCGCCGCCGTCTTTGGGTTGGGCGTGGGAAAATCCCAACACTTTGTCGCGAATGGGCGGCAAATTAAGCCAGCGCGGCACTTCGCTTTTCAGCACGCCGCCACCGGCGGGACCCTTGCCGGTGATGACCAAAACTGTGCGTTTGCCCCGTTCATAGGCGCTAGCGATGAACGGCAACAGCCGCGCGTGCGCCTGATCGCGGGTCAAACCGTGCAAATCCAATCGGCCTTCAATGGGAAACACGCCCCGACTGACTCGTTGCGCTGTGCGACGATCCAGACCGGGCATATGTCCCACGTCCAATTCCGGCATCGGTCGATTGACCATGGCTTTGGGGCGGTCGTGGATCGGCGTAGTCTGGTCGCTCCGCTCGGCTTTTACGGCGGTCGGCTGTACTGGATTAAGGGCGTCCAAAAATGTTTCTGTGTCGATATGATGTGGAATGGGCTTGACCGACTGCGCCACTTTTTGCCAAACCGCCCGATCATCCGGGGACAAAACCTTGTCCCTGACGGAGCTCATCCTTCCAGCTCCAAGCGGCCGTTTGGGCCCAATTCTGGCGGCAAGGCGGGCGGAGGTTCTTGCTCTTCAAAAATCATCCGCGGCGGAGACGAGGGTTGTCGGAGAGGCGGAATGGGAGAAGGAGGAGGAGACGCAGCCAATTCAGGCTCCAGCGGCTCATCCACGTCATCCCATTGGGGGGCTGGCGGAGGTGTGGGCACGGCAACCGGCTGTACCACTGGTTGGGCTTGTTGCGGCTGAGTCCCTTCCACTGGAATCAGGCGGCGGACGAATTTACGCCAATCGCCGGTGGGAGCAAAACACGGCATTTCGCCGCTGCCCTTGACCACGATGGCCAAACCGCCCGCTTCCCAGACCGCTTTCCAATGCAGCAGGCTGCGTTGCACGAACACCAAGGTCCGTTGCTGAATGCGCCAAGCCACGTAATAGCGATTGCCCAATAAATGGATAATGGCGCAGAAGAACATGGCGACAATGCCAAACGCCATGCCCGCCGACAGCAAAATCACCATGGCCAGCAACATCAGTCCAAGCAACGGTCCGATATGATCCCAAGGCGAGTGAACGGGCGAGCCGCTGTGATCCAACATGCGCGCGTCAGTGACCAGATCCACCCGGCCCGCTCTCAAGGCGGTCATCAGACGATCATACAATTCCTCGGTTTCTTCGACCTTGCGGGCCTGCCATTCGGCGATCAATGCGCACATTTGTCCCTCACCCCCGCACATTAACCGAAAAAGAGTTATTAGACTGTGAATATCTGATGGGAATTAGGGGATGACGGCGATTTTGGGCGAGCGGTCGCGGGGCAACAGCAGCCAGAACCGTCCGGTAGATTTCATTCGTCCCGCTTCTTGGAACGCTGGTTCTCCACTGCCCCAAAAATAATCGCCTCGCACCGGTCCCTTGATCGCGGTTCCTGTGTCTTGCGCCACCACCAAACGTCGCAAAGCAGTGCCGGTTCCCGAAACAGTGTCCAACCACAGCGGCACGCCCAACGGCACATAGCGCGTATCCACCGCTAAGGATCGTTCCGGGGTCAGCGGCACGCCTTGGCTGCCGATCGGTCCGTCTCCTTCGATGGGGCGATAAAAGACGTAGCGGGGATTTTCCCCCATCAATCCTTTGGCCTCGGCGGGATGAGCCTTCAACCATTCGCGAATTTGCGGCATGGTCGCGCCCGCTTCAACCTTGCCGTGATCCGCCAGAATGCGCCCCAAACCGATAAAGCGATGGCCATTGGTGGCTGCCACCGCCACCCGGATTTGGCTGCCGTCTTCCAGCCGCACCCGCCCCGAACCTTGAATGTGCAGGATATGAGCGGAAACCGGATCATCCAACCAGAACAAGACTTGCGCCTTATCGCCCAAGCCATTGTTTTCGATCTCTAGCCGGTTGGCATAAGGCTCCAATCGGCCCTGCGCCACGCGCCCGGCTAAAATTTCATTGCCCAATTGCTTAGCCATATCGGGGCGCAAACGCGCCAAATCCACGGTGATCAGATCCGTGGGTTTGCCGTAAAGCGGAATGGTGAACCGATCATGACGCCGCTTCGAACCGGCGACTTCCGGCTCGTAATAACCGGTGAACACCCCGTCGGGTTTGTTATTGTCTGTGGCCAGCCAGGGCGAAAACCACTCTTCGAAAAAGCGTTTAGCCGTCAAATTATCGCCTGCTTGAATCTTGCGAGCGGCCCCGCACGGACCCAACCAATCCCGCGCGGTACCAGCGGTACCGTTGGAACCGATGGCTGTGTCGGGGGGCAAATACAGAATACGGTCGCAGGATTTCAGTAAGGTCGGCAGCGCTTGCGCCCATTGGTCGGTTTGCCAGCCCGGCAATTCGTCAAAGCTTGCGGGCTTCAGGGACAAGCGGTGTTCCTCGGCCATAGGCGTGGACGGCGGACTAGTCTGGACTTGAACGGGAGCCTGGGATTGACACGAGGCCAAACTCAACAGTACCGCCAAGACCCATAATTTCGGATTCATTCCAGAATCAGCCTCATACCTGGGCGGCCGAGCGGGTCGCCACCAAGATCCAGGTAGGATCGGTCGAGCGCAAGCGGCGTCGGAAGGTCCAGATGTCCAGCACCCGCGACACCTGGCCGCGCAGCTCTTGGTCCGAGGTAAATTGAACCGTGATTTCGGCAAACGACCCATCAATGGCCACTTCCAAGACTTGAGCGTCAACCACCGCATGGACCTGCACCTGTTCCAGCGTTTGATCTTCCAACGCCTTAGTGAAATTGGCGAACACATCGTCCGAAACCAAAGGCCGGAGCGTCGTGGAGTCTCCGATGCGGAAGGCGTTAACAATAATGGAAAAGGCGGTTTTGGCGCCAACGACGAAGGCGTCGGGATCGAATCCGGGCTCGGCAGCTATGACCGCTCCCATTCCGTTGCGCCCCTTAACGGTCACAGCGGTCACATCAGAGGTGCTGGTGTCTCGCAACCAGCCGGGACGTTGCTTTTCCTCGCCGGTGCGCTGACCCAACACCGAACGCAAACGAAGCGCGATGAAGGCCGCGATCAACGCCAACAGAACAATATCGGCAAAGGGAAAATTATCGCTCATGCTTAAACACATAGGACGTTGCGCAAAAAAGGGCAAGCGCCTATTGCCCCAACCCCTGGTTCCATGATAGCCACTCTGTAATTGTCCTTTCAAGGGATCGTCCATTTTATAAAGCAGCCGGAGTCTCCATGGCCGACACAGAAAAAACCGCAGCGAACGCAACCGCGCCCCAGGAACAGCAGCTGCCCCCATTGATCGTTAATGGTCAATATATCAAGGATCTGTCGTTTGAAGTTCCCGGCGCGCCGGGCATCTTCAGTCAGCTGACCTCGGCGCCGGAAATCCCCATTCAAGTGGATATCCGCATCAATAAGGTTGCCGACAACTCCTATGAGGTTATTCTGCGCATCAAGATCGACGCCACCTTCGAATCAAAGCCGGTGTTCATCGTCGAGCTGGATTACGCCGGCGTTTTCACCGTCAACGCACCGCCCGAACATCTGGAGCCGTTGCTGACCATCGAAGCGGCGCGCCTGTTGTTCCCGTTCGCCCGGGCCATTATCGCCGACGTCACCCGCGAAGGCGGTCTGCCGCCGCTGGTGCTGCAACCGGTGGATTTCGTGCAAGTCTACCGTTCGCGCCAGGAACAACAAGCCGCCCAAGGCGGTACTCCGGTTGGCCACGCGTAAAAAACACGGGCGCGCGCCTAAGGGGAAACCCTTAGGCCGTATCCAAGTTCATCGGTAATTAGCAAGTCGGCGCCCAGCTTTTTGCGCAGCGTGTGGATATGGGTTTCCACCGTGTGCGTGCTGACCTGGGCACTGTAGCCGAACACTTCCGACAACAATTCTTCGCGCGGAACCAAGCGATCAGCTTGAAACAGATAATCCAGCAAATCGCTTTCTTTTTCGGTCAGTGGTTCGCTATCGCCATTAGCGTTCTTCAACAACCGAATCTTGGGATAAAAGCGCCATGGGCCGAATGCCAGCCCGGACCGGGCCGCCACCGCTTCAATCTGTTGACCCAATAGGACTGCCCGAACGGGTTTCGGCAAAACCAAATCGGCGTCGGCCACCGACCCTGAGCCCAGCGCCACCACCGGCAGAGTCTCGCTGATCTCCTTGATAAGCACGATCAGGGAACTGGGGTCGGTGTGATCGATTACCACCACATCCACGGACTCGGTCACGGCCTTTGCCACCTGAAATCCCAAGGACTTCAAAGTTTCTCCCACCATGGCGGCGGCTCTTTCGTCTTGTCCCAGCACAGCAATGGTCAGGGTCATCTCTTGTCTCCGACCCCATCTTGCACACTTGCGATTTCGACCACAAGATCATAAGGTCCGAGGGATGAAATCGCTTTCCACTCCCCTTCTCGACACCGTTGACCGCGCCATTGCCGAAATCCGGCAAGGCGGAGCCGTCCTGATCAAGGACGAATTAGACGCGACCCTGGCATTCTTAAGCGCGGAAATCTTATCGCCCGCCGCCCTACAAAGCGTTTCCGCCCAGGCTGACCAGCCGCTGATGCTCGCGGTAACAGCTAAGCGCGCGGAAACCCTGGGTTTCCCGCCTCTTCAAAATTCTACTCGGACTGTTTTGTTGACAATCCCCAATCCCATCAGCTTGGACTGGGTGGCGTGGATCGTCGATCCCTTGGCGAAAAAGCCTGACCCAGCATCCCTAAACGGCGTTAATGCCGTTTCCGCTCCACTCGGTTCCGCAATCGATTCCGCCATTGTATTGCTGAAGCTCGCACGTTTGCTGCCCGCCGCCCTAGTCGCCCCCCTGCCCGCTAAAACCAAAGGATATCGCCTTCAAGCGGATTCCATTCTGCGCTATCAGGCCGAACAAGCCCGCACCCTATCCCAAGTGGCCGAGGCTCGAGTGCCGTTGAAGGACGCCGAGAATGCCCGTCTGGTGGCGTTTCGTCCCGCCGATGGCGGCACCGAACATCTGGCCATCATTATTGGCGAGCCCGACATTACCAAACCGGTGCTGATTCGCCTGCACTCCGAATGCTTCACCGGCGATTTGCTGGGGTCTCTGCGCTGTGATTGCGGCGATCAATTACGTGGCGCCATTGCCGAGATCTCGCAAGCGGGCAGTGGCATTTTGCTCTATCTGGCGCAGGAAGGCCGCGGCATCGGCTTGATCAACAAACTGCGCGCCTACCAACTGCAAGACAGCGGCTTCGACACCATGGACGCCAATCTGCAATTGGGCTTCGACGACGACGAACGCATTTATCTACCCGCCGCTAAAATGTTGTCTCTGCTGGGCATTGCCCAAGTGCGGCTGATGACCAACAATCCCTTGAAGATCGAGGCCTTGTCCAAAAGCGGCATTCAGGTGGTCGAACGGGTTCCCCACGTGTTTCCCTCCAACGACCACAACGCCTCTTATTTGGCCACCAAGGCCAGCAAGGGCGGCCATCTTTTCTAGCCGCATCCGTCATTGGGCAGAAATTACCGGGCCACTTTGAATACTTAATCAATGAAATCAATGACCTGGATTTGGCACACCGCTTGCTTTTAAAGCAGGGCCACATTTTGGGAACGATCATCATGGATGTTCAAACGTCAACGACCGGTAGGGACTTTTGGGTCACCGATCCTACGCCGGATCAGTCCGAACACCACTTGTCCGCCTTTTCGGACAACAGTGATACGCCGTCGTTCAAGGATGTTATCGACACCATCAATCCCTTGCAGCACATCCCCGTCATCAGCACCGTTTATCGCAAGTTGACTGGCGACGACGATCCTGGCGCGGTGCCCCGCGTCCTGGGTGGCCTACTCTATGGCGGTCCCGTCGGTTTCATATTGGAAGCGGTCAATTCTGCCATCGACGACAGTACTGGCAAGGATGTGGGCGGCCATGTGTGGGCGGCGTTGTTTGATGACGACAGCGACACCAATCCATCTGCCACCAAATTTGCCGATTCCAATCCACCAAGCGACACACCGGCTGCCACCCCACCGACCGCCGAGGCGGTTGCCACAGCATCTCCCCCCTCACCGGTTACCGATCAAACCTTGATCGCCCAATCAGCTCCTGTACAGGCTGCGCCTCAGCCACAAGTGGTTCGACAACCCATTCAGGCACCCCCCACTCAGCCGAAAGACCAACAAGCGGATATGGCCGTCACAGCGACGCCGCAGCCATTGGCGCCGAAATTGTTGGCCTCCGCGTCCGCGACACCGCCCACCTCCGCCACGGGAACCGCAAATTCGTCTTTGCCAGCTGGTTTCATGCCGGTTCCCATCCGTCGCGCCATTCAAGTCTCGCAACCTATGCCCGCCAACGCCATTGTCACCACCAGCAATCAGCGCTCCAACCTACCTAACGCCGGCCGAGTTTTGGCCAATCCCAGCCAAACCGACACGCGCGGTATCGCTTTGACGCAGGCTGGAGACAAGCCGATAGCGGTGCAGCCGGTCGCCTCGCCGCCAGTCCCCGCACAAACCTCCGCGCCCAACGCTTGGCTGCCCGACGCCATGGCCAAGGCGCTGGATAAATACGAGCAAATGAACAAGCTGAAGCAAAAGGCCCAAGCCGATATGGTTGCCAATTAAATGGATTTTACGGTCCACCCTGAGGGAACGCTTACCTGGCCGGACGGCTCGTTTTCCTGTGTTTTAGGCCGTAGCGGCGTGGTCGCCAACAAATGGGAAGGCGACGGCGGCACTCCCGTCGGACGGTTTGTCCTACGGCACGTTTACTTCCGCCCTGATCGCGAAGCCAAGCCCACCACCGCTTTGCCGGTGGAGGCCCTTGATCCAACCATGGGTTGGTGCGACGATCCGTCCCATGCCAATTATAATCGTCCGGTCATCCTGCCCCACCCGGCCTCGTGCGAACGCCTTTGGCGCGACGACGGCGTGTATGATCTGATCGCGGTGCTGGGGCATAACGACGATCCCGTCATTCCCAATCTGGGAAGCGCCATTTTCCTGCATTTGGTCCACCCTGACCGCACGCCCACCCAAGGCTGCGTGGCGCTAACGCGTGCAGACTTTTTGACCCTGATTGGGATAGCCCAACCCGGTGACGCTTTGGATATCAAGGGTTAAAGATATTCATTCCGGGTGTGGAATGTCCATTTTAACCTAAGCTCCGCAGCACTTCTTGTACTTTTTGCCCGAGCCGCAAGGACAGGGATCGTTTCGGCCCACTGATTTGACGATACGTTGGGGCGGCTTGGGATCGATCTTACCATCCACATATTTCCAAGCCCCGTCCACTTGACGGAAAGTGGCCAATTCGTGGTGATGATGAATCTTGCCGCTCATGCGGAACTTGGCCACAAACTCAACCTCGTCACCTTCGGCCTTGCGAATCTCCAAGCCCAGCCACTGCGCCTGCTTAGCCCAGGTCTCGGAATCCTCGCGGTTGAAATCTTCCAAAGCTTCCGGGGCTAAGGTGGTGACCAAATAATCGATATCGGCCTTGGTAAAGGCGGTATAACGCGACCGCATCAGGGCTTCGGGACTATCCGCCGCGCCGCCAGCCAATAACGGGCCGCAGCATTGGTCAAACGAGCGGGTCGATCCGCACGGGCACAGTTCGCTCATGTGCGGTCTCCGGAGAGACGGGTTAACAAATCATCCAATTGTTCCAACGTCCTGTACTGCAAAATCAATTCTCCGCCTTGGCCGGTGCTTTTCACCACGACCTTCAATCCTAAGGATTCCGTCAAATCCCGTTCCAACGCCGCCAGATCGGGGTCCTTGCCATCGTCTCTGGTTCCCTGGCGCTTGGCCTGCGGCTTGGCTTTGCCGGTTTCGGCCACCAATGCCTCGGTCTGACGTACCGACAGGCCCTTTTCAACCACCTGCGCCGCCGCCTTGATTGGATCAGCCGAGGCCACCAGAGCGCGAGCGTGACCGGCGGACAATTTGCCGTCTTCCACCAAGAGCCTCACCGGTTCGGGCAAGGTCAACAACCGCAGCATGTTGGTGACGTGCGAACGGCTTTTGCCCAACACCTTGGCTAGATCTTCCTGAGTGTGCTGAAATTCCTTCAGCAAGCGTTCATAGCCTTCCGCTTCTTCCAGCGGCGTCAAATCCTTGCGCTGAAGGTTTTCCACCAAGGCCACTTCGGCCGCTTCCTGGTCGGTGAAATCCTTGACCAGGATGGGAACCTCATGCAGCAAGGCGCGCTGCGCCGCCCGCCACCGCCGCTCGCCGGCGATGATTTCATACTGGCCCGCTTCTTCCGGATGCGGTCGCACCAAAATCGGTTGCAGCATGCCCTTGGTGCGCACCGATTCGGCCAGCTCGGCCAAGGATTCCTCATCGAATTGCTTGCGCGGCTGGAACCGCCCCGGCACCAGCGCCGACACCGCCGCCACTGGCAAATTCCTCAGTCCTGGAGTAACGCCAGAGATGTTCTGTGCCGCATCCACCTGAGCGGGAGTCAAACCTGATTCGCCCAGCAAAGCCGACAACCCGCGGCCCAACCCTTTTTTCTTCTCTTCAGCCAATTTTACGCCTGCTTCCTGATATCGCGTTCGCGTTTCAACACTTCGCTCGCCAAGTGAATATACGCTTCGGCCCCACTGCTTTTAACGTCGTACAGCAGCACCGGTTTGCCGTGGGACGGCGCTTCGGAAATGCGAACATTGCGGGGAATGATGGTCTTATAGACCTTGTCACCGAAAAAGCCGCGCACATCCGCCGCCACTTGATCCGACAGATTGTTGCGCTTGTCGAACATCGTCAGCACGATGCCCTGGAGTTCCAAGGTAGGATTGAAGGCTTGGCGCACCCGGTCGATGGTGGCGATCAAATGGCTGATGCCTTCCAGGGCAAAGAATTCGCATTGCAGCGGCACCATCACCGCATGGGACGCCACCAGGGCGTTTAGAGTCAGCAAGGTAAGGGATGGCGGGCAATCGATCAGAATGTAGTCGTAGCCGGTGATCTTGGCCAACGCGTCCTTCAGCCGCCATTCGCGTTTGTCCATATCCACGAGCTCCACTTCCGCGCCGGACAGATCGGTGCCGCTTGGTACCAAGGACAGACCGGGAATGCCGGTGGACAGAATGGCCGCTTGGGCCTCTACTTCGCCGATCAGCACATGATAGGAATTAACCGTGCGGGCCGACCGTTCGATGCCCAGACCGGTGCTGGCGTTGCCCTGGGGATCCAGATCGATCAGCAGTACTGATTTGTGAGTCGCGGCCATGGCGGTGGCCAGATTGATGGCGGTGGTGGTTTTGCCCACTCCGCCCTTCTGATTGGCAACGGCGATGATACGCGGTTGAATGCTAGACCTGGGTTCAGCCACGTTTGACCTCACTGAGAACGAGGATTGAGGCGTGCGGATCGGTGATGGACCCAACCCGCCGCGCCGCCATAATCCATTCTTTCCCCGCTTCGGTCAATTCGTCTTCGGCAGCTTTTCCCTTGGGAAACACACATATTCCGCTTCCCACAAGATGTGGTAGGGCAAGGGGGATCAACCTTACCAGGGGTGCCAGGGCCCGCGCCGTCACCACGTCAGCCGCCAACGGTTCGACCTGCTCGATGCGGGCCACATGGACAACAGCAGAGCATTCAGTCACCCGGATCACCTCGCGCAGGAACACCGCCTTGCGCTGATCGCTTTCCACCAGATGAACATCGGGCACGCCCAGGATGGACAAAACCAGTCCGGGAAACCCCGCCCCTGCCCCCAAATCCACCAAGCGCCTGGTGGATTTGGGGATCAACGGCAACAATTGAGCGCTATCGGCCACATGACGATGCCATAGTTCGGGCAGGCTTTCTGGACCGACCAAATTGATCTTCTGTTGCCATTTAACCAGCAGCTCGGCATAGGCCTCCAGTTTGGCGACGACAGGCTCGGACAGCAGGAAATACAGGCGCAGATCGGAAGCGGAATGAAAATGTTTCACGTGAAACATTTCTTTTTGACATGAGCCAACACCGCCGTCACAGCCGCCGGAGTGATACCCGGGATACGAGCTGCATCGCCCAAAGTCTCGGGCCTAGCTGCCGACAATTTCATCCGCACTTCGGTGGAGAGCGAACCCACTTGGCCATAATCGATCGCGCTGGGAAGTACCAACCCCTCCTCCCGCTGCCACGCCCGGATATCTGCTTCTTGGCGTTTGGCATAGGCTTGGTATTTGCCTTCTATGGCCAATTGACGAGCAATGGCCGGATCGAGGGCAGCAAGCTCGGGCCACACCCCGATCAAGCGGTCCAGATCCAAATCCGCATATGCCAACAAATCCCAAGCCGTCCGGACCACGCCATCTTGATTGATCTCCAATCCTTGGGTTTTGAGCGAGGTCGGGCTGGCCTTGGACTCCGTCAGCAACGTACGTCCCGCCTCCAGCGCCGCCCGCTTTTGTTCCCACGCCGTCCGTCGCGCCGACCCCACAACCCCTAAGCGGATACCGTCATCGGTCAGCCGCTGATCGGCATTGTCGGCGCGCAGCACCAAACGATACTCGGCCCGCGAGGTAAACATGCGGTAAGGCTCTTGCGTGCCCCGCGTCACCAGATCGTCCACCATGACGCCAAGATAGGATTGAGTGCGGTCGGACAAATAGGGTTGACCGCCGCTCGCCTTTTGCGCCGCGTTGATGCCCGCCAGCAGACCCAGCGCCCCGGCTTCTTCATAGCCGGTGGTCCCGATGATTTGGCCAGCCAGAAACAGACCCTGCACCCGCTTGGTCTCCAGTGAGCGAGTCAATTCACGCGGATCGACAAAATCGTATTCGATGGCATAGCCGGGGCGAATAATCGAAACTTTTTCCAGGCCGGGAATGGTGGCGATCATTGCCCGCTGCACATCCTCGGGCAACGAGGTCGAGATGCCGTTGGGATAAACGGTGTGATCGTCCAGGCCTTCAGGCTCCAGGAAAATCTGATGGCGGTCGCGGTCGGCGAAGCGCACCACCTTGTCCTCGATGGACGGACAATAGCGCGGACCCACTCCTTCGATCTGCCCCGAGTACAGCGGTGCCAGATCCAAATTGGCCCGGATCACTCGATGAGTCTCAGCGGTGGTGGTGGTAATGCCGCACATGATTTGCGGTGTGGTGATACGGTCGGTCAGAGTGGAAAACGGCGCCGGAGAATCGTCGCCCGGCTGCATCTCAAGTCCGGCCCAATCGATGGTGCGTCCATCCAAACGCGCTGGTGTGCCGGTCTTCAACCGACCCAATGGAAAGCCCAAGCCCATCAGCGCGTGGGACAATCCCTCCACCGCTTCGTCGCCATAACGCCCACCCGACCAGATGCGGTCCCCGCAATGCAGAACTCCGCGCAAAAAGGTACCAGTGGTCAGCACCAATGCGCCACAGGACAGTCGAGTCCCATCGGCAAGACTGATGGCGCTCACCCTTCCCTGTTCTGTTTCGATGCCAATCGCCGTGCCGGACACCACGGTCAAATTCTCGGTTTCGGCCACCAACGTCTGAACCGCTTGCCGGTAAAGTTTACGGTCGGCCTGAGCCCGTGGACCCTGCACCGCCGGTCCCTTGCTGGCGTTCAGAATGCGGAATTGAATGCCGCCCCGATCAATGGCGCGGGCCATGATCCCGTCCAGAGCATCGATTTCACGCACCAGATGACCCTTGCCTAAACCTCCGATGGCCGGGTTGCACGACATCTCGCCAATGGAGTCGGGACGTTGGGTGATCAGCGCGGTCTTGGCGCCAATGCGTGCGGACGCGCAAGCGGCTTCAGCGCCAGCATGGCCGCCGCCCACCACCACGACATCAAAACGATCCGCGGAATGTTTCACGTGAAACATTGTCATTTGCCGATACAAAACTCCCGAAACACCACATCCAAAATATCATCGGCCACAATCGCCCCGGTGATGCGAGCGATGGCGGCGGCGGCAAGCCTTAAATCCTCGGCTGCCAATTCAACGCCGATGGAAAGATCAAATCGTAAAAGGGCGTCTACCGCCTGTGTCAGCGCTGCCCGATGGCGAGCCCGACCAAAGCCTAGTCCCTCACCAGACATAGCGGATTCCGCTGAACTTTCAAGAGCCATCAGCAGAGTGGCGATACCCTCGCCGCTGCTGGCCGATATGCCATGAACCGGATGACCGGCGATAGTCTCTGGAGTTTCGGTCGCCAGATCGATCTTGTTGACGACCACCAAATCCTGCTCATCGATCAAATCCACCGTGGCTTGATCCAAATTGGGCAGTTTTGATCCATCGAACACCGCCAGTTTGACATGGGCACGCTCGGCCACGGACAGAGCGCGGCGAATGCCTTCTTGCTCGATCTCATCACTCGACTCTCGCAAACCGGCGGTGTCAGACAGGATTACCGGCCAACCGTTCAAATCCAAATCCACTTCGATCACATCGCGGGTGGTCCCGGCCAAATGGGATACGATAGCAGCGTCGCGTCCTGCGATCTGATTGAGCAGACTGGACTTGCCCGCGTTGGGCGCGCCGATGATCGCCACCGAAAGACCTTCGCGCAGACGCTCGCCTCGATCCGCTTTGCTCAAGGCCGTCTTCATCTGATCGCAGATGGCGGCGACTTGGTTAGTCACCTTCGTCAACAAATCGTCGGGAATATCTTCCTCGGCAAAATCGATGGTCGCTTCCAGATAGCCGGCCGCCCGGATCAAACCTGCGCGCCATAGCTCCACCTGTTTCGACAGCCCCCCTTGCGATTGCTCCAAAGCGCGAGCCCGTTGCCGTTCGGTCGAGGCCTCGATCAAATCCATGATGGATTCCGCCTGGGTCAGATCAAGCTTGCCATTCAGCACAGCTCGACGAGTGAAGGCCCCCGCCTCGGCTGGCAACGCGCCCATAGCGATCAAGGTATCGCTCAATAACCGACCGATGGAGCGGCCGCCATGAAGGTGCAGCTCGGTCATGTCTTCGCCGGTGAAACTGGCAGGCGCGGGAAACCACAACGCCAGCCCACGGTCGATCACCGCGCCGTTGAGGGCTTTGAAGACGCAATAATGGGCATGGCGGGGGGGGGAAGTTTGCCGATCAAAGCGGCAAGAATATCAGCGGACTTGGGACCGGTCAGACGCCAGACGGCGATTCCGGCTTTACCTGGACCGCTGCCCAGGGCGAACAGGGTTGACCCGCTCACCGGATCATCAGTCGCTCGACCCGCTCGCCCTTCAGCAAATGGGTGTCGAAAATCTCATCCACATCGGCGACTGTCTTGGGCGCGTACCAAATGCCGTCCGGATAAACTACCACCACCGGACCCTGATTGCAGCGAGACAAACATTTGGTGGCGGTGACGCAAATATCGCGACCATTCACTTCCCTGTTTCTGGCTTTCAATCGGTCGCGCAATTCCACGGACCCGCGATTGGAACAGGCGGGAATGGCATGATCGGCGGGACGTTCATTGACACAGACAAATAGATGAACTTGAAAATAAGGCGGCGGATCGTCGGTCAGTCTGGTCATTGGATCATCCTGGTTCTTTGTTGCCTCGGGTGGCTTGGGCGAAATTGGCCCAGAACATGTTGTTCAATTGCTCCATGCCCTTGACCTGCGCGGGCAACCAGGTACGCAGCAATGCTTCCGGTTCCATGGCGGTCAAGGTCGCTTTCATGCGGCCCTCGATCTCGGCCATCATGGCGTCTTGCATGGGCTTAACATCAGGCAAACCCAAAAATGTTCTGGCCTCTTCAGGCGTACAATCCACATCCACGGTTATTTTCATGGTCACCCCCGGTTTTCTTGTGGATCGTTTCCACAATGCAAATAGGTTTGTGGGCCAACTTAAACCAACCGTTTGGCACTCCAAAGGTTTAGGTTGGACCCCGTGGGTCTTGCGAAAGCCCGCTATCGTCCCAAAGTAAGCCTTTGGCCTCGACTTCGCAATGATCCTTCCCATGACAAATCGCCTTACAGACGAAACCAGTCCTTATTTGCATCAGCACAAGGACAATCCGGTACAGTGGCAACCCTGGGATAAGCAGGCGTTACAACAAGCCAAGGATCAAGACAAGCCAATTTTGCTGTCGGTGGGCTATGCCGCCTGTCATTGGTGCCATGTGATGGCCCATGAAAGTTTCGAAGATCCTGCCATCGCCCTCCTCATCAACGAATTGTTCGTGCCCATAAAGGTGGACCGAGAGGAACGTCCCGATCTGGATGCCATTTATCAAAAGGCCTTGGCGTTGATGGGTCAGCATGGCGGCTGGCCGCTGACCATGTTCTTGACCCCCAACTGTCAGCCCTTTTATGGCGGCACCTATTTCCCGCCGCAACCGCGCTGGGGAAAACCCGGCTTTGCTCAGGTGCTGAAGTCGGTTTCGGACGCCTGGACCAATCGGCGCGACCAGCTGATGAGCGAGGCCAAGCCACTGCTGATGAAATTGCGCCAAGAGCCGCGCCGCAAAAGCCAAACCCCGCCGACCTTAGAACCCTTACACACCTACGCCACCCGCATGGTCAATTCGGTCGATCCCCACTATGGCGGTCTGCAAGGCTCGCCCAAATTTCCACATTGCGGCCTGTTCGACCGGCTGTGGCGCGAGGGCCTGAAAGCGGGCGATCTGGATTTAAAGGACGCGGTGTTGGTGACGCTGGAGCACATGCTGAATGGCGGCATCTACGATCATCTGGGTGGCGGGCTGATGCGCTATTCCACCGACGAGTTTTGGTTGGTGCCTCATTTCGAAAAAATGCTGTATGACAACGCCCAGATTTTAGACCTGCTGATCTTGGTATGGCAGACGGACCGCAAACCGTTTCATGCACAAAAGATCGAACACATCATCGAGTGGTGCTTGCGTGAAATGGTGGCCGAGCACGGTGCCTTCGCCGCCACCTTGGATGCGGACGACGCTGGTGGCGAAGGCCATTTCTATACCTGGACCAAAGCCGAGATCGACAGCCTGCTGGACAAGGAAGCCGCCGCCTTATTTTCCTCCTGCTATGACGTGGAGTCCAAGGGCAATTGGGAAGGCCGCACCATCTTGCGCCGCTTGAAAGGTTCCCTGCCCTCCGATCAGGAACAAATTCTAACTGATGCCCAGCGAGTGTTGTTTCAAGCCCGCGAGAAACGCCCACGCCCCGCCCGCGACGACAAAATCCTGGCCGATTGGAACGGCATGATGATTGCCGCCCTCGCCCAAGCCGGTTTTGCATTCGACCGCCAAGACTGGATCAAGGCGGCGCAAAAAGCTTATGGCGCCATCAAGACCTTCATGCCCCTGGCTGGCAATCGCTTGGCCCATTCCATGCGATCGGGTCGGGTTTCCGCAGTGGGAGTCTTGGACGATCTGGCCCAAATGGCGCGGGCGGGGTTGTTCTTGTTTGAAGTCACCGGCGACAAAACCTATGCGGCAGACGCCGCTTTATGGGCCGAAGCCGCCATTCATTCCCATCACGACGTCGACAAAGGCGGTTATTTTCAAAATCACCTGACCGCCCCCGACATTATCGCCTGGCTGAAACCGGTCCACGACAATGCGACTCCCGCCGCCAACGGAGTACTGTTGCAAGTCTTCGCCAAGCTGTGGGTCATCACCGGCCAGAGCAACTGGCATGAGGCCGCTTCCGAATTGCTGGAGTTTCTGGGTCCCATGCTGCCGACCAATTTCCCCCATATGACGTCCAGTCTGATCGGCTTGGAACTGCTGTTAGACCCGGTCCAAATAACCATTGTCAACGGATCGGACTTGGTGCGGGTGGTGGCCGAGACTCCTATGACCAGCCGGGTCTTGATTCAAAATGACCAACCCACCGTCCCTTCGGTCGCCCATGTTTGCCGCCATGGAACCTGTTCCGAACCGGTTTCCGCCACCGATGATCTCAGGCGGTTATTGACCTAAATCCATTGGCGCATCACACTCCCTCCATCATGGCTCAAATCTCTTACAATTCTCCCGTCGGCCCCCTCAGTCTGTTTGAAGCGGACGGCGAAATCGTCGCCGTGGAGTGGGGCTGGCCCGCCAGCGAAGAACCCACGCCAATGTTGGAACGGGCCCGTGACCAAATGCACGCCTATTTCAATGGAACCCTGACCCGCTTCGATCTGCCACTGGCGCCGCACGGAACTGACTACCAACGCAAAGTATGGGACGCGCTGCTGGCCATTCCCTATGGACAGACCCTGTCCTATGGCGCGTTCGCCAAGACCTTGACCACTGGCGCGCGGGCGGTGGGAACAGCCTTGGGCCGCAATCCCCTGCCTATTCTGATACCCTGCCATCGCGTTATCGCTTCCAATGGCGGACTGGGCGGCTATTCCGGTTGGGACGGCGTCGACACCAAACGATTTTTGCTGACTTTGGAAGGAGCGCTTTGATGACAAAAGCCATTCGCATACATGCCTTCGGCGGACCCGACGCTTTGACCTACGAGGACGTTGCGGTGGGCGAACCCGGTCCTGGCCAAGTTCTGATCAAGCACACCGCCATCGGACTCAATTTCATCGATGTCTACCAACGCAGCGGTCTGTATCCGCTACCCCTGCCCGCCATCCTGGGCTCCGAAGCCGCCGGTGTGATCGAGGCAGTGGGTCCGGACGTGACAGACCTTAAGGCGGGCGACAGGGTGGCCTATGCCACCGCACTCGGCGCCTATTGTGAGCGACGGCTTGCCCCTGCGGCGTTGATGCTTCTTTTGCCGTCCAGCACCCCCGATGCCGCAGCTGCCGCCATGATGCTCAAGGGTCTAACCGCACAATATTTGCTGCGCCGGACCTATCGGGTGCAAAAAGGCGATACCATCTTGATCCACGCCGCCGCTGGAGGCGTGGGATTGATCGTCTGCCAATGGGCCAAGCATCTGGGAGCAAAAGTGATCGGCACGGTTGGGTCCGAGGCCAAGGCCGAAATCGCCAAGGCCCATGGCTGCGATCATGCAATTCTGTACAAAACCGAGGATTTCGTTGCCCGTGTGAAAGAACTCACAGACGGACAGGGCTGCAACGTGGTTTATGATTCCGTCGGCTTAACCACGTTCAACGGATCGCTCGATTGTTTAAAACCCCTAGGAACCCTGGCATTGTTCGGCCAAAGTTCGGGCAAAGTTCCGCCCTTCGACCCTGGTCTCTTGGCAGCCAAGGGCTCGTTGTTCCTGACCCGTCCGTCCTTGTTCACCTACAGCGCCAAACGCGCCGATTTGGTGGCCATGGCCCAGGATCTGTTCGATGTGGTGGAACAAGGCGCGGTCAATATCGAAATCGGCCATACCTATGCTTTAAAAGACGCAGCTCATGCCCATGCAGACTTGGAGAGCCGAGAAACCACCGGAGCCTCTATCCTATTGCCATAGACAATTCTGTGGTAATATAGAGACCATAAAAAGAACGTTCTCCTACGAGGTCAATTATGTCCAAGCGTCTCGCCCGGATTAGACTGCAGCTGATTTTAGCATCGGTGGCTTGGCTGGCGGTGACAGTTTGGTTTGCCGGTGTGCAAATCCCCCACGAAGCCTTGTTGAACAGAGAATCACCCGAAATATTGGACCGCATGGAAGTGGAATGCACCGGGTCCTACCAACAACGCTACGATTGCAAGAACAGCATCGCTATCCAAGTCGCCAACACTGCAATGCTTCAAGTCTCGATTCGCATCGCCATCGTGATCTTCGGTCCCATCGTCGCCTATAACATTTATTTGTTCCAAAAGCGCCGCGAACCGCCGCCGCCGCCGCCGCCTATCAAGCATGACGACATGTCGTGGAAGGCCGCCGCCCGCAGCCATGTGGCC
>CAIYCT010000148.1 GCA_903924765.1 uncultured Rhodospirillaceae bacterium | reverse complement strand
GATGCTCAACGACTCGATGTACGGCATCATCTTTCGCGACATCAACATGCAGCGCACATTCATCGACCAGTTCTTCTCGCGCATGGTCAATGCCTTTGCCGGCGTCATCATCAACACGGGAGAAGACAATTACCTGACCACAGCCGATGCCTATGAGGCGGCTCACACGGTGCTGGCCTCACAACTGATCAACGAGCAGTTCGCCGTTCTCTCGGGTCTGGAACCAAAGCAGATGGGCCTCGGCCACGCCTTCGAGATCCACCCCGAGATGGAGAACGGTTTGCTATGGGAATTGGCCCACGCGCAACTGGCGCGTCAAGTGTTCCCCGATGCCACGCTAAAGTACATGCCGCCGACCAAACACATGACGGGCAACATCTTCAAGGGTCAGGTGCAGAACACGCTGTTCAATGTGGTGAGCAGCGTCACTCAGCAAAACATACACCTGCTGGGCATGATGACCGAAGCCATCCACACGCCCTTCATCCAGGACCGCTTCCTCGCAATTCAGAACGCCCGCTACGTCTTCGGCACGATGAAGGACTTGCATTCAGAAATCGAATTCAAACGCGGCGGCCAGATCGAGCAACGCGCGCAGGCCGTGTTGTCGCAAGCCGAGGAGATGCTGTCCATGATCGAGGGTATCGGTCTGCCCGCGGCAATCGGTCAAGCCATGTTCGCCGAGATCGCACGCACGCCGAACAGCGGCAAGGGGCTTGATGGCGTAGTTAAGAAAGCTGCCGATTACTACAACCCGTTTCCGTCGCTGATGCTGCAGGGCTCAGGGTTATTGGTGTCTGATACCAATTTGGCAAAGCTCCAGGTCGGCGCTGCCGCACAAAGCGCTGCACCCGCTGGACGTGTCGAAGACACGGCGAGTTGTGGCTCTGACCCCAAGTCCCCTCCCAATAGCCCAACTCCATGGGTCAAACCCTATGGCGACACGTTCGACGACGGGCGGATGCAGGTCTCGTTCACGCTGCCGGTGGCGCTCGACGAGACGAGCAAGGAAGGCGCGAAGCGGCTCGCGGCGCTGATGGGGCTGCAGGAGCCCGCAGTGGTGCATGCGGAGGACATGGGCCAGGGCTTTAGCTTCTACATCGTCTACGGGCAGTGTCAGCACCGGGTTGATCTCTCCAGCCTGCAGGTCATCACGCCCGACTACGAAGTGCTGGACAAGGCTGGCGTTGATGCGCTGATTGAGCGTGCCATGGGCCGGCGCATGGTGGTGATTGGCGCCTGCATAGAGACCGACGCCCACACAGTGGGAATCGATGCCATCATGAACATGAAGGGCTTCAACGGTCACAAGGGGCTGGAGAGCTACCATCAGATCCGGGCCATCAACCTGGGCGCCCAGGTCGACTCCGAAGATCTGGTGGCGCGCGCCATCGAAGAAAAAGCCGACGTGATCCTGGTGTCGCAGGTGGTGACGCAAAAGAACATCCACCTCGACAACCTTACCAAGCTCGGCGACCTGCTGGAAGCGGAGGGCCTGCGCGACAGGGTCATCCTGGTCGTCGGCGGCCCGCGCATCAGCCACGAACTGGCCAAAGAACTGGGCTACGACGCCGGCTTTGGCAGCAAGACCTACGCCGAGGACGTGGCCTCCTTTGCCATCCACGAATGGATTAAACGAAAGGCCCCCTGAATGGAAAACCACACCAGCCTGATCCGTCTGCGCATGAGCGCGCACGACGCCCACTACGCCGGCAACCTGGTCGATGGCGCGCGCATGCTGCACCTCTTCGGCGACGTGGCCACCGAACTGCTGATCCGCAGCGATGGCGATGAGGGCCTGTTCGTCGCCTACGACAAGGTCGAATTCCTGGCGCCGGTCCACGCCGGTGATTACATAGAGGCCAGCGGTCGCATCGTGAGAGTCGGCAAGACTTCGCGCACCATGATGTTTGAGGCGCGCAAGGTCATCATGTCCGCCGGCGTGGTGGGTCAGCCCTCTGCGGCTAACGTCTTAGATGTACCCATCGTAGTCTGCAAGGCGTCGGGGACATGCGTCGTGCCAACCCACTGCCAGCGTCTCAAGCGCGGATCGAGCGACTATTGATCATGCAAAAACTCATCATTACCGCTGCCGTAACTGGCGCCGAAGTTACCCGCGAACAGCACCCGGCATTGCCAATCAGCCCGGATGAGATTGCGATCGCGACCGAGGAATGCGTCAAGGCCGGCGCCTCGATTGTTCACCTGCACGCACGCAACGCCGACGGCAGTCCCACACAAGATCGGGAAACCTACCGCGAGATCATCACCGCCGTGCGCAAGCGCTGCGACGTGATTATCCAGGTGTCAACGGGCGGAGCCGTTGGCATGGCGCCGACTGAGCGCTTGGCCCCGCTCACACTGGCTCCTGAGATGGCCACGCTCTCGATGGGCACGGTCAACTTCGGCGACGATGTCTTCATGAATCATCCTTCTGACATGGAAGATTTCGCACGCACGATGCAGGAATACGGAGTCAAGCCCGAGCTTGAGATTTTTGACAGCGGTATGCTCACGACGACGAACCGCTGGCTGAAGAAGGGCATTCTGAAAGGGTCACAGCATTTTGATTTAGTACTGGGCATTCCAGGCGGGATGGCGGCCACTGCGGAAGCGCTGATCTACCTGAAGACCCAATTGCCAGCGAACTCGACTTGGACCG
>CAIYCT010000147.1 GCA_903924765.1 uncultured Rhodospirillaceae bacterium | reverse complement strand
CGAGACCAAGCCTTGGAATTGATCGTTGCGGGCGACGAAATCGGTTTCAGCGTTGACTTCAACCACCACGCCGGTCGGTCCCTTGGCGGCAATGCCCACCAGACCTTCGGCTGCGACGCGACCGGCCTTCTTGGCGGCGGCGGCCAGACCCTTCTTGCGCAGCCAATCGATGGCGGCTTCCACGTCACCGGCGGTTTCATTCAACGCCTTCTTACAATCCATCATGCCTGCGCCAGATTTTTCGCGCAGTTCCTTCACCAGGGCAGCGGTAATTTCGGCCATAGCGGCACCCCTTCTATTTCAGTTGCGTGGTATGAAAATGAACCCGCCCCCGGATGAACTCCAGGGGCGGAATTATGACAATTAAACTTCGACGGTCGTTTGCGACTCGGCGATCTCGGCATCGGCCACGACTTCGTCGGAAACAACCGATTCGGCCACAACCTCGGGAATGCTTTCCACCGGAGCTTCCACCGCCGCGCCGATATCGCCGCCCGAGCGGGTGATTTCGGCTTGAATGCCGTCCAGAACCGAACCGCCGATCAAGTCGCAATAGGTCTGAATGGCGCGGATGGCGTCGTCATTGCCGGGAACCGGATAGGTCACGCCCTTGGGGTCCGAGTTGGAATCCAAGATGGCCACCACCGGGATGTTCAAGGTGTTGGCTTCCTGAATGGCCAGCGCTTCCTTGTTGGTGTCGATGATGAACAGAATATCGGGCAGACCGCCCATATCCTTGATGCCGCCCAAAGCGCGGTCCAACTTGTCGCGCTCGCGCTGCAAGTTCAACTGTTCCTTCTTGGTCAGACCGGCCAAAGCGCCCGACGCCAATTGCTCGTCCAATTCCTTCAAGCGACGGATGGATTGAGAAATGGTCTTCCAGTTGGTCAGCATGCCGCCCAACCAGCGATGGTTGACATAGTATTGACCGCACTTGCGGGCGGCATCGGCCACGATGTCCGAAGCGGCGCGCTTGGTGCCGACGAACAGCACGCGACCGCCGCCCGACACCACTTCGCGCACGGCCGACATGGCACGGTGCAGCATGGGAACCGATTGTTGCAAGTCAATGATATGGATGCCGTTGCGCACGCCGAACAGGAACGGCGACATCTTGGGATTCCAGCGACGGGTGTTGTGGCCGAAATGAGCGCCGGCCTCGACCAATTGGCGCATGGAGAATGTGGGCAGAGTCATGATAAGTCCTTATGTTTTCCGGTTAGACCTCCGCAGGGCGCTGTGATCGGGATATCCCGACACCGGAGCGATACAGCGAACCTTTTTCGTCCGCCAACCGCGAGCCCTCCGTGTGGATTTGCACGATGCAAGGCGCGGCGTATAGCTGATTGCGAAGCATTTTGCAAGGAATTAAGGGAGGCGTTAGTGAAAATCGTCCCGCCGCTGCTCTCTGATATGGTTGAAGTTTGCAGCTTTCAGGTCGGCAGTTACCGCCGCCACATATAAATCCAAATCCGCCGTCAACAACGTTGCGCCAGTTGTACCGATCTCAAGCAGAACCGCGTCGGTCAATCCCAGACGTATGTATTCCGGCCTGGATGCCGCAGCTTTGCTGATCACGATCTTCTCATCATTAGAATGGATGATTTCCTTAAAAACATGGGAAATTTCATCCTTCATCGGATTTTTGATTTGGCGAAGCCGATTTGAGGTTTCGGTTAAAACATGCGGGGTAAAAATGACCTGCGAGGATTGATTTAAAATGTCCGTAAGAAGGTCAAAATCTTTGACGTCATACTCAGGATGTAGGTTCTTATGTTTTTCAATATACTTTGGATTGGCAATGCCAACAATCATCAATACCGCAAGGTTTGCATCCAAGGCAATAACGTCAGCGTTCACTCCTGTACATCTCTTTGTTTGAAGGAAAGAACTTTGCCATCCTTTTCGCTGATTTTGACGACACGGTAATCTCTTCCAGAAGGCGTTCGTATGGATAACGCATTCTCTAATGCACTTCGGTTCCATGGACGAGAAAAACCCACGGTAATGCCCCACACTCCTTCTGCATCGTCATGCACAACTTCTTCTAGCCCAAGATTCATAATCCCCTCTTCCGACATGAGTTCGACCACAAAGTCTTTGGCTGCTTTCACGGCTTGTTTGACATCCATCATAAACCTCTCTCATAAGCCAAAATCATCATAGCAATTTTTCAAAAACGGCTAAAGAGGTGGATTTTTCAATCAACCGATTTCCCCTCGCACGCCTCGCAGGCGCGTTTGCGGATGTCGTCTTGGTGCTGGCGATAGCTCTGGGCGTCACCGTAATCGATGAAGTTGGCGTAGCGCGAATGGGGCGCGGCCACCGGGCGGGAATGTTTGATCGGGCACCAATAGAATTCGGTGCGGGACGCAATCTCGCGGGCATAAGCGATCACGCCGGCGCCATAGCCGCAATAGACGCAGTTCAGCTTTTCCAATGGGTTGAGATAGGCCAATTTGTGGCGGTCGATGACCACGTAATCGGCCCGCTTCGCCTTGTCGAGGCCGTAGACCGGAAAGCACACGAATTGATAGACCGACACGAACAGATCCAACAACGCCAAAGGAATAATCAGGGAATAGATGAACGGCGACACCAGGATGATCGGCAGCGGCGACTGGACGATTTGCCGCCACAGACCGAGGCGGAATTCTCGGTGTTTATTTAAGATTTCGCGGTCGAAGCGGACGCGGTTGCGTTCTACCGTGTAATGGAATTGCTCCCTGCGTTCGGCAATTAGCTTATCGATCTCGTCTTCCAGGGCGTGAATCTTC
Organism: uncultured Rhodospirillaceae bacterium; assembly: GCA_903924765.1. Taxonomy (GTDB): domain Bacteria; phylum Pseudomonadota; class Alphaproteobacteria; order Rhodospirillales; family Magnetospirillaceae; genus CAIYCT01. Next base: position 4,986 of record CAIYCT010000147.1, on the reverse strand, counting down.
GCCATCAAATCGGTCAATATTTTGTCGGCAAAATCCATGAATCAGTCCATTCCTCTGAAGAATCGAGGTCAGCGCGCCCCTTCTTCGATCATACGCGCAATCTTGAGCAAGGACGAATCCGTATGCGCCTGCCAGGTTTTTTTCACGCCGATGGCTTGCGCCCCCAGCCGTTCGAAAAAGGAACCAAAACACAAAGTCAGGCGTTGCGACAGCAGCACCGTCCCGTCCTTTTGCGGCTCGATGTTATAAACGGTGATGCTGGTCGTCAGATGCTCGTCGGACTCGATCATGGAGACGGACGGATCGGAAACCAAGGTCATGCGGCTGACGCCATCGGCTTCGACCACCTTAAACCGTGACCGAACCAGGCGGCCATCGGCTTTTTGTTGTGTGATGAACTCGCTTCCCAAAGCCAGATCGCCGTCGCCGACCACCTTGATCGATAGATTGTCGGGATTGATCTCCAGGAAATGCCGGTCCAAATGCAGCAGAAACGCCGCCACAATCTCGGGCGTCGCTTTGATCGCAACCGACCCGGTGATTTCCATGGCGTGGCTGGCGTCGATGTCGGTGGGATACTGTCCGGGCAAATGGCGTCCATTGTCGGCGCCCGGAACATGAGAGGCCCAAGCCGGGAATGCCCCCAGACACAAAACCACGAGCAGAATCGTCAAACGGTTCATGGCCTTACCAAGCAAACTTGCCGGAGGCGATGGATTGAGTTATCGGACGGCGCGAATTGGGAATTTCCCGGACTTGCAACGGTTCGGGCAAGGCCTCAACCGGACCGGGACGGCCAACCGCGATACCAGCTTCGACAGTAAACCCAGGCGGAACTGCCAATGTTTTGACCACGCCGTCGCGGTCGATGCCGCCCATGGCGTGGGTGCTCCACCCGTTCAAATGGGCTTGCAGCGCCAGTTGAGCCCATGCGGCTCCAGCGTCGAAAGAATGGTTGAAAGCCGGGCTGACCTTGCCCTGCCAGTCCATGGTTTCGATGGACAGCACAAAGATCAGCGCCGCCGCCTTGCTGGCCCAAACCCGATTGCCTTCCACCAGCAAGCTCACATAGGTCTGCCAGTTGGCATCGCCCCGTTTGGAATATAAAAACCGCCATGGCTGCGAATTGGAGGAGGACGGCGCCCATCGGGCCGCTTCGAACAGGCTGAACAGCTGCGGGTCGGAGATTTCTTCGGAGGTGTAGGATCGGCACGACCACCGCTCGTAAAACAGCGATTCGATGGGATGGTCTGGTTTGCGGTAATCACTGACGATCATGACACCCCCCAAAAAAAGCCTTCGAATAGCTTATACCGTTTTAAACGATTTCCAACCGCCCGTCCTGCAAGCGCGCCACTCGGTCCATGCGAGCGGCCAAATCGGGGTTGTGGGTGGCGATCAGCGCCGCCACGCCCGCCGACCGCACCAAGCTCAGCAATTCCTGAAACACCCCGTCGGCGGTATGGGGGTCCAGATTGCCGGTGGGTTCGTCGGCCAGCAGCACCTTGGGCGCGTTGGCCAAAGCCCGTGCGATGGCCACCCGCTGTTGTTCGCCGCCCGACAATTGGCCGGGGCGATGTTCCACCCTGCCCGCCAAGCCCATGCGCCCCAGCAGCGTCTTGGCCCGTTCCTGCGCCTTGGATCGGTCCTGCCCGGCGATCATCTGCGGCACCACCACGTTTTCCAACGCCGAGAATTCCGGCAACAGATGGTGGTATTGATACACGAAGCCCAACGAGGTGCGGCGCAGCTGCGTACGCAAATCGTCGCCCAAGCCCACGCAAGATTGTCCCGCCACCCAGACCTCGCCCTGATCGGGAGATTCCAGCAGGCCGGCGATGTGCAGCAAGGTGGATTTGCCCGCCCCGCTGGGACCGACCAAAGCGACGATCTGACCCGGCTCGACGGTCAGCGACGCGCCTTGCAGCACGGTTAAAATGCCGTCCTTGCCTTGCGCGAAAGAGCGGTGAATATCCTTTAAGATCAGTCCACTATTACTCATATCTAAGAGCCTCGACCGGGTCCAGCTTGGCCGCTCGCCAGGCCGGATAAAGGGTGGCGGCGAAGGACAAACCCAAGGCAATCAGAACCACTGTAACAACCTCGTCGGTTTCGACCCGAGCGGGCAATTGGGTCAGGAAATAGATCTCGGCGGCGAAAAGATCCTTGCCGACGATGCCTTGAATGAATTGACGAATGGCCTCGATATGGGTGGCGAACCACACCCCCAGCACCAACCCGAAGGTGGTCCCCGCCACGCCGATGCTGGCCCCGGTCAGCAGGAAGATGCGCAAGATCATGCCCCGCGTTGCCCCCATGGTGCGCAGGATGGCGATGTCGTGGCCCTTATCCTTGACCAGCATGATCAGGCTGGAAATGATGTTGAACGCCGCCACCAGGATGATCAAGGTCAGGATCAGGAACATCACATTGCGCTCCACCTGCACCGCATTGAAGAAGCTGGCGTTGGTGCGTTGCCAATCATAAACGCGGACGGACGGATCGGACTGCATGATGGCGCCGCCGATTTGGGGCACCAGATCGGGATTGGTCAGGAAGACCTCGATCATGGTGACCTGACCCTTCATTTGGAAATAGGTCTGTGCCGCTTCCAAGGGCATGAAAATAAACGACGAATCGTATTCGTACATGCCCACGTCAAAGGTGCCGTCGATAGAAAAGGACCGCGCCATGGGCACTGTGCCGAAAGCTGTGGCCAAACCCTTGGGCGAGATCAAGGTGATCTGGTCGCCAACGGTCACCCCCATTTTCTCGGCCAAGCGCTTGCCGATTATGACGCCTGCGCCGGAGCGAAACGCCTCCACATCGCCCTTGATGCCCTTGGTCATGGAGGCACGCGACAGCAAATCATCGGGATGGACCCCGCGCACCATGGCCCCCGAGGCCTGACCGCGCACCGAGGCCATCACTTGGCCCTCGACCGTTGGAGCGGCCAGGACCACGCCCGGCATGCCGCGAATGCGCCCGGCCAAGGTATCGTAATCGGCCAAGCTGGGACCGCTGGCATAGACGCCCAGATGGCCGTTGATGCCAAGGATGCGGGTCAGCAATTCCTGGCGAAAGCCGTTCATCACCGCCATCACCACGATCAAGGTCGCCACGCCCAGGCCGATGCCCAACAGCGAGAACCCGGCGATGACCGAAATGAACCCTTCTTTGCGCCGCGCCCGCAAATAACGGAACGCCACCATGCGTTCGAAGGGGCCGAACATCACGAGTTCAACCGAGCAAGAGCGGATTCCACCGAAAGCTCTTGTTTTTCGCCGGTGGCGCGGGATTTCAGCTCGACGATCCCCGCCGCCACGCCTTTTGGGCCGATCACCACCTGCCAGGGCAAGCCGATCAAATCCATGTCGGCGAACTTAACCCCGGCCCGCTCGTCGCGGTCGTCGTACAGGCACGAAGGCAGCTTGGCGTACAAATCCTCGCAGGCCGCATCGACAGCGGCGTCGCCCGCCTTCAGATTGATCAGACCGACCTGGAACGGCGCGATGCTTTCCGGCCATTGGATGCCCTTGTCGTCATGGCGAGCCTCGATGATTGCTCCCACCAGACGGGACACGCCTATGCCGTAGCAGCCCATCTCGGGGACAATCTCGGCCCCATCGGGACCTGGTAGCACCAGATTCATCGCCTTGGAATACTTGGTGCCCAGATAGAACACCTGCCCCACTTCAATGCCGCGGGCGGTACGGATGCGGTCAGGCGGCGGCGCGTCGGGATGATTGGGATCGTGCTTCTCGTCGGTGGCGGCATAAAGTTTGGACACGGTTTCCAAATCCACCTGATCCCGAGCCATCAGATCGTCGTAAGCCACGTCATAGAACACGCCCGATTCGCCGGTCTCGGCCAGGATGTGAAACTCGTGCGATAGGTCGCCACCGATGGCGCCCGAATCCGCCCGCATGGGAATGGCCGTCACGCCCAACCGCTTGAAGGTCTTAAAATAGACGTTGAACATGGTCTCGTACGATTTTTTGGCGCTTTCGTAATCCACATCAAAGGAATAGGCATCCTTCATCAGGAATTCGCGTCCGCGCATGACGCCAAACCGAGGCCGAACCTCGTCGCGAAACTTCAGCTGGATTTGATACAGCGTGCGCGGCAATTCGCGGTAGGTGCGCACATTGTCGCGGAAAATCTGCGTGATCAGTTCCTCGTTGGTGGGGCCGTACAGCATCTCGCGGTCGTGGCGATCGACGATGCGCAGCATTTCCTTGCCATAGGCGTCGTAACGCCCGCTTTCGCGCCATAAATCCGCCGATTGAATGGTCGGCATCAACACTTCTTGCGCCCCTGCCCGGTCCATTTCCTCGCGCACGATCCGCTCGATATTGCGCAAGACCCTCAACCCCATGGGCAACCATGTGTAAATTCCCGCCGCCGATTGGCGGATCATGCCCGCTCGCAGCATCAAACGGTGCGAGACGATTTGCGCCTCGGTCGGGTTTTCCTTCAAGGTGGGCAGAAAATATTGGCTAAGGCGCATGGGATGATCCGTTAAGTAAGACGATGCCGGAGAGTAGGCAAAGCCGCGCGGCTTGGCAACTAATCCCGTAACATCCGTCTTACTTGCTGGATATAAACGCGCCGACGGAGCCAAACGCGGCAGCGGCCTGGGTCATCTGCGTCAGTTGGACATGGGTAAAGGCCTGTGCCTGGGCATGGGAAAGCCCCGCAACCTGCGTGGAGCCGAGAGACGCCAATTGCGTCGCCGCACGAAATCCCGCCAATGCAGCGGTGGACAGACTGTCGATCTGAGCGCTAGACAACGCCTTGATTTCGCTGGTGGTCAGACCGGAGATTTGGGTGGAGCTCAAAACTGCGAATTGCACGGTTGACAGCTTGGCGATGGTTATGTCAGTTAACATTCTCGAGGGTGTTCGTTTCTATGTCAGCTTTGCCTGCTCCTGGGCGTTCGCCGAGGTGAAGAAGATGGAGGGTAACGCCAAGATCATCAAGCTG
>CAIYCT010000146.1 GCA_903924765.1 uncultured Rhodospirillaceae bacterium | reverse complement strand
GCCTGTTGCGGCGCAAAATGCCACGAAATCCTTGGGGGAAGCGGGATCGGTGGTTTCGACGTGCAGAATTCCCCCGACGGGCAACGATTTCATCGCCTTACCGGCGCGCAGCACAGGCAGCGGGCAGACAAGGCCTTTGGCATCCAAGTGGTGGTCGGCCATGGGCGTTCCCAGGGTGGCTGAACGAATTCTGCATCGGAAAATGCCGATAAACTAGACAAGATATGGACAATAGCAGCAGAATGATTAAATTCTATGCAGAGGCGGGGCCACAGCCGCGAGTCGCGGCGACCGTTCCGTCAGGCCGACCGGGAACCAAAAAAGGAAGTATGAGAACCGTGACACCGCAAGTCAATGTCCGGAAGGCGAGCACCCTGCTCAAAGCCATGGCCAATGAACGGCGTTTACTGATCCTGCACCATTTGACCCAAGGCGAAAAGACCGTTCGTGAGTTGGAGGGCTTGATTGGCCTCAGCCAGTCAGCTTTGTCCCAACATCTGGCACGCTTGCGACGCCAACATCTGGTCAGGACGCGGCGCAACGCTCAAAGCATCTTTTATTCTCTGGACGGACAGGACGCTACAATTATACTTGAGGCGCTCGGCAATCTGTACGCTGATTGTGCTCGCATGTCCGGCGCATTGCAACTTACCTCTGGCAATGCGCCCCATCCTAGGCCAGATACCCTTGGTCATCGTGACTTGCGAACATTACCGGTTGCCGATGAGGGCAGCTAGGGTGAGCGCCAGCCAGCCGAAGATGAAGGCGCCGCCACCGGCGGGCACCATCAGGATCAGAGAGGGAGGCGCGCCGGCCGCGAGCGCATCCAGACCACCGCAAAAAAGGACCAACCCAGCGGCGAAGGCCCACCCGGCGGTGAGCGTTGCGCCGCGAGCAAAGCGGGCACCGACCAGATGTTCGGCGAAGATCAGCACAAAAAGTAAGGCCAGGGCGTGAATGGTCTGATATTTTGAGGCGATACCGATGAGTTCGATGGTGTGCGCATCGGTCTGAGAGTCCAACCGGTGCCGGGCGAAGGCTTCGGCTGCCACCGCACAGGCACCGCTTAATCCGGCGAGCGCCAACCACAGACGTAAGCGTAGGGTTGTGATCATCGTTCTCTTCAGATGGGTGGCGTCGTGGCAAACGGTGGGATCATGACAACCCTTGTTGCCCCATGGCCAGAAACTTTTCTCTTCGACGCATACGGAGCACCGCACCGCTTTCGTTGCGCAGCTCGGCCAGGGCCGATTCAACGGCGTCGCCCACGGCGCGAATGGCAGCCTGGGGATCCCGATGGGCACCCCCGATGGGTTCGGGGATCACGCCGTCAATTACCGCCAGTTCCCGCAGATCCTGAGCCGTGAGGCGCAGGGCAATGGCCGCTTCGCTGGCCAGGCCGCCATTGCGCCACAAAATTGATGCGCATCCCTCGGGGGAAATGACGGAGTAGATGGAGTGCTCCAGCATCAGAACCCGATCCCCGGTGGCGATGGCGATGGCGCCGCCGGACCCGCCTTCGCCGATCACCACCGAGACCAGAGGAACTTTGATCTTAAGGCAAACTTCAATCGCTTTGGCGATGGCTTCGGCCTGCCCCCGCTGTTCCGCCCCTACGCCGGGATAAGCGCCGGCGGTGTCCACCAGCGTGATCACCGGCAGCTTAAAACGCTCGGCAAGAAACATCAGGCGCTGGACTTTGCGGTAGCCCTCGGGCTT
>CAIYCT010000145.1 GCA_903924765.1 uncultured Rhodospirillaceae bacterium | reverse complement strand
CCCAGAGCGGCTGGTTGAAGATGTTCGCCATCGACTGGTCCTCGGCGATCCCTTGGACGAGATCCTTTGTCGCCATCGGCATTGGACCTGCATTGTGAGCATCTACCAATTTCTGGAGAACCTGGATTCGATGCCCGCCTTTGATGTCGATGCTGCCCTTCCCCGGCACGAACAGGGTCGCGATCTCTTCCCCTAAGCGGGTGAGTTCGACCGCCTGGCCACCGCGGGCCAAGATCCGGTGCCTTCTGAACACCGACCGGAGCTTGTCTGCCATCAATTTGATTTCAGACTGGGCATTGTCGATATGGTCGGCCAACTGCGTCAGAACGTTGGCCGCCAGGCATGGCCCAGGAGCGTTGCCGGCCTGCAGAACCAGTCCGATGCCAAGGTTGTGGCGTGCCCTAAGCTCTGTATCGACGCTGGACCGCACTTTCTCCCGGTTGAGGCCACGCGCAAGGTAAATCGGAACATCTCCACCATCGACCACTAGCGTCCCAAGGTAGAGAAGTTGGTCGGTTAGCGTTTCGATGGCGGGCGCGTCTAGAACTTGTTCGAGACGTGACTTCAGGTGTTCCGCGACCCAGCCACCACGCACCCTATAGATCCTGTAGCGATCCGGGTTACCGCCAGGAGTTACCTGTCCCGCGGCGACCTTGAGGTCGGCCACCTTCCGGTCGCCTGCCTCGGTGGCTTTCTCATCGACCCGAACAACCACCTCGGCAGCGACTGGACCTACCTCATCCTCATCGTCAATCAGGTCATCGCCTTCCCAGCCAGCGGGCACGAGAAAGCCTAACTCCGTCAAGAGGCCTGGATCGACACCGCGATCCAGAAGCCAAGCGCCGGTTATCTTCTCTGCTCCAACGTCCCAGATGGCCAACAAGGCGGGGATGACTGCCATGCTATCTGAGTCGCTTGGCGATCGACCCTCGCGCAAGATCTTCCAATATCGCAGCAGGCTATGCCCGAGAACTCGTTCGAAGGGGTCATCGACGCTGAGAAGGCTGCTCGTGTTGCGGTCGGTGAGCGTGAAGTTGAGAGTTCGCGCATCGTCCCGCCCAGCGCTGCGATACCGCACCGCGATTTCGACCAAGCGGATTGCCACCGCCCGCTCGAAAATCATTGGGAGTCCAGGTTGGCTGCCGATGATTTCGGAGATGTCCTGATCGATCGTGGTGGAAAGCGAGAGGCGATTGGCAAGATTGCCGACGCTTATATCTGCGCGGATCACTTGTGCTCGGAGGATCGCCGCGTCATCGAGTTCCGGCAGTTCAAGATCGAATCCTTTCAGGAACTGCGAAATATCGTAAGCTTGGAAGTCGACCGGCTGATTGGAATAGGTCTGATCAAGAGCCGTCTCGATGAAACGTTCGGCGATGGTGTGCCGTAGCCTTCTGTTGCCTGCGCGAACATGGACCCGCCCGGTCGACGGCGTGTAGACGATCATTGCTTCTCCGGGCGGGCGGAAATAGATACTTGACCGATTACCCTCGTCGTCGATTTCCCGGACACTTGTCGGGGGATCAGGGTGGTACAGTAGGTACATTTCTGCAGCCGGTTCGTCACCCTCCTCGGGGATGTCGAACCTGTCGATGCTGTAGCCATCACCGCGATCAAGGCGCTGATTGAGGTCGGCCAGGAGTGCATCAAGTACTGCGCTACCGGCGTCAGGACCTCCGTCAACCGACGGTTCGGCCATGAATGTCTGGTAATGCTTGTCGTAGCGCCGGTAGAGACGCAAATGGAGGCTGTTCTCCGCCGCCTCGAACAAGCCGTGTTCGTTGGCGAAGGTCCATAGGCTTCGCGCCAGTTCATTCCGCTGGTTCAGAAGGACCTTGGCGCGATCGGGTTCAAGCTTGGTTTTGGCAAGGCCTTCGAGGACGTACTGGCCGCGGGTGCTCGCGATTGTAACAACCCGGGCGGCTTCGGCTTCGAGTGGCCCCAGCCGGTCTTTCTTTTCTTGCTGCAGCATTTTGCTGGCCGTGGGTGGATGGCCAGGTTCTTCCGGGGCGAGTTTATAGGCTTCAAGCCAAGTCAATCTCTCGAAGGCTTTGCTTTCGAGAAATTCTGCGATCAGCTTCGGCTCCAAGTCCTCGAAGAGTCGAGAAAGGTTTGGGCAGGTCTTGGCTGCGGCTCGAACCATCTAAGTCTCCGTCAACGCGTAATTATGCTGAGCGCAGCCCACATGATAGTAGAAGCCAGCGCGGCGGGCAAGATTGCCAGTTCTTCATATGTTCCGGGGAAGTCCAGTTTTCTGCCCCACATGTCCCATATCGAGCCATGCGCTGGCTTTTAATCGGTATCAACAACACCGATCGCAGCCCCGAATATGTCCATCGCCCTTCACCCCGACCGCATGACAGCCTCCGAGCGCCTCGACGAAATTGCCGAGATTCTGGCCATCGGTGCCGTGCGTCTTCTGGCCCGGAAGTCCACTCGTTTATCTGCTGACGGCGGAGACAGTTCCGTCGACTCCACAGGCAGTCAGAGCGTGTATGGCGGGGCAACCAACTTGAAGGGGCCTCGCCAATGACAATTGCGTTATCGCCACATTATTTGACTGCCCAGGAACGCCTCGACGAAATCGCCGAAATTCTGGCGAACGGTGCGTTACGGCACAT
>CAIYCT010000144.1 GCA_903924765.1 uncultured Rhodospirillaceae bacterium | reverse complement strand
CGCCAAAAGCACGAACCAGTTGGAAGGTGGTCTGGCTGCCCGTCCCCGTTCCCACCCTCTGACCTGTGACTTGATTGTCATCAGGGTCCGTGAATAGGAAGGGCTGGGCCTGCCCCGACACCTGATTATAAAGGCTAATCAGCGCCTGCAGTTCGGCCGGACTGGACGCGAGCATGCGAAGGGTCTCGAACGTTGCGGTCCATAGCCACTTAGGATAGGTCCAGCGCTGAATGCGGGTTTCTTTGCCCGAGACCGCCGTCTGAACATCTGTTTTCCACATCGGTGCCCGCTTGAGGGGATAGGCATATTGCGGAAGGGTTGGGAATACCGGAATCGTCATGTGCGTGCACTCGACAGTTTGGTGCCCAACGCGGCCTGGGCATTGATGGCCTGCACCAAGGCGCGGGCAGATGCCGGGTTTTTAAGCATGGTGGCAAAACTTGATGCGTCATTGGCGTTGATGGTGATCTGGACGTTTTGCGAACCACCCCCGCTTGAGGCACTGGTGGACGTGCTTGTCGATGACGATGCTGACGGCGCTTGCATGGCGGTTTTGGCATAGGCCGGCATGGCCAGGGTCATGGCGCGCAGCGGATTGGCGATTGCGGCGGGCAGAACCATCTCATCCTTGTGTAGTTCGGTCAGGGCTCCGTCATGGGGCACCCGGTCCCAGCCCCCCGCTGCCGAGGCCATGGGCAGGAACGCCATGGCGGCGGCGAACGTCTCTGCACCGACGGCAGGTGCCATTGCCCAGCCGACGACAGGGATTGCTGCCACCGATTGCATGGCAGCAGCCCCAGCTTCAGCGGCATAGGCCGGAATGGTCCCTGCCGCTTCCGCCTTGGCGGCGACCACAGCGGCGGCTGCCGACGTGCCATCGGCGGTGTCGCGGGCGGCAGAACCCGACACGGTCGCCGTGGTCTTGCCGGTTTCTAATCCCAGCCATTCTGCCAATTGGCTGCCAATCCGAGTAAAGAACCCGGCCTGTTCAGTCGCACCCGCCGCATTGCGGGCAGCGGCCCCCGCCTGCGTGGCGCTGGTCATGGTGGCTTCTTTACCCAATACCGCTGCCGAAAGCGTAGTTTGCTCTGAAGCGGCCGCCGTGGCGATCTGGGTCCAGCCCAAGGCATTGGCCAGCTTAAACAGGCCGAACTGCAGGAGCATCTTGGTGATAGCTTCAGCAAAGGACAGCACCATGTTGCCCGCCATGTGTTTGGCGGCTTGCCCGATGCTTTGCGTGCCTTGTAAGACCCCGGACACCATGCCATCGAACGCCCGGCTAATGGGAGCAAACGCCTCCTGCCAGGCTTGCGACGTTTGATGGGCTTCTTTGGTCTGGGCCTGAGCCGCCTGCCGCGACAACGCCGCCATGTCGGCATTGTGCTGGGCGGTCAGCTTGCGGATCTCATTATAGACCCGGTCATATTCCTTCGGCTGATCACCCAAGGTGGCCAGTTCATCTTGCAGCCGTTGCAGATCAAGCTGATAGGCTTCATCGGTGAACTGCTTCAGGCTGGCAATTTTCTCCCGATCCGTGATCTTGGCCGCCGCCGCTTCTTCGTCCAGGATCTGTTTTTTCTCGGCCAGATTGATCTTGGCAATGGCGAGATCCGTATCGGAATCTTGTTTGCCGATGGCCCGTTTGTCCCGGGCAGCCTGTTCCGCCGCCTTGGCTTCTTCCTGATAAAGCCGCTTCACCGCGTCGCTGCGG
>CAIYCT010000143.1 GCA_903924765.1 uncultured Rhodospirillaceae bacterium | reverse complement strand
TCGTATGGGCACAAAATCCGAATGTTCCCGGAGCGTTCAATGCCGACTACGTCACGATCGGAAACGAAATCAACGCATTGCCCGCGAGTACACCGAAATACGTCGTCATAAATGCTGGAGGCGTCATGACGCGCGGATTCCCCAGACCACACCAAGCCGATCTTGGCCTTGTCCGACATCACTTGCTGGTCCGCCGAGGCCACAGGAGCGGTAAAATAGGGTTTCTGGACCGGCATATTTTCCACGGTTAGCCCCAACAGATGGGGCAGACTGAGCAACGGGACCTGCACATCGAAAGCGGGAAGCGTTTGTCCCATAGCCACTACCGCAGTCACGGCAGGCATTTTTGCCACCAAGCTGACCAACGAGTCCTGGCATTCGACGATCACCCGTCCGCCTTTGGCCGCCAAATCCTGGGCAAAGCGGACGAAATGAAGGGTGTCGCCCAATCCTTGCTCGGACCAGATCAAAATGGTTTTGCCGGTCAGATCGCCGCCGTCCCAGACGGGTTTGTTCTGGTGACGCAAGGTCTCGCGGTTGCGACGGGATTTCCAGCGGGATTCATAATGTCCCCAACCTGCTTGCCATTGGCCCAACAGCAGCTCGGCAATGCCCAGATGAAAGGCGGCGTCGGAATCCTCGGGCGAGACTTCCAGCGCCTGTTTGAAACACGCCATCGCCTGTTCAGCACGGCCCTGCAAATAATGCAGATGGCCCAGATTGCTGAACGCGTTCACGCCGCCGCCCAAATCGACCGCCCGGCGCAATGTCGCTTCCGAAGTCTCCCATTCGCCCAGATCCTTGAGCACGGTGCCCAGATTGGACAGAATCGACGGTTCGTCGGGTGCCAAGGCCAAAGCCCGCGCGTAAGAATCCCTGGCCTCGGTCAATTGGTCCAACTCGCGTTGGGAATTGGCAAGATTGTTCCACAGCGCGACCTCGGACGGATTCTTGGTCAGGGCGTCCTTGTACAGCAACGCCGCCTCGGCATGAAAGCGTAGGCTGGCCAATCGATTGGCGGCATCGAACAAGATGCTGACCGCGCACTGAGGCAATTCGATCAGACTTGCATATAAGCCCGCCGCCTCGCCGGGATAGCCCGCCGCTTCCAGGGCTTGTGCCAGAATGTAGCGCGGTTTGGCTTCATCGGGGCGCAAAGTGGCGGCCTTGGCGGCGGCTTCCACCGCTTCGTCCAACCGTCCCAACGGCACCAGCAGACCGGCCATATTGACCAAGGCTTCGACGAAATCGGGACGCAAACCGATGGCTTTCTTATAGGCCTCGACCGCTTGTTCTGGCTGGCCCTGGGCTTGACGAGCCGAGCCCATGCCATACCACGCTTCGGGCAAAGCGGAATTCAAGGCCCCCGCCTGGGCATAGGCTTGCTCCGCCAGATTGTGATCCTGGGTCCCTGACAAGGCATTGCCCAGATTGACGTAATATTCAGGGACAGACCCGTTCAGCACCACGGCGTTCTTGATGAACTCCACCGCCAAGGCGAAATGCCCTTTCTGCGACAATCCCACGCCAATCAAATGGATGGCCCCGGAATGATTGGGATCTGTATCAACGATCTGTTGATACAGATCCATGGCGTCGTCGACCCGCCCTTGGGAATGCAGCGCCATGGCTTTGTCGAACATTGTATCGGTCATTGTCTTGCCTGGGCTAGGGATTGCGCGACCCGTTGCAAAACAGGCCCCCACGATTCATTGCGAGCTTGTCGAAATAGTCGGGCGGTGGGATACCAAGGCGAGACGTCGCCGTCGCGAAACCACCGCCAATCGGGAAAACTGGACAGAACGATCCACACCGGACGGCCCAAAGCCCCGGCCAAATGGGCGGGCGAGGTGCAGGAGGAAATCACCAAATCCAGCAGCATCATGAGTGCGGCGGTGTCATCCCAGCTTTCCAGTTCCGGCCCAAGATCGAACAGATTGTGGGGCAAAGGTTGACCGGACAGCGCCGCCCCCGCTTCGCCTTTTTGCAAGGATATAAAGGTGATGCCAGGAATATTGAACAATTCCCGATAAGGCTCGAACCCCGGCGAGCGACGGTGATCGCCCCGGAAACCGGGATTGCCCGACCACACCAAGCCGACCTTTGGCCCCTGAATCCCCGCCAGCCGTTTGCGCCACTTCTCGACGTAAGCGGGATCGGCCCGCATATAGGGCACGCCGTTGGGGATGGTCTCCAACTTGGTTTTGAACAGAAACGGCAGCGACAGCATGGGGACGTAGTGGGTCAGGCGCGGCAGGGGCTGCTCGGCTTCGACAACGTCGGAAACACCCGGCACCGTCGCCATCAAGCGCCCCAATCCCGGCAAAGTGCCCACCACCACCTTGGACGCCAAAGGCGCCACCAGGGATGCATAACGGGCGAAATGAATGGAATCGCCGTATCCTTGCTCACCCGCCACCAAGATGGTTCCATCGGCGAGCGCTTCGCCTTTCCAGCGTTGGATGGTGGGGGGCATGCCGTCCTGCGGCCGCCATTCGCATTCGGCCCAGCCTTCATCGAAATAGCCGTTGGCCAGCAGCAATTGGCCCGCATAATAATGAGCCACGGCGTTAGCGGGTTGTTCGGCCAAAATCTGACTATAGGTCTCAAGAGCCGCTTGATGTTCCCCGGCCAAGGCGTGCGTAAACCCCAGGGCGATCAGATCGTCGATGTCCTGGGGAGTCACGGCTCAACGTCCGGGCACGCCGTTCGCCACTTTGGACAAAACGGCAGCGGTCAAAGCTTTGGACAAGGTCTCGGGGTCGCCCAGCGGCGACGCCAAGATTTTGGCCCGCAATCCCTCACGCACGGACTCGAGATCGGACGAGAGGGCAATTTCCTTCGCCTTGGCGATATAGTCCTGGGGGGTCAAGGCGATCCAGCCCGGGCAATCGGCGGCGCGCAAGATCGAAGCGCCGAAGCGTCCGGCCCGACGGTTGCCCTTCAACGTGATCACCGGCACGCCCATCCACAGGGTTCGAGCGACTTCCGAACCGCCTGAGACCGGAGACGAATCCAAGAACACATCCACATCGTGCAAGAAAGCCAGGGACGATTCCAACGGGTCGGTTTGAGTGTGGATGCGAACCCGCGACCCGATGCCGTATTCGGCGAAACGATCATGTAGATGCTGCAATTCCCCCTCTTCCCACGAACCGCGTCCGCCGATCAGCAAGCTGGCCCCCTGAACCGACAAAATGCACTGCGACCACAAGGCAATGGTTTGGGCGGCAATGCGGCGAAGATCGCCCCACACGCCAAAGGTGACGGACCCGGTTTGGGTTCGGGGCAACGGCCCAACATTTTCGTCCGGAGCGGGCGAGGCGGGAAACTCGTAGGCGGCCAGATGATCCAGCAATACCACCCCATCTTCGCCAAAAGCCCGCAGGTCAAGATCGACGGTTTCTTGATCGGCCAGGATGATCTCGGCGGTGGGCAAGCGTTCGACCAACGGATCGGACAGCCATTGAATCCTGGCCGATCCGCCCTTGCCCTTGAAATGAACGTATTTGGATTCGTGGGTGGGAATGCCCAACAAGAAAAGCTGACTGACCATATCGCCCAAAAAGGTCCGCCCCAGGGTGAACACGTCCACCTCGGCGCATTCGCGCACTCGCAGGGCCGCATGGTGGAAGGCTTGAGTGACGGTGTCGTGCCGTTGGTTGATTCGGTAAAGAACCGTGTCGCCCATGGATTTGATGACCGGCAACAAGAACCCGGCCAGCGATGAGTCGAAATATTGATCGGACAACAAGCCGAACATCTTGGTGATCACCATGGTGTCCGGGGTTTTGGTGCCCCGTCCCGCCTGGATCAATTGGATCAAATGGCTGCGCAAATCGTTGGTGGCCATCCAATCGCCATCGTCCAACCATTCAGTCAAACCGGAAATCAGCGACGCCATATCCATATCCTTGGGCGACAGCGTGATGGACAAGCGCAAATGAGGCACGGCGGCGGCATGGTCGCCGCTGTTGATCAAGGCCATGGCCAACCAGCCATGCAGCCAGCCGGACAACGGAGTCACATAGGCTGCTGCCCGGAGCGTGTTGACAGCGGCCTTGGCGCGGCCCAACCCCAACAAGGCGCGAGCAGACAGGATGAGGGCATCGGAATTTTCAGGATTGATCCGCAGTTCCTCATCGCTATGACGAAGAGCTTCGTTATGTTGCCCCGCCCGCAGCGCCATTTCGGCGACCATGGCGTGAGCGGAAACCCGGACTTGGTCCAAGGCAGCGCGATAGCTGGACAGTTCCCGAGGCACAAACGGCGCCAAAATCGGATTGGGTTCTAGCGCCACCGACAATTTGCCGTAGTAAAGACTGTCGGACACTCGGCCCGCCCGGGGCAGGATCGCCGCCAGCAGATCCACGTATTCCTTGCAGTCGGGCTGAGTCTGATGCGCCTGCTCCAGAAAATTGATGGCCAGCCCTTCGTCACCCGACGCATAGGCGGCCAGACCCATCATCATCACCGCCGGCATGAACGCGGGATCGTCGGCCAGGATTTCTTCGCACCGCGCGATCATACGCGTCCGGTCGCTGTTGAAGAGGCCGTGCAATTCGGTCAGAGTCTTGTCTAAGTCATAGCTCATCATGCGTCACTCATAGGGCAATTCGGAGAAATCGCGCTCCAACTCGATGCTGGAGGTATAATCGGCGAAATTGTCGAAATACCATTCGGCCCACCGGACGATGTTGTCGGTGAACCGTCCCATTTCTTCACACACCAACGTCTCGAAACGTTCGCGCTTTTCGTCGCCGACCACTCGGCGCACATAATAATCCGTAGCCGCCATCCCCATAAATACCGAACCACGAATGAAAAATTCGCCGAAACTGGGTATCCGATTATGATCGGTCAACAGGATCGGCAGCATAGTGCGGATAAAGGCGTTCGAACTTTCAGGAAATGTTGCCGCTTGTTCTTTAATGCGCGCGCACAAAGCCTTGATTTGACCCAGACCGTCTGCCGCTTGCCATTTTTTCATGGCGTCTTCCGGCTTGGCCTTGGGAAGATGATCCATGATTTGAGCCAACGCCGCTTTCTTGGCCTCGGGCGTGATGGAAAACTCGATGGCTTCGGACGCCTTGGGAATGGTGTGGTCGATCCTGGCCCCGTCGCTGCAATTATAGATCACCGCCTTACTGGTATTGTCCGCCGCCGCCTTGGCTAAAGTGTCGCGGGTCCACTCCATGATGGTCTCGGTGAAGATTACACCACCGAAATTGCCCACCGCCGGATGATCAAACGTGGCGTCAAACGGCAACACCTCCTCATCCTTGTCGCCCTCTTTTTTGACGTAGGCCGAATGATTGGAGTGATGGCGGTCCTTATCTCGACTGCCCAGATCGACACCGAACAAATAAAGCTCGCGGAATCCCAATCCCAGGGCGGCGCCCAACCCGGTATTGACCACGGTCGGACCGGGATTGTTCAAGGTGTATTCCGGTCCCGGCACGAACACCGGATAGGGACACAAAGAGGGGCGGATAAAAAAGACCGTTTCCTTACACAGGGATTTAATTTTCTGACTGACGGTGTTGGACGCAATCATCACCGCGTCGCCCACATCGTAGTGCTGGGCGACTTTTTCCATAGCGCCGTAAGGCACTTCTCCATTTTCCAACAGCAGCATGAAATCGGGCTTGATACCGTTGGCCAACAGAATCCGCGACGAGGTGCCGCAGGCAAAGATCACCGCCTGATCCTGAAGCTCCTTGATGACATCCAGATCCTGATCGATGGACGGCCCCGACCCGATGATGAAAGCGGGCACATTGATTCGATCGTAGCGCTGTCTAAACAAGCGATAATCGTCACCTTGGCACAGATTGAGATAGGAGGCCCGCGCCATCTCGGCCTCATCCACCAGAAACCCCAACCCCATCATGATCATGGCGGCGTCGCGCATCAATTCCCGCTTGGCTTGCTCCATGGCATCGTTGTGATAGGCAGTCACCACCAATCCCCCATCCACCGAAGTGGGATTGCTGACCCGGCAATGACCGCGAATGCTTTCAGAAATGGCGTGGGCCTCGGTGGCCATTGAGACAAACGGCCAGCCCTTGTTGCGTTCCAGAAGAGGCGCCCAATCCATCACCGCCATGGAATGATAGAGAAAGTCCAGATTGGTCTCGACGATAGCCAAGCTTTCGCATTGGGTCATCTCGATCAAATTGGGCAGGTGATAACCCAACCCCAAACCGAAGCTGATCACATGATAGCCTTCGTCCGAAGTGGGATACTCGTTGAACGTAATCCCCTCGTCGGTGGCCCGCTTCATCAAATGATACAGATATTCCCCGGCACCGCGATCCAACGTCCTGGTCGAAAGGGGGGACAGTTTAAAACGCGTGCTCGGATTGGCCTTGACCTGTTCGGCCATCTTCTCGGCCTTGGCCTTACCGCCGGGTCCATACAGCAATTCGCCCCGAAATTCCACGTCCCAATCGCCATCAGAATTGCGCACCAACTTGGAAATTGGCTTATGATCCCGCAGGCGCTGCGCTGCCTCCGGATGCGCGAATTGCGCGAACGCCTTGAAGTTTCGTTCTACGAGGTCCGTATCGATTGGGTCGTTATTCATCAAATCATGCCAACATAAAAAGAGGGGCGGATTTCTCCGCCCCTCTAGTAAAAAGCCGTTTCAGCTAAGATATGCTTAACGGAACAACTGCAGGATCGACTTTTCGTTCTGACCCGCGAAGGACAGAGACTGAATGCCCAATTGCTGGCGCGTTTGCAGAGCCAACAGATTGGCGCCTTCCTGGTTCAAGTCGGCCAAGGTCAGCTTGCCCGAACCGGCCGTCAGAAGATTCACATAGTTGTTGGCGAAGTCCAGACGGGTGTTCAGCAAGGCAACATTCGTCCCCAAGCTAGAGGCATTGGAACGCAAGCTTTGCAGATTGGCGTCCAACTCGTTGGTCAGCTTGTTGACGGCACCCAACAGGTTCGAGTCAAGGAAAGACTGACCATCAATGGCGTTCACCGTTCCACCGGAAGTACCTGACAACGAGGCGTAAATGATGTTGCTGGTATTGCCTGCGAATGAATAGCCACTGACCATAACCAAGGTTTGAGTATAAGCAGCTGCCACATATCCAATACCAGCGCCCGTGAAAGCAGCATTGCCGCCCGTCGTGGCGATGGTCAGGGATAAAGTGTCGCCATTGCGGTAGATGGTTTGATTGTCAAACGCACCGATATTGCCTGAATCAACGAAGAAGGAGACAGTGTTCCCCCCATAGTTGAAAGTGTAAGTGCCAGAAACCAGCGTGTTACCCGTCAATCCATCAACTGTGAAATTGACGTCAAGGTTACCAGCGGTGGTCACCGTCAGGCCGGTATTGGCCGCCACGGAGATGAAGAAACTTCCGCTGGTGCCTTCGTAAGCATTGTTAGCGGCATATCCACTGGTCACGTTGAACGTGGTCAGGGTATTTGTAAAGGTTGAGGACCCGACTTGCAGGGTATAGACCGTACCGGGGGCGAAGTTGGCCGTGGTGGTCAAACCACCTTGGCTAAAGCCACCAGCCGAACCGACCTGAATGGACAGGTACTGAGTACCGTAAGAAAACGAGTAGGTACCCGAGGTTAAAGCGGCGGTGGCGGAATACACCACTTCCACGTTCTTGCCGAACCCGACCACGCCGCTGCCGACGCTTTGGAAGCCCAACTGAAAAGAACCGTTGGACGTGTAGGTTTTGGCAATGTTCAAACCGGCCGCGTCGGTGGTGGCGTCAACCGACCCCACCGTCAGATTGCTGCCGGTCAAGTTCGAGAAGCTGACGGCCAGCTGGCTGCCGGTACCGGCAATCAGGTTCAGACCCTGGTAGGAGCTATCCTGAGCCAAGGTATCGATTTGGGTCCGCAGGCTGTTGAACTGCGACACCAAACCGCCAATCTGCGACGAAGACGCCGATTGAGCGGACAGCGCCAGACCTTTCAACTGCGACACCAGCGTTTGGATGCTGGTGATGCCTTGCAAGGCCGTGGACAGGCTGCTGATGCCCTGGTCGATATTGTCTTTGTTGTTTTGGAAATCCGCGGCCCGGTCAGTCAGCGACTTGGATTGGAAGTAAGCGACCGGGTTATCAATGGCGCTGGCGACCTTTTGTCCGGTGGACAAATGGCCTTGCGTTTGATTGGTCAAAGTTTGGGTGTCTTGAAGCGCCAGCAAGTTCGAACGAATTGCGGACGACAAAGCGACTGAGCTAGTCATTTCATATTCTCCATTCTAGAGCATAACAGAGCACTTCTGGCTCCCCCCAATTCTTGGGGCATGGACATTTGTCCGAGGTATGGATGGAGGCTAAATCGATTTTCCTGATTTTGCAATAGCTTTTTTTGGGGTGCCCACGGCTTGCTTCGTCATGGCAGGGCTAGGATAAAACGCCCTCTCCCCTTGCAGGAGAGGGGAAATAACAAAAGGGCGGGTCAAGACCCGCCCTTAAATTCCAGTGTCAGCGCCCGGAATTACCGGAACAGCTGCAAGATGGATTTTTCGTTCTGTCCGGCGAAGGACAGGGACTGAATGCCCAAGGATTGGCGGGTCTGCAAGGCCAGCAGATTGGCACCTTCTTGGTTCAAGTCCGCCAAAGTCAGCTTGCCTGAACCGGCGTTCAGCAGGTTCATGTAGCTGTTGGTAAAATCCAAGCGGGTGTTGAGCAAGGCCACGTTGGTGCCCAAACCTTGCGCGTATGACCGCAAGGTTTGCAGATTGGTGTCCAACTTGATCACCAACTGGTTGACCGAGCCGATCAAGTTGGAGTCGATGAAGGTCTGCCCATCAACGCTGCTGACATTGTCGCCCGAGGTGCCCGACATGCAAGCATAAACCAAGTTCGAGCTATTGCCCGCATAGTAATAGCCGCTAACCGAGACAACCGTCTGAGTAAAGCCGCCGGTCATGTAGCCGATGGCATTGCCAGTTGAGAAATAGGCTCCTGCGCCGATCGTGATACCGGAAACACTTCCCGTCGCAACGTTCAGCGTCAGCGTATCACCATTGTGATAGACAGTAGACGCGTCGAACGCGCCACTCGCGGCAGCCCCAGTTCCGACCATGAAAGTGATGGCCTGACCGCCGTAGTTGAAGCTGTATGTCCCTGTCGCCAACGTATTGCCGGTCAAGCCGTCCAACGTGAAGGAAACAGAAAATCCATTTGAGGTCGTTACCGCTGCCGCTGTTTGGGCGGCAACGCTGATGAAGAAATTGCCATTGGTATTCTCGAACCCGGCATTGCCACCAGTGGAACCACTGCAAATGTTGTAAGCCGTGTAATCCAGACCGCCGCCAGAAGCCCCATCGAAGGTATTGGACCCCACCACCAGAGAATACACCGTGCCCGGCGCGAAATTGGCCGTGGTGGTCAAGCCGCCAGCGCTGAAGCCACCGGCCGAGGCCACCTGAACAGTCAAGTTCTGTGTGCCGTAAGAGAAAGAGTAATTACCGGACGTCAATGCCGCCGTGCCCGAATAAGTAACTTCGATAGCATTGCCCTCGCCCACCAGCTTGCCGCTGGCGACGCTTTGGAAGCCCAATTGGAAATTGCCGTTGGAGGTATAGGCCTGGACGATGTTAAGGCCGTTGGCGCCAGCCGTGGAATCCACCGAACCGACGGTCAGATTGCTGCCGGTCAGGTTCGAGAACACGACGTCCAAAGTGCCGCCGTTGCCGTTGATCAGGTTCAAACCCTGATAGCTGGTGTCCGCCGCCATGGAATTGATTTGAGTGCGCAGATTGTTGTACTGCTGAACCAAGCCGCCAATCTGATTGGACGAGGCCGATTGCGCCGACAACGCCAAGCCTTTGAGCTGCGAAACCAGGGTCTGAATGCTGGTGATGCCCTGCAACGCGGTCGACAGGCTGCTGATGCCTTGGTCAATATTGTCTTTGTTGTTCTGGAAATCGCTGGCCCGATCCGACAATGCCTTCGACTGGAAGTAGGCGACGGGATCATCGACCGCCGAAGCCACTTTCAAACCGGTGGAAAGATGACTTTGGGTTTGGTCCTGGAGCGACTGTGTGTTTTGAAGCGCGAGCAGATTTGAGCGAATCGCCGCTGACAATGCAATATTGTTAGACATCATCAAGTCCTATTCTACAAGGTGGCGACAAAGGTCTTCTGCCTTCTCCCTATTTCAAGGACTGAAGCGACATCGCTCCAGGTCATTACCCGCTTCCATGCTTTCGCTTCTGACGCGGGATAGCTTTGTCCATCATATATACGCGTATTAAGTTACTGAAACCTTAATCTAAAAGGGTGTAATGGACAAACAAGACGGATCAGGGACCCCCCTCCTGATATCCCCCATTGATTACACTAAGTCTAGCTGCCACAATCCGTCAAGACACAATACTTTGCCCACCCACGGGGAGAAAAAATTCATGGCCACGACGAATCACCTGCTTAATCGGGGCATCCAGCGGCATCTGGCGGGGGATTTGGAGGGGTCCAAGGAAGAATATCGCAAAATTTTACAAAAAGATTCTGACCATACCGACGGGTTGCACCTGCTGGGTCTGACCGAGTATCAAAGCGGCAATCCCGACAAAGCAGAGCCGTTGATCCGCCAAGCCATCGCCCTTAACGCCAACGTCCCAGCCTTTCACGGCAATCTGGGCAGCATTTTGGTGACGCTGGGCCGCCCCGAGGAGGCAATGGGGTGCTATATTAAATCGGTCGAGCTCGACCCCAAATTCATCGACGGTTGGAAAAATCTGGGCAATTTGGCGTCGCGTCTCAACAATCACGAATTGGCGGCGCAGGCCTTCAGCGCCCAAGCGCCCTTGACCCACGGCAAGGATGGTCAATGTCTGGGCTATCTGGGCCTGAGCTTGGCCGTGCTCTGCGACTGGACCAATTTGGACCTGACCGTGCAGACCATCCTTACGCAATTGCCCCAACTGGCCACGCCGCTGCCGCCGTTTAGCACTTTGATCTATGATTTCAGCCCGGCGGAACAAAAGGCCATCGCCGATCTGGCCGCCCGCTTCATCCATGACGAGGCCTTGAGATTCACCAAGGGCGTTGTCTGCAAACCTCGCGACCTGCCCGCCAAGCGCCCCAAGAAACTGAAAATCGGTTATCTGGGCGACGACTTCCTAAGCCACGCCGTGGGGTATCTGTTCATCGGGCTGATGGAAGCCCATACCCATAAAAGATTCGAGATTTTCATTTATTCCTATGCGCCGCCCAGCGACGACCCCATTCGCCAGCGGATCATCGCCGCCGCCGATCATTTCGTCGAGATCGGGCCGCTGAATTGGGCCGCCGCCGCCAACAAGATCCACGAAGACGGCATCGACATCTTGATCGATCTTAAAGGCCATACAGGCATTCCGCGCGGACAAATCCTGGCTCTGCGCCCCGCCCCCATCCAAATCGGCTGGTTGGGATATCCGGGCACCTATGGCGGCTCGGACGTGGATTTCATCATCGCCGATCCCTTCGTCATCCCCCATGACGAAGAAGACCATTACAGCGAAAAAGTGGCGCGACTCCCCAATTGCTATCAACCCAACGATCCCAAGCGCCCGCGCGCTGTACAGCCGGTTGATCGCGCCGAGGTCGGTTTGCCCCAGGATGCGTTCGTGTTCGGCGCGCTCAACAACACCTTCAAGATCACCCCCCCGATGTTCGATTCCTGGATGACCCTGCTTAAAGACTGTCCGGACTCGGTTCTGTGGTTGCTGGATCATCACCCCAAAACCCAAGCCAATTTGATTGCCGCCGCCACGGAACGCGGCGTCGCGCCCGAGCGCCTGATCTTCGCGCCGCGCGTCGATCACGCCCAACACATGATCCGCTTGTCGGCGTGCGATGTGGCGCTGGATACCTTTCCCTATGGCGGACACACCACCACCAGCGACTTCCTGTGGGCGGGCGTGCCTGTAATCGCCTTGTGCGGACGCACCTTTGCGTCGCGCGTAGCCGGATCGCTGCTGCACAATGTGGGGCTGCCCGAATTGGTCACCCTGTCGATGGAAGACTATCTAGCTTTGTCCAAGGCTCTTTATAAGGACCGCAAACGGCTAGCGACGTATAAAGCGCGGCTGGGCAAGTTCCGCGACAAATCGCCGCTGTTCGACGCCGCCGGTTTCGCCAAGGATTTCGAAAAATTGCTAGACGATATTTACGCCCAACGCCTGCAATAGCGGCTGGATCTGAGCGGCGTAGGGTTTCCAGCGGCCAACGCTGCCGCCATGGATGGGACGGCGGACTTGCGCATTGCTGGCGGTCATCACCGTCCGCTCGGTCTTGTGAAAGGCCATACAGGCGGGCTCCCAAGGCAAGTCCAGAAAGTCCAGCAATCGCCGCACTTGCGTCTCTAGTTCCGCCACCACTTGCTCATACTCAATTTCAATGAATCGGTCGGCTGGCAGCACCGTTCGCCAATGTTCCATCAAGGCATCATGGGCGCGCCAGTAGCGCCCCAATTCAGACATGTCATAGGTGAAATGCTGCTCAGTGCCGAATAACAACGTGTAGCACGACAGGCAGGTGTCGACCGGATCACGGCGGCAGTGGATGATGCGGGCATTGGGCAAGGCCAGATGGATCAAGCCTGCATACAGGCTGTTTTCCAGAAACTTGTCCACTAGCCTGGGCTTGCCGTGGGAATAGGGCCCGACCAGCTTCAGATAAAGATCGCCCACCGTCGCCACCGCTTGCGGCGGCATCAAAGCCATCAGATCAGGATAGGGCAAAGACACGCCGTCCGCTCCGGTTATGCGGCCCAGCACGGCGCGAAAGGCGGCGATTTCACCCGCTCCCTCGACCATGGGATGCGACGCCAGGATTTGTTCGACCAGAGTCGATCCCGACCGCGGCATGCCGACGATGAAAATCGGTTGCTGGCTTAAGACGCCCTGACCCGAAAACTTTTGGATGAGCTCCTGCGTGAATTGCTCCGCGATTTTGCCCATCCGCGCGATGTCGTCCGCCACGTCGTAGGAGAGCGTGGCGCGATGCAAGGCATTGCCTCGATGAAAATGCGCGAAGGCCTGATCGGCGTCGCCCACATCCATCCAGGCCTTGCCCAAAATGAAATGGACTAGAATTTGATCGGATACGGAAAGACCCGGCACCATCGAGGTCAGAAGCAATATCTCGGGATCGTCCTTGACGTATTTCTTCAAACCGCTGCGATTGTAATAGGCGGCAATGTGGGAGGGGTCGAGCCCGATGGCCGCGTCATAAGCGTCCACGGCATCCGACGAGCGGCCCACGGCGGCAAGAGCAATGCCCAATCTGACCCGAATGTCGGCATCTTTGGGCGCAAGGGCTGCCGCCTGCCCGAAATCTCGAACCGCGCCCTGAGCATCGCCGCTTTGCATGCGGGCCTCGCCCAGCAATCGAAACAGCGCGTCCCACTGAGGCGCCAAGCGGCTGGCCTCGGTCAAAATCGCAATGGCCTCGCCGGCGCGTCCGGTCATTAAAAGCAACAACCCCAAATCGTGACGCGCGGTCACATCATTTGGGGTCTCGGTCAAACAGTGTTGAAAACAATCTATGGCTTGGGCGTAACGCCCGGCGTTGCGATGCGCCGCCGCTTGGGCACGCCAGTCGGCCATTACGATGCCAGCGCGGTTACCGTCTTCTTTTGGCCTTCCAACAAACCTTCAGACAGTTGCAGGTTGATGTTGATCAGGCAATCGATGCTGCTATCCGAAATGTTGGCGCCCTGGCTGAAGGTAGTCTGAGCGACGAAGCTGCTCAGCTTCAACAGATTGCCGCGCAAGGGTTCGGGCAGAATGCTGTTTTTCGATTCGGCCATGGCGCGGATGAACACCCACAGCTCCAAATTATTGTTCAGCGCTTCTACCAACCGGACGCTGTCGCGGCCATTGGCCCGCGCTTGGTCCAGATAAACAGCGGCCCGGGTTAGGCTCATCGCTTCCTGCTCGGCCGTCGATAGATTCTCTATCATTTTAATATCCGGTTGCATGGTAGGGACACCCCTAAAAGGAACATTCGTTCCATACAATCTATACGGAGAATCTTGCAAAATTATTAACTGCTTATCGGTAAAATCCATCGCATGCGTAAAATTCGTCGTGAGGAAAAGCCGCGTTTAAAGAAAGCGATGCTGATTTCCTTGTCGGTGCCATGCCAACGGTCCGGGTTCTCGCCAGCGTCGAACCAGCGATATCCCAACTCCTGCGCCCGCAACATGGCCCGCCACAACGGCCAATGCCCCAACGGTTTGTCGAACTGATCGCGGGCATAGACGCCCGAGGCGTAATAGGCGGTTTCCCCCGTCCCCACCACGATAGAACCCGACACCAAGGACCCGTCCTCCAGCCAGCCCAGCATCAGCTCGGCTTGGCCCGAAACGATCTCGCGCCAATACACCTCCCAATAATCGCCGCCACGCTCGCGACCTGAAATCTTGGCGAAGAAGGCTGGAAACAAATCGAAATCTGCGCGGTTGGGAGTGTCCTTGTTGACCATCCGTAGGGTGATGTTGCGTTCGCCCCAATTGATCAGCGAGCGATAGGAATCGCGCACGTCGCGCTTCAATAGGGTCGGATCTTGCGCCAAGTCGGCGACGATCCACGCACGCGTCTCGCCTTTGGCCTGACGGTCGATGCACGACGCCCCCAAAAGATCGGCTTCAGCGCAGACAGCTCCACCAATCACCGCGTGATCGGCCCCGACCTCTAAACCCAGGGCGTTCAGATGATCCAGCGCCGCCATCAACGCCTTGCGTCTGTCCTTGGGCTCCAACCCGGCGCGAATCGCCATCACCAACGGCAACCCGTAAAACGACACCTCGTCTTTATAAGTGGTGCAGCGGGCCAATAAAACCGGCCCGTTTGGCCCCAGCACCTGAAACGAGCGATCCACATGATCGGGCGCGACGGTGGGATAAAGCCGATGGGCAAAACCACCGGACAAAGGATGAGACTCCCAATCGGGAAAATCGGCGGCGGCGAACGGTCCCGGCTCCAAGTCCTCGATGGTCAGGGCGTTGCTCACGGTGTCAGCGCTCCTTCCCAAGCCTTAAGCGCTGGCAACTGCTCCGACACTTTATGGATGGCGTCAACCACCGCGTCCAAATCCTTATGGGTCATGGGCGGGCGCATCAGTTCGTGGGTGACCACGCGAGTGAAATGGGCGTTTTCCACATTTGGATAAGAGGCGGGATCGTAATCCAGCGTTCCCGTGTAATGGGGACAGGCAAACGGGCAGCCGGTCTTGCCGTCACCATAAGCCTGCCGAGTTTGGTAGAGCGGCTGGCGGTACAAGGGCCGCACATAGCCTTGGCCGATCAGCACCCCTTCGCCTTCGCGCAATTGAGTGGGCGGCAGTTCGGCCTTGAGCGCGGCCACCCAGGTCTCGCGCCTGACGCCGGTGATTTGGGCCTCGTAGGACAGAGCATGGACGTAATATACATGTTTCACCCCGTCCTGAACCTGGGGCATGGACAATCCGGGCACACCGCTCAGTTTGCTTTCCAGATAGGCGACATTGGCGCGGCGCTGCTCGATCAAATCCGGTCCCTTGATCAATTGCCGTCGGCCAATGGCGGCCTCGATCTCGCCCAAGCGCATGTTGAAACCCAACATATTGACCAAATCGAGCGAGCCGCCCTCGGCCTTGGTCTTGGCCTCGATCACCGCTTCGCCGTGATTGCGGATCAGCGCCACCCGTTCGGCCAGATTGGCGTGGTTGGTGACCACCACCCCGCCTTCGCCGGTATGAATATGCTTGTGATAATTCAGAGAGAACACGCCCAAATGCCCCAGCGTCCCAACAGGTCTGCCCTTGTACGACGCGAACGGAGCCTGGGCGCAATCCTCGATCACGGTGATGTTGTGCTTGGCCGCCAGTTCCATGATCGGGTCCATGTCGGCCACGTTGCCGAAAATATGCACGACGATGATCGCCTTGGTGCGCGGCGTTATCTTGGGTGCAATGGTTTCGGCGGACAGGCAATAGCTGACCGGATCGATGTCGGCGAACACCGGCACCGCGTTGAAGATGATGGGGGCGATGGCCGAGGCGCTCATGGTATAGGGCGACACGATCACCTCGTCACCCGGCCCCACTCCCACCGCGCCTATGGAACAGAACAAACCGGAGGTGTTGGAATTGATCGACACCGCATGGGCGGCGTCGAAGGCTCCGGCCCATTCCGCCTCGAACGCCTGAACTTCTGGGCCGCCATGGAAATCGGGGTGCCACGCTCCTAAAAACCGAGACAGAATGCCGCTTTGCATCACCTTGGCGACGGCGTCCTCGTCGTCTTTGCCGATGACCTTATAGGCGGGAAAGGCTTCGGTGCGAACGGGCTTTCCACCCAGCAGAGCCAACTCAGACATGGGACCTCCTAAAACTGCCTCTGCGGAAACAGAACCGGCATTGCCGCCAAAACCGCGCACAGGCGATGAACGTCGAGCGCCGTCTCGCCGTCCGAGACCAGGGCGTGTCCCTCGGTCAGATGAGCATAAATATTGTCCAAAGCCCCGATCATCGCCTGGCCCAAGCCGGTGGGCTCGGATTTGCCCTGGGTCAACATGCGATAGCCCAGGAATTTGGCGCTGTCCTCGACCGAGCGCCGCACGATGCTGAAACTGGAATCGGTCAAGCTGATCCGACCACGATCAAAGATCAAATCGATGTCGAACACGGTAAAGGCCCGTCCGTCAGCGGCCTTCAGATGAATATGCTCGCCTTGGGCGCTGACGATCACGTCACAACTGGGATCGACCGAACGGCCATCGGAAATTTCCTGCAACAGAGCGACCGGATGCAACGCCCCCAGCAGGAACGCCAACACATCCAGCATGTGCGAGCCGTTATTCAGCAGTCCCTTGGTGTAAAGAGCGCTGCCGCCCTGGAAACGCCCCCACTGCCCTGCTTCGATTTCTTGCTTCAAGGAAACGATGCCGGGTGCCCAGCGACGCAGATAATTGACGCATAGGCTGATGTTGGCCCGCTCATAGGCCGCAACCAATTCCTGGCTTGACCCCAAATGGTCGGTGATGGGTTTCTCGGCGAAAACCAAACGCGGTTTGCGGTCCAACAGCGACCGCAAGACGTCGGCATGAAGCTCGGTGGGAACGCAGACGCTGACCACGTCGAAGGGAATATCCACCATGTCCAGACTGGCGAATCCATGGGGGATGTTCCAGCGCTGTTGGAAGGCGCGGCGGCGGTCCACATCGGGCTCGACGCAGGCCATCGCCCGAAAATTCGGATGCTGAGCATAGGCTTTGGCGTGAGTCAGCACATCAGGCGAGTCAGTTTTGTCGGAATCGTATCCGCCAGCAATAGCTCCGCAGCCGATTATTAAAGCGTCATACGTAACGGTGGGCCACATGGTCGTTGATCTTTCGCCAATCAGCATTGGCCGTCAGCAAGGAGAGAATATCATCAAGACTAAAACGGGGATTGCCTTGGCGCAAGGCTGCAAAGATTTTGTCGATCAATTGGAAATCCTGCGCCGTGTCCAAGGTCAGCCGCAATTCGGGGTCGCGCTGGTGAGGCAAGGCTGCCACATTGGCCAAGCGGTACAATTCGGGATGTCGGTAGATGAACAGGCTGACATGCTCGTGATCGACCGGATCGACTGTGCGCGAAGCGGCGTCGGCCAAAATGGCGGTGGCGAAAACCTGGGTATCCATGCCGATGGGGAACCCCCGCTCCATCACATTGGATAGATAATCCACGCCCGTCTCGAAATAACGGCTGATGCAGGTCTCGACGATAGCGGGATCGATCAGCGGGCAATCGCCGGTCAATTCGACGATCACGTCGGCCTTATGCGCGGTGGCGGCATCCAGCACCCGAGCCATGACATCATCCTCGGACCCCCGCCAGCAGCCGATGCCCAAATCTTTGCACAGGCGCTCGACCGGATCATCGGCGGCATTGAGGGTGGTGGCGACGACAATGCCGTCCAAGGACGGCACAAAGCGCAAGCGCTCAACCATCAGCGCCAATATGGGCTGACCTTGGCAGGGCATCAAGACCTTGCCCGGCAAGCGCGACGAGGTCATGCGCGCTTCGATGGTGGCGATTGTGGTCATGCCCCGACCTTAAGCGCAGCGCCGTTAACGGGGACTTAAAACTGTTAAGGCAAGCACGGCCCTCCTTGCAAATGGGGCCGTGCTTTTCGTGTCGATTGCTATTCGGCCAAAGCCTTGGCGACAACCATGCGCACCCAAGCGGCGCGGGACAGGCCCAAGGCGTCGGCGCGGGCGTTGATGGCTACCAGATGCTCGTCTTCGAACCGGATGATGACAGGTTCCTTGTTCTTCTTGTGTTTCTTGTGCGAGGCCTTATCCGCGACTTTCTCGGCGGCTTTGTCCTTCTTCTTGGCCTTGACGGGCTTGGAAACGGCTTTGTCCTTGGCGACGGGTTCGACAGTTGCGGCGTCTTGCGCTGCTTCCACCGGCGAAGTCGCAGCTTCAGTCTGTGCCAAGGCTTCCTCGGCATGGACTTCCGCCATCAAGGCGGATTTCTTGGGCGGGGCGCGACGACGGGAAGACGGAGCGGGTTGGATGGGTGTGGATTGATCTGTCATGAAAAGACTCACTTTGATTTGGGAGATTGGCGGCGCTACTTAAAAACGCTATCGTTTATATATCGAAACGATATCGATTTATCAAGTCTTATCTTGGATCGTTCAGAAAGCTACGCAAAAATATCCTCACCGTTTGGCGCGGACACCGTGATGCATGGCGTTGAGCGCGCTTAAATTCGGGTGCGCTTCAAGCACCGTCACGAGTTCGTCCATGGTCGGAAGGGCGGGAGCTGGCGGCAGAAGATCGAATAAGGCGCTGAGAAACTGGTAATCCTCGGGGAAGTCCAGGGTCCACCGGCAGGTTTCTGATAGCGTCTCCTCGTCATGCCCGGACTTGATCCGGGCATCCATGGACCACCGGGTCAAGCCCGGTGGTGACGACTCACAAAGTGACACATTGCCCTTTTTCGCGGTCGGATGAGTACGGATCCAGGGCGTGACGTGCTCGCGCTCGAATGGATCGGTGGCGAAGTGGAAGGCTTGATCCAACTTGGCGAAGGAAAAAACCTCCGCATCCAAACCATGCGGCCAACTGGGCGGCATATTGTTGCAGGCGTAATCCAAGCCTTCGTCTTGGGCTTTGCGCAAAATCCGGCCGCATAAGTCGGGATCGATCAACGGGCAATCGCTGGTCACTCGCATGATCCAGTCGGCCC
>CAIYCT010000142.1 GCA_903924765.1 uncultured Rhodospirillaceae bacterium | reverse complement strand
CCCCCGTTGACGCCCACGGAGAAGGTCCCGTCCGGGCCGATGTACGTGGCGGCGTAGTCGTTGTCGTAGAGGACTCCGGTGCCGGCGAGTTGCTTCCACACGACCTTGCCGGTGCGGAAGTCCACGGCGGTGAAGTACCAGGAGTCCGTCCCGTCGGCATGCTTCGGCTTGCTGTAGGTGTAGACGAGTCCGTTCGCCAGCGAAAGCTTGGTCACCACGCTGGGGATGCTCAGTTTGCTGTTGGTCCACACCTTGCTCCACGTGCCGTCCTTGTGGATGTCGATGCGCGCCAGGCCCGGCGTGGTCGTGTCGCCACCCACCGTGTCCTGGAAGGGACTGACGTAGCCGTAGTTGTTCTCGACCACGATCGAGCGGTCGGTGCAGGCGAGCGAGTTTTCGTTGGAGGCCCGGTAGGCGCCGAACACCGGCACCTTCGCGACCAGCCGCTTGCCGGAGACCGTCTTCCCGCGCTTGTACACGAGCACGTGCATGTACGGGTCGGCATTGTCGCTGATGGCCACGTACTTGCTCCCCATGAGCGTCGGCGTGGTGCCCGTCCCCAGGTCGACCTGGCCCGGCTTAAGGCGGTCGCCCTCTCCGTAGCCAGCCCGCCAGGTGACGCTCGGGCGCCCGAACTTGTCCGCGTCGAAGCGGTACATCGCCGTGGTCGAGGCGATCATCCGACGCGAGGGCGAGCTGGTTCCGTAAATGAAAATTCTGTTCGCCCGTCACGGCAATACCTTTGGTCCCAATGATCCGGTGGTGTGGGTGGGCTCGGGCAGCGATCTGCCGCTGGTGGAGAAGGGATTGGCGCAGGCCCATCGCGCGGCGGACTATTTGGCCGCCCACGATCTGCGGCCCAGCGCCGTCTATGCCGCCCCGCTGCTGCGCACCCGTCGCTTCGCCGAAATCGTCTGCGAGGATTTGGCCTTGCCGCCGCCCCAATTGGACGCTCGCCTGAACGAAATTCATTACGGCCCGTGGGAAGGGGCCAGCACCGAGAAAATCGCCGCCGATTCTGTGCGTCATCAGGCGCTGGAAGCTTGGCAACAGGCGGATGTATGGCCCGACGCGCTAGGCTGGCAAACCACCCAACAACAGGTGCTGGACAATCTGGCGGCGGTTTTGGAGCAGGTTCGGCGCTCAGGGGGGGACTCTCCGCTGGTGGTTAGCAGCAACGGCATTTTGCGCTTCGCCCCCCGCTTGTTGCAGGCGGCCTATCCCGGTTCCTATCAACTTAAGACCGGGGCGTTGGGCTGCGTCGACCAAACCGAAACCGGTTGGGCGATTCGGTTTTGGGGGGAATAAGGGTTATTGCTGCGCGGCCTTGACGCTCCAGGCCGATTGAAACGCCTTCAGATCGGCAGGGGCAACGTCCGAGACAACGGCATAGAACACACCGTTATGCTTCCAGGCCAGGGCGTTGTAGCCGTCCCGTTGCGGCAAGGGTTTGGGCGCTTGATCCGCCCCTTGCGCCAACCACAGGAAGACATTGATGACATGGGCGGATTTGCGATAGATCAGCGCGGCGGCTGTTTGATCGGCGACGAAATCCAGGCGTCCACCCACCAGCGGGAACCCTTGATCGGCCAGGTCCACCACCGGCGGCGATAGCAAGGTTTTGCCGTTGAACCACGGCTTGACCACATGGCGGTCGCTGGTTTCCACATCGATCAGATGGCCGTTGATCAGCGAGCGGGCATGGGCGCCGACCAGATCCTGCATCAAAATGTCGTCGGTGGAGGGGGACAGGACAAACAGCGCGATGCTGGCGGCCAAGGCTAGCCCTGAGCCGAACCACGACGCCTTGTTCATCCAACGCCGAGACGGTTGCTTGCGCGGCAAGGACTCCCTGATCCGGTCGGCCAGATGAGCGGGCGCGGCGTAACGCGGCGCATGGGCCTTGATCGACTGTGACAGGAAATCGTTTTCAGGATCACTCATGATGCAGCATCCACTGTTTCTGCAATTGTTCGCGCGCGCGCGACAAGCGCGACATCACCGTGCCCATGGGCTGGTGGGTGATATCGGCGATTTCCTGGTAAGACAGATCTTCCAGTTCCCTTAAGATCACAACTTCGCGATAGACGGGTTTCAAGTTGGCGATCAGGGTCTCCATTAAAATTTTCTGGTCCTTGGCCGCCAACAGGGCTTCGGGGCTGTCGGCGGGACGGGTGAAGAGATCGGATTCGAAAACGGCGCCGTCCTGATCGTCGGGATTGTAATCGGCGAACCCTTGCGACGGTTGAGCCTTGCGGGCTTGCAGAATGTCGAAGCAGCTGTTGCGTACGATGCCCAATACCCAATTGCGCGCTGTTTGCGGCTGACAGGACGGTAAGTATTTATAGGCTTTCAGCATGGCGTCCTGAACCGCATCCTCGGCATCATCCGGCGATTTCATCAGCCAACGGGCCAAGTTATAGGCCTTGTCCAGATGGGGCAGAACCATCCGTTCAAACAGCTTTGTTTTGTCGTCTGATGTCACGTCTCACTCTGCCTTTGATGACTCATACCGGAAACAACACTGGTTTATTCCCGACCATAAAAGTTTCGCCGGATCATGATCAGCGCGATTGCTGGGGCAGCTCTTGCAGGTCATCGACGGCGAATTCGGCGGAGCGTAGCCAAGCGTAGTCGTTATCGCCGCGAAAGGTGTAGTTCTTGGCGACCAGGGTTTGGCCGGTGGCGGGATCGACGATGCGCATTTGCAAATACATCAGCAGATTGCTTTGGCGAAACACGCGAGCGGCCAGTATGCGGTCGGCTCCGACGCTTTCGGAGATTTCCTTCAGGCAGGGCGCACATTGATGGATGGAATCGCGGATCTTGTTTTTCTCGATCACCGGGGCCGCGTCGGCCATATTGACCACGTCATAGGCGCCGTTTTCAGCCAATCCTTCCCGCAGATGCCGGGTCAAGGAGTCCAAGCGGTAGGGCCAGGTGGATTGGCGGCCCACATCGGTCAGATCGCCTTCGATCACCACGTCGATCACCGCCAGTTTATGGAGCGGATCGCTGTTGGCAAAGGCGGGAAAGCCCATAAAGACGCATGCCAGAATCGCCAGAAACGTTTTGACCATCATGAGACCTTTCAAGGACGGACTACCTTAGCACATTTATTTTGGATTGAGGGCCAAGCTTTGCCAGCCCAGGTACGGTCAATAATGGTGCCTATAATGTCGGTTTGCATAGTTTTTACTCACTTTTGGGTTGGTGATGGTTTAATCCATGAGCTTTTCTTGTTGTTATTTCGTAGACCTCTCAAGGCATGAATCTACGTTTACCGGAGCGGACTGCGCCGATAGGGGGGCTCGATAGAAGTTTCCTCTTTTATAGTGAGGGCTCGTTTCTCAGGCTTTTAAACCGGAGGACGGGACCGATTGATTAAGCCCCGCGTCCATTCAGTATGAACGCGATCCAGAATTGAGCGGGATAAGTCGCTTTGGCAATGGCGCATCCCTTTTGAAACAACACCACACGAATATCGGCGCCATGGCCTTTCTGCGAGCGATAGAACACCATGGCTTCGTCAGCGTCGGGGCGTTCGCTGGCGTCTTCGGTGAAGCTGCGAACGAACGAGACATAGGCTCCGCCTTGTAAATCCTGTACTTCGTCGAAGTAGGTGTTTTCGGCGACAGGAACTGCGGATCGAGTTTCTTCCGGAGTCAGGCAATCGGCATGTGCCGACGTGGTTGCCAAAAAAAAGGCAGTCATTGGAATGATCAAGCGCATACTAAAAACCCTCCAAATGTGTTCCTCCGACACATATCAAGCAAGTTCCGTACCCAATTAAGCATGGGCCTCTCATTATTTGGTCTTAAGCTTGGTTACGACAAACTGATCCAGATTGGCGTGTGGTCGCTGGCCTTTTCCTGGCCTCTGGGCTCGCGGTCGATGCGGCAGGCGCTTAAGCGGTCGGCGGCTTCGGGCGACAGCAGCAGATGATCAATGCGCAATCCCAGATCTCGGGGCCACGCTCCGGCCTGATAATCCCAGAAGGTCCAAGCCTTTTTGGCGGCAGGGTGCAAGGCGCGATAGGCTTCAGTATAACCCAGATTCAGCAGGCGGCGAAAGCGGGCGCGGCTTTCCGGGCGGCACAAGGCGTCGTTTTGCCATCCAATGGGATCGAACACGTCGTCATCGTTGGGACAGATGTTGTAATCGCCAGCCAGCACCACCGGCATTTCCGTCGTCAGCAATGACCGGGCATGGGCGATCAGTCGTTCCATCCAGGCCAATTTATAGTCAAACTTGTCACCGGGCGCGGGATTGCCGTTGGGCAGATATAGCGAGGCTATGCGCACCCCGCCGATTTCCGCCTCGATCCACCGCGCCTGGGCATCGTCGTCGTCTCCCGGCAATCCGCGACGGATGTCGGTCATGGGCAGTCGCGACAGGATGGCGACCCCGTTATAACTCTTCTGGCCGTGCACGGCGCTTTCGTACCCGGCGGCTTTAAGGTCCAGGACGGGAAAATTCTCGTCCTGGCATTTGATTTCCTGCAACACCACCACGTCGGGCTGGGCTTGTCCCAGCCACTGGATGACATTGGGCAGACGGGCATTGACCGAATTGACGTTCCAGGTGGCGATTTTCACCGTCGGTCAGACCGCGAAGCTGCTGCCGCAGCCACAAGTGGCCGTTGCGTTGGGGTTCTTGACCTGAAAGGACGAGCCCATTAAGTCGCTCACGAAATCCAGTTGGGTGCCGATCAGCAAACCCAGCGAGGTCTCGTCGATAACCACAGTGATGCCGTGGGCGCTGAACAAACGGTCTTCGTCGGTCACCGCATCGTCCAAAGTCATGGCGTATTGAAAGCCCGAGCATCCGCCGCCCGAGACGGCCAAACGAAAATTCAAACCGGGCTTTCCATCCTGCTCGATCAATTGCTTAATGCGTTTAGAAGCCGCTTCGGTAAAGGTGAATTCCCCTCCGGCCGGGTTTAAAGCCGCCGCATCGGGTGTCGTCGTTTGTGCTGTCGTCGTGTCCATAGATAACCTCTGGCTTAAAACCGTTCGAGCGGGCGCAAGGCTATTATGGGCCATCGTCGTCGGTCCTGTGAACAGATATTTGGTTACGCTTTGTCGGTGGCGCAATAGATATCGTGCAAAACCGACAAAACGCGGACGACGTTGGGATCGGATACTGAGTAAAAGATCACCTGGGATTCCCGCCGGGTCTTGACCAGACTGTTGTGGCGAAGCTTGGCCAAGTGCTGGGAAAGGGCCGATTGGCTCAGGCCCACGGTCTTTTCCAACTCTCCCACGGATCGCTCCCCGTTCAGCAATTCGCACAAGATGACCAAGCGCTTGTCGTTGGCCAAGCTCTTCAGCAAATTCGCCGCCTCGGAGGCGTTATCAAGCATGTCTTGCATATCCATGGCTTGACGTTAGCGCATGCTAAATTAGCTGTAAACCGTTTGTGCTCCAGTGCCGGGCTCGTGGTTGGTCAGTCAAGATTTCGTCATAAAGAGTCGCGTTGGCGATAAAGATGGGGTAAAAAGCTGTTTCTTACAGTTTTTTGAAAGACGCGTATGTTTGGTGGTACCGAATTCGCCGACGCGATTTCCGACGAATTTCGCCAGTTGCTCATGGATTTTGATCCGGGCCAGTTGGAGTCCTTAAGGGATGATTCTAGCGCTTTGCGACGCATGCTGCCTGCTGGGCTATCCCATGGCGAGGCCAGGGGAATGATCGACGTCATTCTTAGCGGTCGGAACACGATCTGATCGCGGTTTTATTCCGTCTGTGAAATGCTCGTGACATCGCTTGTAGGCAAGCGAAAACAGTATCCTGACATGTTATAAGGTCTTATTCGCTTTATTCCATGGGAGCCATTCATGACCGATCGTTCCGAACAATTTGCCGATCCCTTATCCACCGTTTGGGATCCCAACACCCGCATCGGCGATATGCTGTCCGGCCTTAAGGGGTTGGTTGTGGGCATCGCCAATGAAAGCAGCATCGCGTACGGTTGCGCCGCCAAGCTTCGGGCGTTCGGCGCCGATTTGGCGATCACCTTCTTGAATGAGAGGGCTGAACCCCATGTGCGCCCCCTGGCCGAACAATTGGAAGCAGCCCTGATCCTGCCGCTGGACGTGCAAGAACCCGGTCAGTTGGAAACAGTGTTCGAAGCCATCAAGGCCAAGTGGGGCCGGTTGGACTTCATCATTCACTCCATCGCTTTCGCCCCCAAGGACGATCTGCATGGCCGGGTGGTTGATTGCTCGGAAACCGGTTTCCTGCAAGCCATGCGCGTGTCGTGCTATTCCTTCATCGAGATGGCCCGCTTGGCGGAACCCTTGATGAACAATGGCGGCGCTTTGATCACCATGTCCTATTACGGGGCTGACAAAGTAATCGGCAATTACAACATGATGGGGCCGGTTAAGTCGGCGCTTGAAGCTTCGGTGCGCTATCTGGCCAACGACTTGGCCCACAAGAGCATCCGCACCTACGCCGTGTCGCACGGTCCGCTCAAGACCCGCGCCGCCAGCGGCATCGCCGCCTTCGACGAGATGATGGAAGAAGCTGTCAAGCGCGCTCCCGCTCACCGTTTGGTGGAAATCGCCGAGATCGGCCGCATCGTGGCCTTCTTGGTCAGCGGCGCGTCGTCGGGCATGACCGGCGAAACCATCTACATCGATGGTGGATTGCACCACGTCGGGTGATCGAGTCTACTCGATTACAGGGATTTGGGCGGCGGACCATCCGCCGCCCAACGCTTGAATCAACGTAACCGAGGCCACCAGCCGGTTTTCCATCACGGTCAGCGCGTTCTCCTCGTCGGTCAAGGCGGCGGTTTGGGCGGTGACGACGCTGGTGTAAGCCACGGTTCCGGCCTTGTATTGGTTCAAGATCAAGCGCTCGGCCTCGTGGGCGGATTTGATGGCGTCCGCTTGCACCGTGGCCTCACGCTCGTACACTTTCAGCGCGGTCAATTCGTCCTCCACTTGTTGGAAGGCGGTCAGCACTGTTTGCCGATAGGTGGCGACGCTTTGCTCCCAGGTGGCCTTGGCTTGGTCTACCTGATACCCGGTCAAGCCGCCATTGAACAAAGTCTGAGACAATTGCGGCCCAAACGACCACACCCGGTTGGCGGTCTGGAACAAACCGGCGGCGGTCTGGCTGGCATAGCCCAAGGCGGCGCTTAGCGACAGATCGGGGTAATAGGCGGCGATGGCGACGCCGATCTCGGCATTGGCTGCAGCCACGCGGCGTTCGGCGGCGGCGATGTCGGGACGGCGCTCCAATAGCGCCGAAGGCACGCCGGTTGGAGACACCGGCACTGTCAGGGGCGTCACCGCCGCAGCGATGGTCAAATCGGCGGGCACTCTGCCGGTCAGCACGGCGATGGCGTGTTCCAACTGACCGCGTAAAACTCCCACATTGATCAGGCTGGCCTGGGTGGATTTCAGTTGGGTTTCCGCTTGGGCCACATCGGCGCGGGAGGCGATCCCAACCTTGTATTGGTTCTGGGTGATGCGCAAGGATTGCCCATAGGCTTCGGTCGCCTCTTCCAGGATGCGAATCAATTGGTCTTGGACGCGCAGCTCGAAATAATCGATGGCCAATTGCGATTGCAACGACAGCTTAGCCGAGGCCAAATCCCCGGCGCTGGCTTGGGCGCTGGCTTCGTCGGCCTCGACGGTGCGGCGGATTTTTCCCCACACATCCAGATCCCAGCTGGCGGTGCCCGAAACGTCAATGGTATTGCCGACTTTGGTTTTGGTCGATGATGCAACCGTGGCCCGCTTGAACGACGGCGTGGCGTCAAGGGTCGGATAAAAGCCGGACCGGGCGGCGCGGGCCACAGCCACCGCTTGGACATAGGCGGCTTCCTGGGCTTTCAGGTTTTGGTTGGACACTTCCACTTGGGCTTCCAAATCGGCCAGGATGGGATCTTGATAGATGGACCACCAGGTGCCGCGGTCGGCCTCGTCAGCGGGGGCGCTGGGTTTCCAACCGCTCAGTTCCTTATAGGATGGGCTGGTCGCAGAGTCGGGGCGCTGGTAGTCGGGACCAACGGAGCAGGCCGAAATCACGACCAAGGCGGGAAGCAGACAATACGGTCTCACGATGTGCTCTTTCTTTGGCGGCGAACAAAACGACTGAAACGGTCAAGATACAGATACACCACCGGCGTGGTGTACAGGGTCAAGATTTGACTGACGATCATGCCGCCGACGATGGCGATCCCCAAGGGTTTGCGGATCTCGGCTCCGTCGCCATGGCCCAAGGCCAAAGGCAGAGCGCCCAAAAGCGCAACCATGGTGGTCATCATGATGGGACGGAAGCGTTTCAGGCAGGCGTCAAAGATCGCCTCCTTCGGGTCCATGCCGCGTTCTCTTTGGCTTTCTAGTGCGAAATCGATCATCATGATGGCATTCTTCTTGACGATGCCGATCAACAGGAACACGCCGATCAAAGCGATGAGGGAAAATTCCGTACCCACCGCCATCAAGGCCAGAATGGCCCCGACGCCCGCCGAGGGCAGGGTGGTTAGAATGGTGACGGGATGGATCAGGCTTTCGTACAAAATCCCCAACACGATATAGACGGCGGCCAAGGCGGCGACGATCAGGATCGGCAGGCTGGACAACGAGTCTTTGAACACCTTGGCTGTGCCCTGAAAATTACCGTGCAGGCTGGCTGGCATGCCGATTTCCACCATGGTGCGCGAAATGGCGGTGACGGCGTCGCTCAAGGGTTTGCCGGGTGGCAGATTGAACGAGATGGTGGCGGCGGTAAAATGCCCCTGGTGATTGACCGATAGCGGCGTGTTGCCCGGATCGAAGCGCGAAAACGCTGTAAGCGGCGCCAAGGTTTCGACCGATTTGCTGACGGCGACGCCTTGCGGTCCAGAGGTTGCCGAGGTCGCGCCCAGCGGGCCGGATGTCACGGCGGCGCCTTTGGTCGTGCTGATATACAAGGACTTTAGCGCTTCCGGGCTTTGCCAATACCTAGGGGCGACCTCCATCACCACATGATATTGGTTCAACGAATTGTAGATCACCGAAACCTGTCTTTGGCCGAACGCGTCATACAGGGTGTTGTCGATTTGCAAGGCGCTCAGCCCCAACCTCGACGCGGTGTCGCGGTCAATCAGCAGATCGGTTTCCAATCCCTTGATTTGTTGATCCGAACTGACGTCGGACATTTCGGGTGCCCGTTGCAAGGCGGTGGTCAGCCGGGGAGTCCATTTCTCCAGATCGGCCAGATGATCGGCCTCCAGAGTGTACTGATATTGGGCGTTGCTGGCCCGCCCGCCCATGCGGATATCTTGGGCCGATTGCAGATAAAGAGTCGCTCCGGCAACCTGGGCCAGCTTGGGACGCAAGCGGGCGATGATTTGGTCGGCGGTCTCGGCGCGTTCGGAGATGGGTTTCAAGGCGACGAAGGCGAACCCGGAATTGGTTTGGCCTCCGCCGGTAAAACCCGCCGCGTTATCCACCGCTGGATCGGAGCGGACGATGTCGTTCAATTGCTTCATCTTTTGCTGCATCATTTGGAACGAAATGCTTTGGTCGGCCTGAACCATTCCCACCAGTCGCCCGGTGTCTTGTTGGGGAAAAAATCCTTTAGGAACAACAATAAAAAGATAAATATTAAAGCAAACAGTTAAAAGCAGGACCAAGAGTGTCGCCAGCGGATGGCGAAGGACCGAACGCAAAGAACTGGTGTAAGCGTTCAGCAATCCTTGAAACAATTTTTCGCTCAGTCGAAAGGCGCGGCCATGAGTCTTGGCGACATGATCAGACAGCAATATGGCGCACATCATGGGGGTTGTGGTCAGCGACACCACCAACGAGATCAACACCGCCACCGACAAGGTGACGGCAAATTCCCGGAACAAGCGCCCGATGATGCCGCCCATCAGTAAGATGGGGAGAAAGACCGCCACCAGCGACAGACTCATGGAAATCACCGTGAAGCCCACTTCCTTGGCCCCTTGCAGGGCGGCTTCCAGCCTGTT
The DNA here is from genome assembly GCA_903924765.1 of uncultured Rhodospirillaceae bacterium. Classification (GTDB taxonomy): domain Bacteria; phylum Pseudomonadota; class Alphaproteobacteria; order Rhodospirillales; family Magnetospirillaceae; genus CAIYCT01. Next base: position 3,156 of record CAIYCT010000142.1, on the reverse strand, counting down.
CATACCCGCTTCCATATGCCGCATGGTGTTTTCCAGCACCACGATGGCGTCATCGACCACGAAGCCGGTGCCAACGGTCAGGGCCATGAGCGACAGGGTGTTCAAACTGAAACCCAGCAAATACATGGCCCCAAACGTGCCGATCAGCGACACCGGCACGGCGATGGCGGGGATCAAGGTGGCGCGACCGTCACGCAAGAAGAAGAACACCGTCAAGACCACCAGAATCATCGAGATGGTCAGGGTTTTTTCCACCTCGAACAAAGAGGCGCGAATGCTTTGGGTGCGATCCATGCCTTCAACCAAATCAATGTCGCTGGGGATCGAGGCGCGCAATTCCGGCAACATCGCCCGGACGCGCGCCACCGTTTCCAGCACGTTGGCATTGGGTTGGCGGTTGATGACCAAAATTACCGAATATTTGCCGTTGAACAGCCCCATATTGCGGAAATCTTCGACAGAATCGGTGACCTCACCCAAATCGCTCAAGCGTACGGCCGAGCCGTTGCGGTAGGCGATCACCAACGATTGGTATTCATTGGCGTGGTGGGCCTGATCGTTGGTGTAAAGCTGAAAATGTGTGTCGTCTTGCTCGATGGCGCCTTTGGGAATGTTGGCGTTGGACGCGGCCAGCGCGGCGCGCACGTCCTCAAGGCCGATGCCGTATTTGAACAAGGCGTTGGGATTGAGCTCGACCCGGACAGCGGGCAGCGAACTGCCGCCCACATTGACTTGTCCCACGCCTTCCACCTGCGATAATTTTTGCTGCAAGACGGTGGCGGCCACGTCGTACAGCTGCCCCTTGGTCAATGTGGGTGAGGTCAAGCCGACGATGACGATGGGCGCGTCGGCGGGATTGACCTTGCGATAGGTGGGATTGCTGCGCAGACTGACCGGCAGATCCACATGGGCGGCGTTGATGGCGGCCTGAACGTCGCGGGCGGCGCCGTCGATATCGCGGTTGAGGTCGAATTGCAAGGTGATGCGGGTCGATCCCACGCTGCTGGACGAGGTCATCTCATTGACGTCGGCCACTTGGCTCAAATGTCGTTCCAATGGCGTCGCAACGCTGGTGGCCATGGTTTCCGGGCTGGCGCCGGGCATGCTGGCCTGGACCGAGATGACAGGAAAATTCACTTCCGGCAAAGGAGAGACGGGCAGCATCAGCAGCGCCACCACCCCAGACAGGGTGATGCCCAAGGTCAATAAGGTGGTTGCCACCGGACGCCGTATGAAGAGGCCCGATAGGCTCACCGTTTTTCTCCCCGCAACCGCTGGGCTAATGAGTCGAACGCCAGATAAATCACCGGAGTGGTGAACAGGGTCAAAACCTGGCTGACGATCAGGCCGCCGACGATGGTCAGCCCCAAGGGATGCCGCAATTCCGAACCGACGCCAGTGCCCAGCATCAAGGGCAGCGCGCCCAGCAAGGCCGCCATGGTGGTCATTAGAATGGGGCGCAACCGCAACAGACAGGCCTGATGGATGGCGTCGCGCGGGCTTTTGCCTTCGTTGCGTTCGGCGTCAAGGGCGAAGTCGATCATCATAATGGCATTCTTCTTGACGATGCCGATCAGCAAAATAATGCCGATAATGCCGATAATCCCCAGATCGTTGCCGCTTATGATCAACGCCAACAGCGCGCCGATGCCCGCCGAGGGCAAAGTGGATAGAATGGTGATCGGATGGATGTAGCTTTCGTACAAAACGCCCAGCACGATATACATGGTGATGATGGCGGCCAGGATCAGGAGCAATTGATTGCCCAGCGAGGCGTTGAAAGCCAGCGCCGCGCCCTGGAAGCGGGTGAGGACGCTAAGCGGCATGTTCAACTGGTCTTCCGCCAGACGGATGGCATCGACCGCCTGTCCCAGCGAGATGCCGGGCGCTAAATTGAACGAGATGGTGGCGGCGGGGAATTGGCCCAGATGATTGATTTGCAATGGCGCGGGCAATTGGCTCACGGTGATCAGCGACGAAAGTGGCACCTGACCGCCGGTCGATGAGGTCAAATACAGCGTATCCAGGGACTTCAACGAACTCTGCGCGGCGGGATCGACTTCCAAAATCACCCGGTATTGATTGGTTTGGGTGAAGATGGTCGAAATGATCCTCTGTCCGAAGGCGTCGTACAGGGCGTTGTCCACCGAGGTGGGGGTCAGTCCAAAGCGGGCGGCGGTGTCGCGGTCGATGATCAGCGACGCGGACAAGCCGTGATCGTTGGCGTTGGTCGCCACGTCCTCGAAAATGGACATCTCCTGAAGGCGCGCGGTCAAGGCGGAGGTCCAACGGGACAATTCTTCGGGATTGGCGTCTTCAAGGATGAATTGGTATTGCGACGGGCTGACGGTGGTTTCAATGGTCAGGTCCTGCACCGGCTGCATGTGCAAGCGGATGCCAGAGATGGATGCCGTATTGGCCGCCATACGGCGGATGGTGTCGCTGATGGCCCCTGATCGTTGCGACTTGGGCTTCAGACTGACGAACATGCGCCCGGTATTCAGGGTGATGTTGCTGCCGTCGACGCCGATAAAGGATGACAGCGCGTCCACGTCCGGGTCCTGTAAAATGGCGGCGGCCAAGGTTTGCTGACGCTCGGCCATGGATTTGAACGAGACGGTTTGATCGGCCTCGGTCAAAACTTGGATCAGGCCAGTGTCTTGCAGCGGGAAAAATCCCTTGGGCACGAAGACATACAGCAAGACGGTCAGTCCCAAGGTAGCGATGGCTACCAGCAACGTCAGACGAGCGTGACTCAACACCCACACAAGGGCCGTGTCATATCGATGCAACAGGGCGTCGAACCAAGTCTCAGACGCTTCGGCCTTGGTTTCGGTGTGCAAGATCCTGGCGCACATCATCGGCACCAAGGTTAAAGAAATGACCGCCGAAATCAAAATGGTGACGGCCAAAGTGACGGCGAATTCGCGAAACAACCGCCCGACCACGTCGCCCATGAACAGCAGCGGAATCAGCACAGCCACCAGCGACACGGTCAGCGAGATGATGGTGAAGCCGATCTGCTCCGAGCCCTTCAGCGCCGCCTTCAGCGGCGTCTCGCCTTGTTCGATGTAGCGCGAGATGTTCTCGATCATCACGATGGCGTCATCGACCACGAAGCCGGTGGCGATGGTCAGCGCCATCAAGGACAGGTTG
>CAIYCT010000141.1 GCA_903924765.1 uncultured Rhodospirillaceae bacterium | reverse complement strand
GCGAAGACGGCGGCCGCAAACGTCCTTCGCACCATGAAATGGGGCTCTAGCGGCTATATCTTCGTCTACGATTTTACTGCCACCTCCATCGTCCATGGCGGTATTCCCAGTCGGGAAGGAAAAAATTACATCGATGAAAAAGATCCCACCGGCTACGCCTATTTCCGCGAATTTGTCCGCATGGCCAAGGAAGGCGGCGGCACGGTCTATTATTCGGCGGGGAAACCCGGCGAACAGGGGTTCTTCCCAAAAGTCTCCATAATTATCCCATACGAACCATGGCAATGGATGATCGGCACTGGCGTTTATATCGACGACGTCGATTCCGAGTTCATGCGCAACCTAACCAAAATCGGCATTATGGTATTGGTGATTCTGACGCTGGTGACCACCGTGACCTTCTTGATCGCCACCGCCATCGCGCGGCCCATCCAGGGCTTGTCCTTCGCCACCCAAAAGATCGGCAAGGGCGATTACACCGTCGTCGTTCCGGCTATCGAGCGGCATGACGAAGTCGGAGTGCTGGCCAACGCCATCAATCATTTGAAAGAAGACGCCCAAGCGCTGGAGACCATGCGTGAAGATCAAGAGCAATTGAAGCTGAGAACCGAGGTCGAGCGGCGCATCAATCTGCTGGAATTGTCCGAGAACTTTGGCTCGACCGTCATGGAAGTGGTTCACACCATCACCACCGAGGCAAAACACAATGATTCCGCCGCCAAGACCCTGACCGACGCCGCCGCCACCGCGCGCAGCGAAGCGGGCAACGTGGCGCAGGCTGCCGTTCAGGTGGATATGAACTTACAATCCGTCGCCGCCATGACGGAACAGATGTCAGCCTCTATCAATGAAATCGCTGGGCAAATTCAAAACGCATCTTCGGTCGCCACCGAAGTGAATTTCAAGGCCGACGAGACCAGCCGCTTGGTCACCAACCTGTCCGAGGTAGTCGAACGAATCAGCAGCATTGTCGGCATGATCACCGACATCGCCAGCCAAACCAACCTGTTGGCCTTGAACGCCACCATTGAAGCGGCCCGGGCCGGCGAAGCCGGCAAAGGCTTCGCCGTGGTCGCCAACGAGGTCAAGCATTTGGCCAATCAAACCGCCAAAGCGACTGAAGACATCATCAGTCAGATCGCCTCGGTTCGCGACGCCACTGACAAATCGGTGGAATCCATCAGTCAGGTCACCAACATTATCGGACAAATGTCGTCCATCACCTCGGCCATCGCCGCCGCCGTGGAAGAACAATCGGTCGCCACCAGCGAAATCGCCGCCAACGTCCATCACGCCGCCAGCGGCTCCAGCATGGTGTCTGGATTCGTCGGTCGATTGGAGACAACCATCGGCATGGTCGACACCGAGGCAGGCACCATGGCCGAAGCCTCGTCGTCACTAAACGATCAAGTGGGCGCGTTGCGCCGAGAGGTCGATAAGTTCTTAGACTCCGTAAAGCAATAACGTTTAAACGAGGCCTTCAACGAAATTTTATGGTTTCTTTATGGAGCGTCTTGATTTTGTCGTTTGACCCATTCCATCGGGCTAAATAGCCTTAAGTCCTTATATTTTTTAAAGATGTCACCGGGCGGGGATGGGCACCATGAATCATGAGATTTTGACGCACGACAGTGAAAACGGGGCGAAGAGCCATCTCTCCGGTTCATTGGGGCCGCTTGTTATCGGGGCTTTGGGCGTGGTTTACGGCGATATTGGCACCAGCCCGCTTTACACCATGAAGACCGCGCTGGATTGGGGCGGCGGTGCGACCCCGCAAGTGGCGCTTGGCATGCTGTCGCTGATCGTTTGGACGCTGATCGTCATCACCTCGATCAAATACGTGGCGCTGATCATGCGCGCCGACAATAAAGGCGAAGGCGGCATTCTGGCGCTGATGTCGCTGCTGGGCAGGAAGGGCAAAGAGCGTCTGTCCATCATCACACTGGGCTTGTTGGGCGCTTCCTTGCTATATGGCGACGGGGCCATCACCCCTGCCATCTCGGTGCTCAGCGCCTTGGAGGGACTGAAAGACCCGATGCCATCGATCACGCCTTTCGTTCTGCCCATGGCGGTGATGGTCCTGTTGGGTTTATTTTTAATGCAACGCTACGGAACAGCATCGATCGGTCTCTTGTTCGGTCCTATCATGGCGGTTTGGTTTGTGGTCATCGGATTGTTGGGCCTTGCCCAGATTTTGCAGCATCCATCGGTTCTCGCCGCCTTGAACCCCTTGGTCGGCCTAACCTATTTGGCCGAGCACGGCTTGGCGGGCATTACGGTTCTGGGCGCGGTGTTCCTGGCCGTCACCGGAGCCGAGGCTCTCTATGCCGACATGGGGCATTTTGGCGCGTTCCCCATCCGTTTGGGATGGTACGCCCTGGTGCTGCCGTCTTTGGTTCTGTGTTATGCCGGTCAGGCGGCGTTGGTGGTCGGTGGCGCGTTGCCCGATGGCGACAATCCCTTTTTTGTCATGGTGCCCGAAGCCTATCGTCTGCCCATGGTGATCCTGGCCACCGTCGCCACCATCATCGCCAGCCAAGCCATTATCAGCGGTGTGTTTTCCATGACGCGCCAAGCCATTCAATTGGGCTTCCTGCCGCGCATGACCATCACCCAAACATCCGACCAGGGTTATGGTCAGATCTATGTCGCCGCCATCAACTGGATCTTGATGGTCTTCACCATCGGGTTGACTGTCGTATTCGGCTCCTCCGACCGATTGGCAGCCGCCTATGGCGTCGCAGTGGCACTGACCATGCTGCTGACCACGTCGCTGATGTTCGTGCTGATGCGCAAGATCTGGAAGTGGAGTTTGGTCGCCTGCGTGGCGGTGGCCGGAACCCTGGCCCTGGTGGATCTTAGCTTCGTCGCCGCCAATCTGACCAAAGTGTTGGACGGCGGCTGGGTGCCGTTGGCTGCGGCAACCACCTTGTTCTATGTCATGATCTGTTGGCACCGAGGTCGCATGACCTTGATCGATCATTTGAAGACCAACAACATGTCCATTGGCAGCTTCATTTCCTCGGTGTCCCATGTCCATCGCGTGGCGGGAACCGCGGTCTATCTCAACCGCCGCCAAGGCATCGCCACCATGGCCATGCTGCACAACTTGAAACATTACAAAACCATGCACGAGCGCAATCTTGTGGTTCATGTGGAAACCGAGCATGTGCCTCGGATCGCCCGCCAGAACCGCGTGATCGTTCGCTCACTGGGCGAAGGTTTCTGGGCCATCGATATCCGCTACGGCTTCATGGAACATCCCAATCTACCGAAGGTACTGGCCAATTGCGTGCTGGACGGCAAAGGCATCGACATGATTGAGACGACCTTTTTCATCTCGCGCGAGACCATCGGCCGGGCAAAAGACTCGCCCTTGGACCCCATCTCCCATCGGGTTTACGAGTTCCTGCATCGCAACGCCGGTGACGCCAGCGCCTTCTTCCGCATACCCCCGGGCCGAATGGTGGAACTGGGGGCGAGCATAGAAATTTAAGACGAGATCACGGCGTCGTCAGGCAGAACTTTCTGCTGTGCCGGCGTGTGAATGAAGCTGGCGGCGAACAATCCGGCCACCACGCAAGCGCCGATAAAATACCAGCCGTGGGTGTAATCTTTCCCTGCCTCCGTTTCCACCACCAGCTGGGAAAATATCTTGGCGCTGAACGCGGCCATGATATAGCTGGCACAGTTGACGAAGCCCATGGCCCGGCCATACACCTCGGGACTGAAGATTTCAGCGGGCACCGAAGTCAACGGCCCCCACCCCATATTGGCGAAGAACCCCATGCCGCACAGGGCCAAGGCCAAGAGAATCGGATCGGCTTGGCTGAGGGTCGATAGCAGAAAAATGAACGGCGCCAACCCGGCGAAGCTGACCATGATCATCACTTGCCGATTGCCGCGAAACACCTTGTCGGACAAATACGCCGAAAAAAAACTGCCCACCGCGCCGGCGGCAAAATACATCGAACTCCACAGCCCCATGTCTTTCAGTTTGAAATGGAATGTGTCGGAGAGATAAAACGGAATCCAGTTCAACACCCCGTACAGCGTCACCACCAAGGTGATGTTGACCATGATGATAGCCAGATAACTGGGATTCTTGAAGAACGACAAAAAGGGAATGGAATCATGCGCCACGATGTCCCGCTGGACATGGGCGTAGTCGCCCTCGTGGATCAGGCCGCGCCGGATCTCGTCGCGGTAAGCGTATTCCATATCATCCGGCGTGGCCTTGCGGTAATGCTCGGGCCGCTCGAACACCATGAATGTGATCAACAGCAATGGGATGCAGCCCAGGGCAGCGGTGACGAAGAACACCATGCGCCAACTTCCCGCGTAATCGGCGAATTGAGTGGCGAACACGCTGGCCCAGGCCGGAGTCAATATCCACGCCCATGACAACAAGGATTGCGCCCGAGCCCGTCCGTCCTTGTTGAACCATCGCACCAGGATGCGCGCCGACGGCACATATTCGGTTCCAGCCATAATGCCGAATACGGCCATCCGCAACACGTATTCATCACGGCTTTGAATGATTCCCATCCAGGCTGTCATCACCGACCAAGCCACAACCGAGAACAACAATATCCGTTTGGCGCCGAACCGGTCGGACAGCCAGCCCGACATCATCTGGGATGGGCCGTAACACAGCAACATCCAAAACGCCCCATCGCCAATATCGAACGTGGTCAAACCGATGTCGCCCGCGATGGTTGGGTTAAGCACGCTGGTCTTGACGCGAGGGGATGTCCCGTTGAATGTTGAAAATGTGCGGTAGGCGTTGCTGACCTTGAGCCTGTAGGCTCTGGGTATCGAATCCATGAAAGGAAAGCAACGCCATGAAGAAATCTACCACACCAACCACCATCGTGCCTGCGTC
>CAIYCT010000140.1 GCA_903924765.1 uncultured Rhodospirillaceae bacterium | reverse complement strand
TTGCCAAATTCATCGTAATCCATTTGTTGAATCACAGTACCGTCAGCCACATTGACCACATAGCGCGGGCTACCGAGATGGTCTTTCACCAGCCGGTAAGTGACACCACCCTTCACCATATAATCCGGCACATTGACTCCCGTGGCGTAGACAAAGCGGGCAACGAGGTTGCCGCTGCCATCGAGTTCGGCGATGGGTTTCAACTGGTCTTGCCAGAGGAAGCCTTGCACTAACACGTTGTTGAGCTTTTTGCCGATGCGGCGGTTTTGGCCGTCGATGAGGTAGTCGATCACACCGCCGCCCGACGACGTGACTTTGCGCAGGTTGCCCAGCACGTCGTAGTCATAGCGGGTGGTCTGACCTCCCACGGTCTTGGTCTTCAACTCGCCGTTGGCGGTGTAGGTGTAGCTGGCGTTGCCATAAGTGAGCAGGCGATCTTGCGCGTCATAGGTGCCTTGGGTGACGGTCGCGCCTTGGGTGCGGCTTAGGCGGTTACCGTTGTCGTCGTAGGCGTATTGGGAGGTGATTGCGCCGTTCAGGCTGACTTGAATCAGCCTGCCTGCCGTGTCGTAGCCATAGTCGTAGGTGTTGACCGTGACACCCAATGTTTCGACTTTGCGGGTGATGCGGCCCAGTTTGTCGCGGGTGTAGTCGGTTTTGAACAAAGCTGCGCCGTCAATTTTGGCTTCATAGCTGGCAAGTTCGCCGAAGCTGTTGTAGCTCAAGCTATCGGCGAGCTTGCCCAAGACGGTGCTGGTGAGCAGGCCGTTTTGGGCGCTACGGGTCAGAGTCAAATTCCCGGCTTTGCTTAGCAGGCTGTCGGCATCGAAGCTATAGGCGATGGCGTTTGCGCCGTTGACGCTGATAGTCTTGGCGCGGAAGTCGTTGTCGTAGGCATAGCCCACTTTTCCTGCCACCTCGCCCGTCCATGCGGTTTCGGTCAGCAATGCGCCGGTGAAGCTGTAGGCGAGCTTGACGCCGTCGGGCACGGTAATGCTGGCGAGTTTGCCGGTGTCGGCGTAGGCGTAGCCGGTGTCGCCGTCAGGTGTGGTCAATTTGCTCAGGCGGCCGGCGTTGTCGTAAGTGAAGGCTAGGCTCAAACCGTCCGGGCGGGTGATCTTGATCAACTCCTTGTCGAGGCTGTATTCGTACAGCGTGTTGACCGTGCCGGTGTTGGCGGCGCCGGGCGGGTCGTATTCCTGGGTTTGGTCGCGCTGTGTATATTTGAACAGATGGGAGGGCTGTCCCGGCGGAGTCAGCGAGGTCAGATTACCGTTGGCATCATAACCGAACAGCACGTCCCGTCCGTCGGGGAACACTTGCCGAGTAACCCGACCGGCCAAGTCGTATTCGTAATTAACCGAGCGGTTGAGCGGGTCGGTGACGGATTTCAGCCAGCCTTGGTTGTTGTAGGCAAAGGCCAAAGCGCGTTGATCTGCGCCGCTGCCTTGGGCAATAGCCGCCAGATGGCCTTGGGCATCATAGGCTTGTTCGATGGCTTGGAGGCCGGCGATTTCCGTTTTGATGAGTCGGCCTTTGGCATCCAGCGTGGTTTTGCTGACGCGACCCGCCGCCGAGTTGACCGTGGTGGTGCGGGTGGCGGCATCGTAGACGCGGGTAGAGGTACGGCCATTGACCGTGACCGTGTCGGCTTGCTGGGAAAGGCTCAGCGGGTCGTTGCTGTTGGACAGAGAGGCGGTGCGCTCGGTTGCAGCCGTCAGGGTCAGTCCGCCGGTGGCGATGGTGAGGCTTTTCGGAATTGGGGTTTGCATGGAGAAGCGCGGGTCCGGGCCTTGCACCAAGGTGGTCACCGTGCCGTCGGGGGCGGTGGTCTGCACCGTGCCATCGGTTTTGGTGAGGGTGACGGTCTGGGTGGAGTCCGGGGCGGTGATTGTGCGCCGCTCATCGCCGGTGGTAAGGTTTTCCACCTTGTACTGGGTGGCGCGGTTGAGACCGGTGCTGCGGGTGACTTCATAGCCGTTGGCGAGTTCGGCGCGGGCGAGGTTCTGGCTGCCGCCGACCGCATCCTGATCCATGATGAGTCGGCCCAAGCTGTCGTAGGCAAAGGTGGACGCTTGGCCCTTGGGGTCTTTGAACTCGTTCAGCAGGCCATCGGCGGTGTAGGCCATGCGGTGGGTTTCGCCCGCCGGGTTGGTGACCGAGGCGAGGTAGCCGTTGGCGTCCAAGGTCAGCGCGGTGCGCTGGCCGAAGGGGGCGACAATGGCGGTGGGGTTACCGAAGGTGTCGCGCTCGATGGTGGTGGCATTGCCGGTGGCATCGGTGATTTTAGTAAGACGACCAGCTGAGTCGTAGTTAAAGCTGAGCAGAATGGTGCCGGTTAGGGTGTTGATGGTTCTGAGATGGCGACCATTGGCATTGAAGACATAGGTTTCTAGTCCGTCGGTGGATGCGATGAAGATTTCGCCTGCCGAGAACCCGGCCATTCTCGAGGCGATTTTGTATACTTTGTCATCCGTCCAACTGGCAAAATAAACGTTTCCTTGGGCATCCTTAGTTACCGCACTGATTGCGCCGAACCGCATGTTGGTCGCCAACCCGCCGTTCACAAACGCACCGCTATCGCCGCCCGCTATCGTAGTGGTAGTTCCGGCATCATGGTTGATGAATCGCACCCGGTTATGATTTTGATCGGCAACATACAAGCCGCCATCTCCATCGACGTGCATGCTGAGTACGCTATAAAAACCAGCATTGAAAGCTGGGCCGCCATCACCCAGACATTCCGGGTAGGGAGGAGTAGTCCAGCCGGCAAGGTCAACGCATGGGGTACCTTGCACAACGACAGTCTCGGTGCCGTCAGGTCTTATGCGGGTAATCGATGAATCATGATAGTAGTACGATTTTTCACCCGCTAAATAGAGACTGCCATCCGGTGCCAGCGCGATTGCATCGTCAAAGATACTTACCCTTATTATGGTATTGATAATGCCATCGGGAGAGACCCGACGTAATCTTTCATGTCCATAATCTAAAATGTACAGGTTGCCGTCCGGCGTTACCGCCAGCCTGTCACCGTCAGTTAAATAGAGTGACGCTTGCGTCGCTGGGCCACCGTCGCCTAGGGGGCCAGTGATAACGCCAGTCCCTGCCACCGTGTTGATGACACCGTTGGCATCGACTCGACGGATACGATGGTTATTTGAGTCTTGGATGTATAGGCTGCCGTCGGCCCCTAGATGCACACTGGTGGGTCTGTTCAAGCTTGCCAACGTCGCGGACCCGCCATCGCCGCCATAGCCGCTAATGCCATTCCCAGCTACCGTGTTGATGATGCCGTCTGGGGCGACACGTCGGATGCGGTCATTTCCAGTATCCGCTATATACAGACTGCCGTCGGCCGCAATAGCCAACGAATACGGTTTTGACAACCGCGCCTTGACAGCGGGGCCACCGTCGCCAGCAAAGCAACTGGTATCAAAAGAGGAGCAGCCCGCCACAAGACTGACGACAGCACTTTGCTTCCCTTCCGTGCTGCGGCGGCTGCCATCTCCTTGATAAAGAACCTTGCCGATAGGGTCATAGACATGGTGAACATCGAGGCTCCACGCCCCAATTCGTGCCGCCGAATCGCGGACTGCTCCGACTGTTAAGGTCTGATTCTGGGTCAGCTTTAGCACTTGCCGCGCTGGGATACCCCCCGCGATCCTTTGTCCGCTGGTGGCACCAAAACTGCGCGTCATGGAGGGCGGTAGTGCGTAGTAAGCGTCATATATGTAATCGATACGCACATTGGCGGCCTGTCCACCCTGGATTGACCGGCCATAGGCATCCAAACCGTCCCATTCAAAGCGGTCGGTCAGGTTGGCTTGTGCCGGAAAAGATTTCTTGAAGGTCCGGCCCGCCACCTCGACGGTCAGTTCGATGCGCTTCAAGCTGGGCGGGATTGATGCGGGACTAACCTGTATGTTCAAGGTATTCGCCGCCTTGCGGCCCGCCGTTCGGTCCGAGTCGTAGCGGAGTACGAATGGCGTACTCGTGACTGGAATTTCCTCGGCCAGCGTTTGCCCCTCGCAGCCGATAATCGAGCCGGATGCCCTACATTGTTGATCCGGTTTGCTGTCGGCGTTCTTGGTAGTGTCGTTCGTGGGCGCAACGGCATCGTTCGGCGGGGCCATGCCGTAATTCTTGTCATAGTTGGACAAATGCCCAACCAAAGTCCGCCATAGGGTCTTACCCGGCACGAATAGCCCCGCCAGTTGCGCCCGCTCCGCGTCGCTGAATTTCAATGCCGTCAATTGCGCGGCACTGTCCACCGCGTTGTCACCGTCACTGTCGATGTCCGCCAGCCCGTTGGTGACCGACAGAATCTTGATGACCTTGCCATCGTTGGCGGGTATCCAGGCATTTTTGTCCCGGTCGTAATAGCCCACCGGTATCTGGATGCCCACCGGCATACCTAGGAAATTGTCCTCGTACATCGGAACCGACTGGCTGAACACCACATCCTTTCCGCCCTTTTTGATGGTGGCTTCTTCGGCAGTAATCTCCAACGCATAGGTGTAGCCACTAGTCGGCGGCAGGGAACCGGGCATGGTCGCCGGGCCGTTATTACTCACCGTGTATTCGCTGAAATGCAAGGTTAGGGTGTTGACATCCCTAAGGCTGCCGTCCGTGTTGTATACCTGCGCCTTGGTATCCTTCGGAATCATTAAGGTGACCTGACGGGGACCGGAGGCATCGGACATCACGCTGCCCTGAGCCACTTGAATGGGGGCGTTCGACATAAGATCGATCCGGCTGACCTTGGGATCGACAGGAATCAGCACCACATCATCAAGGCTGGCGTAATCCTGCCAGGATACGTTCTCCTGCCGTTGCGCAGGAAGGTAGCCGTTCTTGACGTAATTCAGCGTCAAAACCCCGCCGCCATTCACCGCCATGTCATAGCCACCATCGGCGCGGGTCACGGTCTGGCCGAATTCGGCATGGTCTTTTATGGTGACGGTGACACCGGGTAGCGGGTTATTTTGCTTGTCTAGCACTTTGCCGCGCAGCACGGCGGCACGTTTCTGTTCAATCGTGCCGGGCGCCACGCCGGTTTGAATTGCATTTGGCCCGCTATAAAGGAATTGGATCGAGGCCGACACCGTGGTGGCAACGGTTTGATCGACGGGTGGGGCCACGGTGGCGGGGTTCGGCGGTAGGCCGGTGTCGGGACCGAGCGAGACAACATAATCCACCGCCGTTCCGATGCTGACCTTGGCATTCGCCGCTGGGGTTTGCTGGATGATTCGCCTATCCGCCACGCTGTCACTGTGCTGAAAGCTGGCTGTACCTAGGTTGAGTCGGCTTTGTTGGATCAGGCTCTCGCCTTCGCTACGGGTAAGGCCCGTGACTGGGGGAACGAGGGTGGTATTGCTGATGGCGGCAGTAACTTGGACGGCAAACGCTTGCGAACCCGTGCCGCCGATGCCGTCGGTGACGCTGACAGCCACATTGAAAGGCCCGCCTACGGTAGGTTGCAACCATTCAAGTAACCCGCTGGACGGATTGATCGCAATGCCGCTAGGCGCGGTCGTTAGGCTATAGGCCAAGGTGTCGTTGTCGGCATCGGTGGCTGTCACTTGATAGCGATAAGCTTGACCCTCTGTTCCACCGGTAATGGGTGTTGAGGAAATATGTGGATTGTGGTTTAACGCCAGTTGGAACGACTGGCTTGCGGTTCCGCCGTTGCCGTCGTTGACATTCACCACCACGGAAAACGGCCCGCCGGTTGAAGGCAGGGTCCATTGGATTAGTCCGGTCGCGGGGTTGATCGTCATGCCGTCAGGTGCGGTCGCCAAACTGTAGGCCAGCGTATGGTTGTCGGCATCGGTCGCCGTGATTTGATAGCCGTAAGCCTGACTTTCCGTACCGGTGGTGACGGGGGTGGACGTGATTTGCGGCGGGTGGTTTAGCAGCGGGGCGGCTTTCACGCTAATGGCGACCGTGTCCGGGTTGCTGTCGGCGTGACCATCATTAACGATAAGCTGTGCGACGTAATCACCGACAAAATCAGGGGTGAACTGGGTGAATGGTTTCAACGGATCGGTCAGGGCGGACTGGCTTCCCAAGGGTTGGTGGATAAGCGACCAACGGAAGCTCAAAGGATCACTGTCGGCATCGGTGGAACCGCTACCATCCAGAAGTACGGGGGTTGCCGGGGTGGATAACAGAATGGATTGAGCAGGGCCAGCCTTGGCCACTGGCTTGGAATTAATGGTGCTGAGTGTCACAGTCGCGGGCGCGCTGTCAGCCTTGCCATCGTTGACGATCAGTTGGGCCGCATAACTGCCTGGCTTATCGAGAGTCAAACTCGGGCTATCCGTATCGGTGTTGACCAGCGTTGCTAGGCTGTTTTGCGGTTTGGCCGATAATGTCCAATGGAAGGATAGCGCATCGCCATCCACATCGCTGGAAGCCCTGCCATCCAGGGTCAATGTTTCGCCCACTTTGCCAGTCTGGGCATTCCCGGCATTAGCCACCGGCTTGGAATTTTGGGTGTTGATGGTGACGGTGGATAAGGCGCTGTCAAAATAGCCGTCATTAACGGCCAAGCCGATTTTATAGGTCCCCGGCTTGTCGATAACCAAGCTGGGGTGCAGAGCCCCAGGGTTGAGCAGGCTGGCTTGGCTGTTGGCGGGCTTTTGGGTCAGCGTCCACAAATAAGAAATGGAATTGCCGTCCGGGTCGGTGGAGGCACTGCCGTCCAAAGTGACGGTCGCGCCAACCAAAGCGGTCTGGTCCGCCCCTGCATTGGCAAAAGGTGAACGGCAAGCCTTGGCCGTCCAGTCCGACAAAGGACCTTCATTTTGCATATTCCCATCTGGCCCCAGATAGTAGGCATGAAAATCGACGGAAGAAACGCCCAAATAGGCGTTGGTGGACGAATAGTGGCGATAGGTGTACACATCCCAAATCGCCGTGCTTGAACCTGCCGGGGCAAACAAGGAGGGATAGTCCTTTTCCGCCCAGTTGAACAGGCATTCGGGCATGGACGGGGGAAGCGGGCATCCGGCCTTGGGC
>CAIYCT010000139.1 GCA_903924765.1 uncultured Rhodospirillaceae bacterium | reverse complement strand
CGTGCGACTTGTCCACAAATTTAAACCGGACACCAGTGGATCAAGTCCGGCCATGACGGTGGAGGATGCAGGGATACCGATCAAGAAAACCACCTACCCTACCCCCCAAAGGAGAAAAATAATGAGCGCCATCGAAGCGAAATTGAAGGAATTGGGCATTGTCCTGCCAACCCCGGCGGCGTCGGTTGCCAATTATGTGGGCTATGTGGTCACCGGCAATTTGGTGTTCGTCTCGGGCCAATTGCCGTTGGAAGACGGCAAGATCGCCGTGTCGGGCCATTTGGGCAAGAACGTCACCATCGAGGACGGCTATCGCGCCGCCCGCATCAGCGCCATCAACCTGCTGGCTCAGTTGAAGGCCGCCACCGGCGGCGACCTTAGCCGCATCAAGCAGGTGGTGCGCTTGACCGGCTTCATCAGCTCGGCCCCCGACTTCACCGATCAATCCAAGATCATCAACGGCGCGTCGGACTTAATGGTGGACGTGCTGGGCGATGCCGGACGCCATGCCCGCATCTCCATCAGCGTCGCCGCCTTGCCCATGGGCGCTGCGGTGGAAGTGGAAGGCGTGTTCGAGATTAAGTAGTTATACCGCCCTGTTCGTCATGGCTGGACGTGATCCGGCCATCCACGTGGATGCCCGTGCTTGACACGGGCATGACGCAAAATAAGAAGCCCCCTCACCGCACCGGCACGGACGCCGGAACGAAACTGACCAGATGGTCGTTGGCCTGGACATAAGGCTGGGCATAGCAGGTGGGCTTGGCCAGCGACGAGTAGCAATAGACTTCCTGCGGCGGCGGCGGCGGATCGGGCCATCTGACGCAATACGCGCCATCGCGCTCGGCCCTGGGGGACGAGCAATCCTGCCCGGTCAAGAAGGTGGCTGCATGGTCGAAAAGCGTCTTGTGAGTGACCGCCAAGCTGACCACTTCGGCACTCATCAACGCAGGTAATGGCTTGAGACCGTAGACATCACGAGGCGTCGAATAGGTATCGATGCACCCGGATAGTCCCGCAAGCGAGACTGACAAAACGATCACAAGGGGGGCTGGAAGCCGCATCATTTCTATGACCCCTTATAAATTTCTAATCCTATCCTCTCTCGTTTTCCGATAAAAATCAAGCGTTCCCGCATAAGGGTGTTTGCCAATGTCTTGAAGCCGCACTATTGTGTGGTCCGAATTGCACGTTTTTTCTGGAGTCTCCCGTTGATCCCCCCCACTGATGATGCCGCTACGGACTTGCTGATCCGCGAAGTTGACGAAGATTTGCGCCATGATCAAATGCGGGATTTGTGGAAACGCTATGGCAGCTGGTTTATCGTCCTGGCCGTCTTGGTGGTGGTCGCCGTCGCCGCATGGCAGGCGTGGCAGAAGTGGGAGCTGCGTCAGAACCTGGCTTCCAGCGACGCCTTCGTGGCCGCACTGGCCCAAGTGCAAGACGGCAAAAAGGACGAGGCCTTAAAACAGCTGGGCAAATTGGTTACCGACGGCACCGCGGGCTATCGCCTGCTGGCCCGGTTGGAACAAGCGCAGATCCTGGTGGAATCGGGCGACGTCAGCGGCGCGTTGGAGACCTATAAAATGGTGGTTGACGACAGCTCGGTCGACCCAATCTATCGCGACATGGCGAAGTTGAAGGCCGCCTACCTTAGCGTGGATTCCGCCGACCCGGCTGCCACCGACCGGCAAGTGGAAGGCTTGGCGAAAGAATCCAGCCCCTGGCGCTTCGAAGCCCGCGAGATTCAAGCCTTGGACGCCATCAAGCGCGGCGAGACCACGCGGGCGGTGGAGCTGTACAAGGCCTTGAGCGACGATTTGGTTGCGCCGCAAGGCATTCGCTCACGCGCCACCGAGATGCTTAAAATTCTTCAACCAAAATCAAACGGTTAAGCAGATGGCCCGCCCCCTCACCCGCTTTTTGCTCCCAGTCCTGGCGGGAATTTTCCTGGCCGGTTGCGACGATTTTCTCGACGAGACGAAAGACAGCCCGAAACTGCCCGGCAAGCGCATCTCGGTGTTGTCCCATGAAACGGCGCTCAAGCCCGAAGCCAGCAAGACCAAATCCGCCCCCATTCAATTGCCGCCGCCCGACCCCAACGAGACCTGGGACCAAGCGGGCGGATCGTCCAACCACGCCATGCACCATCTGGAGATCAACGACAGTCTGGAGCAAGCCTGGTCGACCAATGTGGGCGAAGGCTCCTCCAACCGCTCCAAATTGCTGGCGCAACCCATCGTGGCGGCGGGCCATGTCTTTACGGTGGATTCCGCCAATCAGGTCACAGCGCTCAGCGTCAAATCCGGTCGTAAGGTTTGGCAAAGGGACCTGCTGCCCGAGGACGTCAGACCCTCGTCCAGCGGCGGCATCGCCTATGAGGATGGCCGCCTGTTCGTCACCACCAATTTCGCCCAGGTGATCGCCTTGGACGCCAAAACCGGCAAGGTTCTGTGGCAGGAGCATGTCTCGGCCCCGGTGCGCGGCGCTCCCACCGTGCGCGCCGGTCGCGTGGTGGTGGTCACCGTTGACGACCACACCTACTGCATGGCCTCGGACGACGGTCAAGTGCTGTGGACCCATCAGGGCACCATCGAGGCGGCCTCAATGCTGGCGGGCAACAGCCCGGCCATCGACGGCAACGTCGTGGTGGTGCCATACGCTTCGGGCGAACTGTTCGCCTTGCGCATCGAGAACGGCTCGGTGCTGTGGCAGGATTCGGTCGCCAATGTCAGCCGCAACCAAGGCGTGGCCACCTTGACCGACATCACTGGCCGCCCCATCATCGACCGCGGCCGGGTCTTCGTCATGGGCCATGCCGACGTGCTGGTGGCCATCGACATCCGCACCGGCAAGCGCCTGTGGGACCGCGATATCGGCGGCATCCAGTCGCCGTGGGTGGCCGGAGACTATCTGTTCCTGATCACCAACAACAACGAACTGGTCGCGGTTGACGCCAAGACCGGCGATCTGGCCTGGGTCACCCAGTTGCAAACCTGGGAAGACACGGAAAAGAAAAAAGGCCGCGTGGTGTGGACCGGACCGATTTTGGCCTCCAACCGGCTGATCATCGCCTCCAACACCGGCTTCCTGGCCTCGGTGTCGCCTTATACCGGCGCCATTCTGGGGCAAATGGAGATCGGCGACGGCATTTCGGTGCCGCCGGTGGTCGCCAATCACAGTCTGTATTTTTATACCGACGAAGCCGACGTCCTTGCGTACCGCTAAAGACCGGCTTACAGGTAGGTCATGACCGATACACCCTCTTCTGGTAAACTATTCACCGTCGCTATCGTTGGCCGTCCCAACGTGGGCAAATCCACTCTGTTCAACCGTCTGGTTGGCAAGCGCATCGCCATTGTTCACGACCAGCCGGGCGTGACCCGCGACCGCCGCAAGGGCGATGCCTATTTGCTGGGGCTGGAATTCACCATCATCGACACCGCCGGGTTGGAGGAGGCCACCGGCGACACCACCGATGCCCGCATGCGCAAACAGACCGATATGGCGGTGATCGAGGCCGACGTGGCCTTGTTCGTGGTCGATGCCCGCGCCGGGATCACCCCCATCGACCGCCATTTCGCCGACCATCTGCGCCGCCAGAAAACTCCCGTCATCCTGGTGGTCAACAAATGCGAGGGCAAGGCGGGCGAACCGGGCTATCACGAGGCGTTCGGCCTCGGCCTGGGCGATCCGGTCCCCATCTCCGCCGAACATGGCGAGGGCATGGCCGATTTGCTGGACGCCCTGCTGCCCTACGCTCCGCCCATGCCCGACGAGGAAGAGGAAGACTTTTTCGCCGTCCCGCCCACGGCCGAGGAAGAAGAGGCCGCCCGTCCCCTGCGCCCCTTAAGTCTGGCCATCGTCGGCCGCCCCAATGTGGGCAAATCAACCCTGGTCAACAAGCTGGTGGGCGAAGAGCGTCTGCTGACCGGCCCCGAAGCCGGACTGACCCGCGACGCCATCTCGGTGGAATGGACCTATAAGGACCGCGCCATCAAGCTGGTGGACACGGCGGGTCTGCGGCGGCGGGCCAATATCTCGGACAGTTTGGAAAAGCTGTCCGTGGGCAACACCTTGGAATCCATCCGCATGTCGGAAGTGGTGCTGCTGGTGCTGGACGCCGACCAAATCCTGGACAAGCAGGACCTGACCATCGCCCGCATGGTGGTGGAGGAAGGCCGCGCCCTGGTCATCGCCATCAACAAATGGGACATGGTCAACGACCCGCAAACCGCGCTGACCCAATTATCGGACCGGCTGCAAACATCCTTGCCGCAGGTGCGCGGACTGGCCACCATCACCATCTCGGCCCTGGCGGGCAAGGGCTTGGACAAGTTGATGGATGCGGTCATCGCCACCCACAAGATTTGGAACAAGCGCATTTCCACCGCCAAGATCAATCGTTGGCTGGAAGAAGTGCTGATCCAACATCCGCCGCCAGCCCTGGATCGCGGGCGACGCATCCGCATCCGCTACGCCACCCAAGTCAAGGCCCGCCCGCCGACCTTCGTGCTGTTCACCTCGAAGCCCGACCAGTTGCCCGATTCCTATACCCGCTACTTGGTCAATTCCCTGCGCGAAACCTTCGACCTGCCCGGCGTCCCTATCCGCGTACACCTGCGCGCCGGGAAGAATCCTTACGCGGACGATTGATCACCTTCGTCATGGCCGGACTTGATCCGGCCATCCACGTGGGTCAACGGAAGCGGTGTCAAACTGAACCATGGATCACCGGGGCAAGCCCGGTGATGATGAGAGGGAGGCGGCCCCTACGCTGAATAAGCCACAAACGGCGCCCCGGATAAGGCCCAAGCGGGCCGTCCGTACAAGAACCCCTGCAACAGATCCGCTCCGGCCTCGACGGCGATCTGGTGCTGCTCAATGGTTTCGATGCCCTCGACCACCGCCACACAGTCCAGTTCGTGGATGGTTTCGATGATTTTCTTCAAGACCTTGCGGGCTTTGGGCGCTTCGCACGACATGACGATCAGGCTGCGATCCAGCTTGACGATATTGGGCGAGATCCGCCACAACCGGTCGAAGTTGGAATTGCGGCTGCCGAAATCGTCGATGGCAATGCGATAGCCGTTTTCCTGATACCCCTTGACCGCTTCGGACAGTTGGCCCAGGCCTTCCACATCGCCTTCCAGGATTTCCATCACCACGTCGCTGGGGGTAAGGCCCAAGGTTTCGATGATTCCGGCGAACACGCCCCCCATCCTGTTCTCGGCGGTGTTCACGAGATGGCGTCCATCCACGTTCAAATACAGGCTCTGCGTGGGCTTGGCGTCCCTGGATTTGACTTGGGCGGCATAATTCAGCACATGGACGACTCGCACGAACCGATCGAAGAAGCACAGTTCATGATCGGTTTTCGGATGCTCGAACGCGGTTGCGGGAGAAATGGCGCAGCCCTTGGCGTCGCGGGCGCGCAGCAAGCCCTCATAGGCCACCACCCGGTTGGTATGGACGCAATGCAAGGCGTGGAACGCGCTGCTCAGGGTCAAATCGCGGTAGAGTCCGACGATTTCGGCCCCCACCCGCTTGATGCCCACATCGGCTGCCTTGAAGCAGGGCTTGCAGGCCGTCAGCAAGGCGTCAAACGTCGTCATTTCAACATGAACATCTAAGACGGGGGTCAAGGACGGCATCATTCAACGCACCTTTCCCAAATCAACACAGTCAAACCGAATCGCGTCGCCCGCAGAACCACAAAGGCTGGCTTTGATATACCGTTTCAAGCTGACTTCGCATGAAAAGAGTGTGACTTTTTCATCTTCTTTCGTCATGGCCGGGCAAGTCCGGTCATGACGAGGGAGAGCCTCCCCCTACTCCTCCAACTCTTCTTCTTGGTCCTCGTCCAGCCCCAGATCCATATCCACCAGGGGCTCGCCTTCCTCGGCGCGGTTGGCGTAGGCCCCGGCGTCGGTGCGCAGGTCCAGGAAGCCCGAGGCTTTCAACTCTTTAAGGTCGGGCAAATCCTCCAGCCCTTGCAGGCCGAAATGATCCAGGAAGCTTTCGGTGGTGCCCCATTGCATGGGCCGGCCAGGGGTGCGGCGGCGGCCGCGCGGTCGAATCCATCCGGCCTCGAACAAGGTGTCCAGCGTTCCCTTGGACAGCTGCACGCCGCGCAATTCCTCGATCTCGGCGCGGGTGATGGGCTGGCCATAGGCGATGATGGCCAGGACTTCCAGGGCGGCGCGGGACAGTTTGCGCAGATCGATGCGTTCCACGTTCATGCGGTCGGCCAAGTCCAGGGCGGTGCGAAAGGCCCATTTGCCCTCGCGCCGCACCAAGGTGATGCCGCGATTGGCGTAATGTCCCTGCAAATCATCCAGCACTTGCACGATATCCGCGCCTTCGGGCAGACGCAGAGCCAATTCGCGTTCATCTACCGGCTGGGGCGCGGCGAACAAAATCGCCTCGATCAAGCGCAGATCGTCGAAATTGCTCACGGTCTGGCCCCCTTCACATAGATGGGCGCGAACGACCCGCCATCTTGGCGTAGCACGGTTTTGCCCTGGCGGGTCAGCTCCAGCGCGGCGACAAAGGTCGAGGCGGCGGCGGACCGGGTCTTAAGCGCATCGCCATCGGGAACGGGCCGATAGCTATCCAAATTGGTCCAGTCGGGCAGCGCCCCCAACAGCTTTTCCATGTGGCGAATGGCGTCGTCCACCGACCATAAATCGGCGGCCTCGATGTGCAAGGTGCGGACCGAGGTGCGGATCACATGATCGGCATAGGCGTGCAGCAGATCGTTCAAGCCCACATCCAGCACCGAGCGCACGGCGCTGGGGGCTGCGGCCTCGAGACCACGGGCGAACACGGCGTTGCCCAGGCGCGGCAAGGCCAGCAAGCCCGCGCCCAGTTTCTGGATGGTCTCCAGCCGTTTCAGGCGATAGGCCAAAGAACGCGCCAATTCCTCGGCGCTGGGCGGGTCCTCCGTCTCTTCCTCGCGCACCGGCAGCAACAGGCGAGATTTTAGAAACGCCAGCCACGCCGCCACCACCAGATATTCGGCGGCCAAATCCAAATAGCTTTGGCGCACCCGCTGCACGAATTCAAGATATTGGTCGGCCAGTTGCAGCACCGAGATTTTCAGCAGATCAACCTTTTGATCGCGGGCCAGGGTCAGCAGCAAATCCAGCGGCCCCTCGAACCCCGCCACATCGACGATCAGGCTTTCGCCGTCTCTTGGCTCGGATTCCTCAAACGGCAGAGCCGTGGACATGGTCAGCCAACCAGCCCAATGATGAAGCGGGCCAGCAGATTGCGCGACACGTCCAGGAACCAGCCCAGAATGTCCCAATCCTGCCCCAGCGCGTGCCCCAGCATGGGCAACAGGAACAGCAGGAACAACAGCACAAGCATGCCGTGCTGCTCCAGCCGCGCCAACCGCGACGCCAGCGGCAGCGGCAACAGCCCCACCGCCACCCGTCCGCCATCCAGCGGCGGAATCGGGATCATGTTAAAGACGGCCAGCAGCAGATTGAAGATAAAGAATGTTTCCAGCATATGGACGAGCCAGCCGCGAAAATAATCGGGCATCAACGGCGTGACCCGGTACAGCAAAATCGCCAGCACCGCCATCAGCACATTGGCGGCCGGACCCGCCGCCGCCACCGCCACCATACCCAGGCGACCGCCGCGCAATTTGCCGAAATTGACCGGAACCGGCTTGGCCCAGCCG
>CAIYCT010000138.1 GCA_903924765.1 uncultured Rhodospirillaceae bacterium | reverse complement strand
GGCTTGCCGACGCCATTGCCTTCGAAGATCGCATCCTCGGTCATGAAGGCGATTTCTTCGGCGAAGGCCTGGGTGGCGATCTGATCAAGGAGATTGGTGTCGGCCAGCAATTCGTCGGTCACATACATGGCCGAGGCCAGCTTCTTGAGATCGAGTTCGATCAGCCGGAACTTGGGCTTGGAGGTGGTGATGGCGTCCCCTTCGGCCAGCCAGTAGGACTGGACACCGCCATAACGGCTGCCGGTGGCGCGGCTGGTTTCGTCGATGCCCGGAATCTTGATGCCGTTGGCCCCAGTGGAAATGGAGAAGCGGGTGACGCGGCTCAGGATCTCGCCCATGGCATAGGCGCGGGTGAACACCATGTTGGCGAAGTCGGTCTGCACCAGGAAGCCACCGCCGGTGGGATCGACGGTACCGGCTCCCGAAGGCGCTCGGGTCATAGTCTGATCAATTCCGGCGCGTGCTAGGCGGCCATCGGTCTGGGAGCCATGACTGCGGTAATGGCCAGCAACCGCTGCCAGATATTCGCCAAAGCTCTGAAAATGCTGTTCGCCTGCCTGAAAGCCCAGAACCTCACGCACCTCGCACAAATTGGCATTGCGCCCAAGGCCAGACAGGCCGCGCATGATCTCACCATTACGGACCAGATCGGGTTCTGTGGCACCCGTAGCGTCCTGGATCAGCGGCCGGGCCAACCCAGCAGCCCGGGTCTCGGCGCGGGTCGCGCGGTCGATCTGACCATCGAGGTCGGCGATCTCGGTTTCGATCTCAGCGAAGCGGCTGGGATCGGCGATCACCGTGTCGGTATTGAGTTCGTCGATCTTCTGGCCGCGAATCTGACGCAGCTTAACAATGTCAGGCATGAATGGACTCCATCGAAGGGAAGCGGCGCCGTCAGGCGCTGCGATCTGGCTTGCCCAAGGCCAATTGGGGCGGTCCCGCTTGGACCTTGCCAGCGGGAAAGTGGGAGAATGGATTAAAGTTAAGTCGTGGCAGTGAGCTTGAGCGCACGGGCGCGACGGGCGCGAAAATCTCGCGCATCGGCATCACCAATTCCGTCCTCGTCTTGATCGGGATCAGCGTCGGCTTCACTTGCCACCTGATTGAGCACAGTTTGGACATGATCGGCGGCTTGGGTAATGCAATCCTGGGCATTTTTGAGATGCCCCTCGTTATCGGCAGACAGGACGCGACCGTGACGTTGCATCAGGTCGGCTAGGGCAGAGGGAAGTAATTCTCGGATCTTTGCTTCAATGTCGAACTCGATTTCAGCTGGTGCGGGTTCGTTTGCGGATTGGTCGGCAGAGGCTGCGACGAAGCGACGGGCCCAATCCAGCATAGGCTGGGTATCGAACTTGGCGGACCGTCCCATGACCAGTGCTGCCGGATGCGCCCCCACCGGCACTACGGAAACTTCGAGCAGTTCCTGGCGGGTAAAATCAAAGGCACCATGCCCACGTCCCTTGGCCGGTTTGCCATCCAAGGGGATGAATCCCACCGACACAGCGGAGAGAAATCCCTGGCGGACCATCTGATAGACCGTCTCGGCCAGGGGATTGAGAGACGCCTCCATAAAACGCGCTTGCCCAATCAGCCGGTCGCCATCGGTCCAGATCCGGTCCATGCGGCCGATCACCGTATCGGTACTGGAATTGTCGTGAGCGAACAGCACCACCGGATTGCGCATATAGGCCTCCATGTCCCAGCCATTGGCAGCTAGGGTGTGGCCGTCACGGGCGACCTCAGGCGTGGACAGCACGAAGGTGATGGTGCGATCCGACGGTGCCGTTTCCAACGTATCGGGCAGCACCGCCGAGGGTGCCAGGCGCTGGATCAGCGTGGGCAGTTGTTCGTCAGGCATGGTGATTGTTCCTGGATTTCTTACGATGAGCGCGGCAGGGCTTCATGGGGATTACCCGCCCCGGGGTTTTCACCACCCT
>CAIYCT010000137.1 GCA_903924765.1 uncultured Rhodospirillaceae bacterium | reverse complement strand
GTCGGTGAAGTGTTCCTGGAACCCGTCGTACTCGATGATGATGTTGATGGGCTTGCCGTCCCCGTTGCTGTAGGTCAGCAGGAAATCAGCCCGATATGAGGGGTGCTTGTAGAACGGATCAAGCTGGCGCAGATAGTCGCCGATGGGGAACTGCGCCTGAACCTCGATTTCGTCCCGATGATTCTGAACGAAAGGCGCTGCATTCAGCCATTGGAGAACCTTCCCCTCCATGGGTGATGCCGGATCGACCTCGTGCTGCTCCGGCATGGACCGATCGTTCAAAATCCGCTCGTAATGTTGCAGCACCGCCCGCGCCGAGCCGACATATTGGTCAACCGGCTTGGACAGCACGAAGTGGATGCATTCCTGGGCGCGCGAGAAGCCCACATTCAGGCGTTGGACCTTCAGTGCCTCCTCCACCCTGTCGAAGGCGTTCGTCAGATCGACTGGGAAGATGTAATTCAGCGAATCCTGGGCCGCGGTAGCGACCATGGAATAGAAGATGATCTCGCGTTCCTCGCCCTGGCAGGTGTCGAAGGTCATGACCTTGAGCTTCAACTTCTCTTCGTACAGCTTGCCATTCGGGGGGTTGAAAAGCTCCTTGGCCAGCAAGGTCACCTGCTCACGAAACGGCGTGATGACGCCAACCGTCGGATATTCCGCGTCATCTTCATCGGCTTCCTCAAGGATCGCATCCAGTTCCTCACGGATGAATTCTGCCTCCAAGGAATTGGTGTTCCGATAGCGCTCCTTGCGGCCGTCATGATCCAGAACGGTGAATTGGATGACATCTTCAACCGGGCATCCACGCACCTTGATGGCCTGCAGGGCGCCGCCATAGAAGGTCTGGGAACTGAAGCTGATGAGTTCCTGGTAGCCACGGAAATGCTTTTTCAGCATGGTCGTGTAGTTGGCGATCAGGTCGAAGAAATCCAGGATCGACCGCTTTACGTCGAACATGCTGGCTCTGACCATCTTATCGGCGGCATCGGAAACGTTCTGTCGGAAAAAGGACTGAAGTTCCGCCGTATACGAGGCGTTGATCTCGTTGCTGGCCTGGGCCGACTTGATGTTGCTGAACTGCCGGTTGTCTCCCATCACCAGGACCTTCTTGGCGCGCAACAGCGCCGGGAAGGCCTGGGCAACGGACACTTGCGACGCTTCGTCAATGATCACAAGATCGAACATGTCCCGCTCGAGCGGGATGTATTCGGCGAATTCACGGATGCCTGCAATGATGCAGGGAAAAGCGTCCCGCAGCTTGGAGAAAGCCTCGGTTGGGAATTTCTGACGGGTTCTGATGACTGTCGCCAATGTCTTGGCCGTAGCCGCGGAATTTTCGGCGAAGGATAGAAACCGGCTATCCATCTCGTGGGTCATCTGGGTGGCATAGAGCTGTTCCAGCTGTCGCTTTCAGGTATAGATGAGACTCTGGGCTGTTTCAGCAGCTTTAAGTGAGAGTAGGACAGCTTTATTTGAGATTGATCTGTCTCACATTTTCCATAAAATCGCTTGCCAACAGAATGTGATAGAAGGAATGTCCAGACCGGAGAACGCTGCATAAAACGATGTATCGTAAAATTTGCGTTTTTCATAGGGTTTTTCGGATCTGTCTCATCTATAAGCGGCATATTTGGCGGTGCAATTGTGGCGGTTTTGCCATGCTCTGCCCGTAAACTACCGTAATTTCACCATTTTTGCGACGG
>CAIYCT010000136.1 GCA_903924765.1 uncultured Rhodospirillaceae bacterium | reverse complement strand
GGCCTACACCGGATGAAAGGAAGTCATCATGTCAGATTTGAAATTGGGGCGATTGCCCGACCGCACGCCGGTCAAGATCAGTATCTCGGTTGGCCCGGAATTGAACCGGGCACTGACGGAATATGCCGGGTGCTATCGTGCTGCCTATGGACAGGTCGAATCCGTGGCGGATCTTATCCCGTTCATGCTGGAAGCATTCCTCGAAAGCGACCGGGGGTTTGCCAAGGCGCGTAAAGACGGGATGGCATCGGCCCCGCCAGAAGCCACCCCGCGCCGTACACGCAAACCGGAAACACCCATTACCCCAATCACGGAGGCCTAACATGAATATCGGCACCTTCACTCTCGCCAAGGACGGCGGTTGGACCGGGTCTATCCGCACCCTGACCATCGACGCAAAGCTGCGTCTGGTTCCGAATGATAACCGTGAGCACGAGAACGCTCCGGCCTTCCGGGTCTTTGTCGGTAATTCCCGGATCGGTGAGGCCTGGAAGGCCCATTCGACTGGAGATCATTCCAAGGACTATCTGCGGATCAAGCTGGATGATCTAGCCTTGCCCGAGCCCTTGAGCTTGGCGCTGTTTCCGTCCGAGGATGGCGGCGAGGCGCAGTTGGTGTGGAATCGATGGCGTGGGGAGTGACTGTGAACGATGCTCAATGCTCAATGCAGTCGTCCCCTATTTGCCGATACCAATGAGACTAACGGAAGGGTTCTGAAGGTTTTTCATTCCATTTTATTGGCAACGTCGAAAAGGTTCGCCGCATCGCATCATCGAGTAAAGAGGGCATTATGTCCTTGTCACTGTTGAAATCAGCGGTCCTGAACACGGTCACTGCTGCCGCTAAAGGGTCCAATGGAACAGCCCCTTCGCTACGTGACGCTATATGCTTTGCGCTCCAAAGCTCATCACCGTCCTCGGTGCGCACCAGTCGAACCCAAATTCCAATGCGCTTACGCGACCAAGCCATGAGATAAGTCTCGTCCTGGTTGGTAAGTTCGGTCAGCACCACATAGTGGCAACCCTGAATATTGGCTTCCATCATGGCGACCGAAGGGTCTGCTTCAATTTCCACGATTGCGACATCTGGGAACGCGGCCCTTGAGCGGGCCATTATAGAAGCACGGATTGTATCAACCCATTCTTGGCTGCTGTTGACCCCTTTTGCCATTTCGATTGGGCCGACGGCAATGCAGGTGGGGTTGGCTACAATAAGGCCCAAATCTATCCGGTATTCGACGACTCGATCGAACGGATTTAGCTCTCTGGCATCCTGCCCACGTACACTCGGATCAACATAGCTGGTTTGCGAGCAGGCCGATGAGAGAAGCGCCAGCATCAACACATAAACATGATAAGTTGAATATTTGGTGGTCATGGCGCTTTACCTTTAACGGATTTCAGCCGGAAATCAGTATCATCGTTCCCGGATCAACGACGCTTGCTTTCAAGGTATGCGATCAGAACGCTCCCGCCGCTCCTCCCAATTCACCGCATATTGACGGGCCAACTCTGGATCGCCGATCACCAGCAGGTTCTCGGCATTCCGATCTTGCGCCGCCTTCGTGAAATTGAATGACCCGGTAATCACCCGCATGTCGTCGATGATCATGATCTTGTTGTGGGCAATTCCACGAATACGGTCGATCATCACGGGCACCCCAGCCCCAGCAAGGGTTTCGGCGGCGATGGCTCCCTTCTTTTCGCATTCCCCGCCATCCTTGCAGGCGTTGCTTTTGTCCAGGATCACCCGCACATCGACACCGCGCCGCCTGGCCTCGGCCAAAGCCTCGACGATTTCCGGGTTGGTGAACGAGTATGCCTGAACCAGAACCTGCTGCTGGGCATTGGCAATCTGCGCAACGATCAGGCCGGTACAGGCACCGCCGGGGGTAAAGCAGACGGCGACAATCTCGGCGGCCAACACGCGGGGGGGCAGCGATGGTCACGGGCAGGGCGATAAGAAGAGCTATGGTTGCAAAATGTTTCAAGAGGTTTAATCCTTTGATCTGTGATCCACTCACAAACTTTTACGCATGATGAGCTGAATATCTGACGGTCATGGCGCTTTACCTTTAACGGACGTCAGCCGGGAATTGTTATCATCGTCCCCGGATCTATCGGTTTTCCTTTGTTGCGAATCTCGAAATGCAACTTGTTGGACGGATCGACATCGGACAGATCCTCGCCTTTGTGAACTTTCTGCCCCAGTGTCACACGCGGGTGCGAGGTATGTGCGTAGACAGTTGCCCAATCGTTATCGTGTTTGATCGCGACGACCTGCCCATAACCGGACAATTCACCGACGAAAACCACTTCGCCCGTTTCGGCTGCTTTAACGACCGTACCTGTCGTCACTTCAATGTCCTCGCCTTTGTTGGGCTTGCCATTGGTCTCGGCACCGAAAGCCGTGATTACCTTGCCATTGACAGGGGCTGCGAGTTTTAAGGCTTCATCCGGTGTTGCCGATCTGACGGTGGCTGCAAACTCCGGGGCTTTTTCCAGAGTTTTTACTTCTTGGGACGAGGGAAAGGTAGATGGATGCACCGTTGTGGCTTGCGGAGAAGATTCGCATAGGCTTGCGCTCACGCCCCATGCAGTGACGCTTGGCGCAAAGTCGAGGCTAATTTGGTCCGAGCGCCTGCACGCGAGCGTTTGCGGCAAAGATCCGATGGCCTTCGTAATGAGGTCGGCTGGTTTGGTTGATAGATCACCAACAACAGATACGAATGCCACACCAGGCACCCGTTGATCGTTTTCCTCACGATCATCCTGGATCTCAGCACCCAACCTTACATAAGTGGTTGGAGCCTGGATCAGCAGCTTGACGCAAGGCGGCGCAATAATCAGCGTGCGTGCTAGCGGGCGGACCGGTGCTTCATCGAAGCCTGGGCATACTGCTTCATTTCCGGCGATTAAAAGAACACGAAGTTCGTCGGGTTTGCCGATGGCACTGAGATAGTCGCGGACTCGCTGTGCAACTTCATGCGAATTCGAGGGACGAGCAACCTGAACCTCATCAAGCCCAAAAACTGTTTTCAGGTTTGTACGAAATGCTTCCAGGGCTTCGCCTGACGACGGTGTTCCGATCAGAAGCACGTCGGTCCTGGCGAAAGCCGGAAACGCGAGTAGAGTCGCCATCATTCCCAAACTTACCGCAGCTTTTATCCTCTTACACATGATAACCTCCGGGTTTGAATTCCCTTGTTTTCGGCTATGGAAGGGAGAGGGCCGTTTTCATCCGCCAGTGACTCGTTCCAGAAAGCTATCCGCATTCTCTGAACTGGTCGGGAGTTCCGGGGTGCGGGCGATTCGGCTGGCATCCACCCACTCGCGCAGAGCTGCCACAGCCGTCCGTTCATGCGCCGCCAACATAACGTCGTGCCAGAGCTTAGCGGGAATACTGCCCCCGGTTACCTTGTTCATGGGCGAATTATCGTCATTGCCGACCCATACTCCGGCCACTAAATTACCGGTGAAGCCGATAAACCAAGCATCACGGTAATCTTGGCTCGTGCCGGTTTTTCCTGCGGCTGGGCGGTTGAGCGTCGCGGCTTTGCCGGTGCCGCTGCGGATCACCTCAGACATC
>CAIYCT010000135.1 GCA_903924765.1 uncultured Rhodospirillaceae bacterium | reverse complement strand
CGGACAACGCCAACAAGCCCTACGACATGAAGGAGCTGATCGCCAAGGTGGTCGATGAAGGCGACTTCTTTGAAATTCAGCCCACCTATGCGGGCAACATCATCGTCGGCTTTGGCCGCATGGAGGGCCGCACCGTCGGCTTCGTCGCCAACCAGCCCATGGTTCTGGCCGGATGTTTGGACATCGCGTCGTCCATCAAGGCCGCCCGCTTCGTGCGCTTCTGCGACGCCTTCAACATTCCGATCATCACCTTCGTTGACGTTCCGGGCTTCCTGCCCGGCACCAGTCAAGAATATGGCGGCATCATCAAGCACGGCGCCAAGTTGCTGTACGCCTTTGCCGAGTGCACGGTGCCCAAGATCACCGTCATCACCCGCAAAGCTTACGGCGGGGCCTATGACGTTATGAGCTCCAAGCATTTGCGCGGCGACGTCAACTTTGCGTGGCCCACCGCCGAAATCGCGGTGATGGGGCCCAAGGGCGCAGTGGAAATTATCTTCCGCCAGGATATCGGCGACGCCGAAAAAATCGCCGCCCGCACCGAGGAATACCGTCAGAAGTTCGCCAATCCGTTCATCGCCGGCCATCGCGGCTTCATCGATGACGTGATCATGCCTCATTCGACCCGCCAGCGCATTTGCCGGTCGTTGGCCATGCTGAAAGACAAGGACCTCAAAAATCCGTGGCGCAAGCACGGCAACATGCCGCTTTGATGGTCTAGGGGGGAGATTTAACAATGTTCACAAAAATACTGATCGCCAACCGTGGCGAAATCGCCTGCCGCGTCATCAAGACCTGCAACAAGATGGGCATCAAGACCGTCGCCGTCTATTCCGACGCCGACAAAGACGCCCTGCACGTGCATTTGGCCGACGAAGCCGTTCATATCGGACCGCCGCCTTCGGCTCAGTCCTATCTGTTGATCGACCGTATCGTCGAGGCCTGCAAGGCCACCGGCGCGCAAGCGGTCCATCCCGGCTATGGCTTTTTGTCCGAAAAGCGCGAATTCCAGGAAGCCTTGGCCAAGGCGGGCATCGCCTTCATCGGTCCCGACGCCCACGCCATCTTCGCCATGGGCGACAAGATCGAATCCAAGAAACTGGCCCGCGCCGCCAACGTCAACACCGTCCCCGGATTCTTGGACGTGATCAAGGACGCCGACGAAGCGGTCAAGATCGCCAATGAAGTGGGCTATCCGGTAATGATCAAGGCTTCGGCCGGCGGCGGCGGCAAGGGCATGCGTTTGGCCTGGAACGATGCGGAAGCTCACGAGGGCTTCATCTCGGCCACCAACGAGGCCAAGGCCAGCTTCGCCGACGACCGCGTGTTCATCGAACGGTTCATTCAGGAACCGCGCCACATCGAGATCCAGGTTCTGGCCGACGGTCAGGGCACTGTGCTGTATTTGGGCGAGCGTGAATGCTCGATCCAACGCCGTCACCAAAAGGTGATCGAGGAAGCCCCGTCGCCTTTCTTGAGCCACGAAATGCGCAAGCAGATGGGCGAGCAAGCTTGCGCTCTGGCCCGCGCCGTGGATTATAAATCGGCAGGAACGGTGGAGTTCATTGTCGGCGGAGCAACCGGCGAATTCTTTTTCCTGGAAATGAACACCCGTCTGCAAGTGGAACATCCGGTGACCGAAAAGATCACCGGCATCGATCTGGTGGAATGGATGATCAAGGTCGCGGCGGGCCAAAAGCTTCCGTTCAAGCAAGAAGACATCAAGCTGAACGGTTGGGCCATCGAAGCGCGCGTTTACGCCGAAGATCCCTATCGCAACTTCCTGCCGTCGACCGGACGCCTGACCCGCTATCAGCCGCCCGCCGAAAGCGACAATGTCCGCGTCGATACCGGCGTCTACGAGGGCGGCGAAATCAGCATGTTCTACGATCCCATGATCGCCAAGCTGATTTCCTACGGCCCCACCCGCGACGACGCCATCGCCCATATGCGCGATGCGCTCGACCGCTATTACATTCGCGGCCTGACCCACAACATCCCCTTCCTGGCCTCGTTGCTGTCCAAGGAGCGGTTCGTATCGGGCAAATTGACCACCAACTTCATCGCCGAGGAATATGCGGGCGGCTTCGTTGCCACCCCGCCCTCCGGCAATGAAGCCGTCATGCTGGTGGTTATCGCCGCCATCGCCAATCACCGCCAAGTGGCTCGCGACGTGCAGATTTCCGGCCAGTTCCCCGGCCATGAAATGCAGCCCGACAACAATTGGGTGGTCGTGATCGGCGACGAATATCACGACGTGTCGATCTCGCTGATCGGGTCGGTCTACACCGCCATCACCAATGGCAAGACGTGGACCATCGATTCCGACTGGCGTTTAGGCAGCCCCCTGTTCATCGGCACGGTCAACGGCCTGCCGGTTTCTGTGCAGGTGGATCGCCAAGGCATTGCTTGGCGCATCGCCCATGCCGGACATCAAGCCAAGGTCATGGTGCTGAATAAACGCGCCGCCGACCTGCATCGCCTGATGCCGCACAAGGCACCGCCCGACATGTCCAAATACTTGCTGTCGCCCATGCCCGGCCTGTTGCGCAGCGTCGAAGTGGTCGAGGGTCAGGAAGTCAAGGCTGGCGAGGCCTTGGCGGTAGTCGAAGCGATGAAGATGGAAAACATCTTGAAAGCTGAACGCGACGGCACCATTTCCAAACTTCACGCTAAGCCGGGCGAATCCCTGGCGGTAGACCAGAAGATTTTGGAATTCGGAGAGTAAGCATTAAGTCGGTTCGCGTCGTTATCTCGGGGCGTGTCCAGGGCGTTTATTTTCGCGGCTGGACCGTCGAGACCGCCACCAATCTGGGGCTAGCGGGATGGGTCAGAAACCGCCACGACGGAACGGTCGAGGCGGTTTTTCAAGGCCCGGTCGCCTCGGTTGACGCCATGCTGCGCGCATGCGAAAGTGGTCCCAGCGACGCCCGCGTCACCGATGTCTTTGTTGAACTCTGGTCCGCCATCCAGAACAAGGATTTCTCTCAATATCCAACCCTATGAATTTGGGACTTTTAATGGCCGACTACGATTTCTATGCTGCCATTCTTCGCTTCGTGGCTTCGACGGCAACCCGCACCGACCCCCGCGTCGCCACCATGATGGAATGCCTGGAACTGGCCGCAGACTACGTTGATTCCGATGGATATTTCCGAGTCGAAGCCGATCAGCGCGAGTTATTCGCCCGCGCTCTGGCTGGCGTCGCCGCCTTCTTGCAGGAACGCATCCTTCCTGAAACCGTGGGAGAGGGCAACAAAGAAGCCGAAACCCAAGTGCGATGGGCGGTGGACACCTCGCTGGATGCGCTCAACCAAATTCTGCGCGCTCAGACCGACAGCGTCCAAGGCACTATCAATGTGATGTTTCCTGATCCGCCGGTCTCACCCCTCGCCTGATGCCCATAGCCGTACAAGCCCGTCAGGTTCTGCGCCATCCCGAATTCCGACGCTATCTGATCGCACGCTTCTTGGTCATGGTCGCATCGATGATGATGTCGGTGGTAATCGGCTGGCAGGTTTGGGATTTGACCCAATCGACCCTGTATTTGGGCTATGCCGGTCTGGCTGAATTCATTCCCAATATTTTGTTCGCGTTGCCCGCTGGGCAATTCGCCGACCGCCATGACCGTCGCTTTATTCTATTGGGGTGTCAGGCGGCGTTTGCCGTTTCGGCGGCGGCTTTATTCTTGGTCGCCATTTCCCCTCACCCCTCGGTCTGGTTGATCTTCGCCATTTCGGCGCTGACCGGGTTGGCCCGCGCCTATGTGGCCCCCGCCAGCCAATCCCTGTTGCCGCTGTTGGTGCCCCCCGAAATATTTCCTAGCGCTGTGGCCATGGCGGCCACCTTCATGAAAGTCGCCTCCATCATCGGCCCGATGATTGGCGGCTTTCTCAATGCCGCCGGAACCGAGGTGGTTTATGCCCTTTCCGCCTTAATTTTTATTGCAGCCGCGATCATGACGGCGGGCTACAAAACGCCCCTAGTGATCAAAGGCCAGTCCGAACCCGGTTTGCAAGGCTTGCTGGGCGGCATTCGGTATGTGAAGACTCAGCCCATCATTCTGGGCTCGATATCGCTGGATTTGTTCGCCGTACTGTTGGGCGGCGCCACCGCGCTGCTGCCTGTTTACGCCAGCGACATCTTGCATGTGGGCAGCACCGGTTTGGGGCTGCTGCGGGCCGCACCCGGCGCTGGTTCTGCGGCGATGGCGGTGGCCCTCTCCGTTTGGCCGCTGGAACGGGGCATCGGTCCCAAACTGCTGATCTCGGTGGCGGTATTCGGCCTTGGAACCGTGGTGTTCGGCCTGTCCCAATCCCTGATCCTGTCCCTGGCAGCGCTGGTGACGTTGGGCGCCGCCGACATGATCAGCGTGGTCATCCGCCAAACCTTGGTGCAGATTCGCACCCCCAATGAAATGCGTGGACGGGTCAGCGCAATCAATTGGCTGTTCATCGGAGCATCCAATGAATTGGGAGAATTCGAATCCGGCGTCACCGCCGCTTGGCTCGGCACCGTCCCCGCCGTGGTTCTGGGCGGCATAGGCACCTTGGTGGTTGCCGCCGCTTGGGCTGTGATGTTCCCATCCCTGCGTCAAGCCGACCGCATGCGCGGCGATCAGGATTAAGGCGACAGCGCCAATCGGCATTCATCTCCCGCGCAGTGATAGACCCAGATCTCACGGGTGGGAAACGCGGCGTGCAGGGCTCGCTCATCGGTCTTGTCGGCGCGGGCGTACAACACCGGTCCATCCGCCGTCAGTCCGTTGCGAGCCATATCGTCGGGCTCCATTTTCCAGATTTTTCCCGGCCCGTCTTCGACCAACACCACCGCGTTGCTCAAGCCAAGACGCTCCACTTGATCATATAGATCCAACCGTTGTTCGACGATCTGATGATAGAACACCGCCAAAAACGGAAGGGCGATCACGCCATAGACCAAATTAAGCCCACACAGGCGCTTGATCATGCTGGGAATGTCCACCCCCCGTAAAGCCAACAGCATGAAGGGATACGCCTCGAAATAGTAACGCGGACCGTAGCGATTGGCACCGTCGAACGGATAGAACAGAAACGTCAGGACAAACAACGGAAACACCCAATCCACCGGTCCCAGCGAGCGCGTCCG
Organism: uncultured Rhodospirillaceae bacterium; assembly: GCA_903924765.1. GTDB lineage: Bacteria > Pseudomonadota > Alphaproteobacteria > Rhodospirillales > Magnetospirillaceae > CAIYCT01. The sequence goes on along the minus strand of CAIYCT010000135.1, from coordinate 2,455 downwards.
AATTTTGGTTGCCATGGCCCACAGCCACACCGGAACAATTGCGGGGCCGCCCCATTCCACCAACTCGACCCACCGCCAAAACGAAATGCGCGCCCCTTCCGAAAATCCCGCCCAATCGAAATACAGGTGATCCACATGGCGACCGCCCAGCCAATAGACCGGAGTCAAGGGATTGCCGGTGATTCGCCAGTGATACCACAACAGCACAACCAACCAGGGGGCAACGCCTGCGGCCACGGCAGCGCATAGCCCCCAACGCCGCTGCAACAACAAGGACAACGCGAAGGGCAGCGCCACCAATACGGCGCTGTCATAGCGGATCAAGCCCACGCAGCCCACGGCTAGACCCGCCGCCACCGCCCACTCGTAGCGGACTAGCCTTTGGGCTTTTTCCAGACACATAACCGCCAGCAGCGCCAACACGGCCGCCGCCATATGCGAATGCAAGGACGCGCCGATGAATAAAACAAACGGCGACAGTGCGCCCAGCATCAGAATGGCGGGAGAGTCTTTCGCCAGTGCGCGCAAGCACAGGATCATCCCCAATCCTGCCAGCGGCGTCACCGCCCACAACGGCAAGCCCCCTAAAGAGCCCAAGGCGAGCAGAGCGGGCCAGCCGGGCGGATATTGTCCCACCCATTTGTCGCCCTTGACCCATGTATAATCGGAGGCCAGCGCTTGGCCCAAAACCGGCGGCTCGTTCCACAGACGTCCGGCCAGATAGGTCTTGGCTTGAAAGACATAGGCGTATTCGTCGGCGGAGTTCTCGAACCCCTGCAGACTGACGATGGCGATGACGACCATGAACACGAAAGCGGCCAGGATTATGAGGCCGGTTGCAACGCGGGGAGCACGCCAGTTTGGAATTGCGACCGCCAGGGTCAAGACCAGAATCAGCGCCGCCCAAACCAGCTTCAAATCGCCGGGCGCGAAAAACACCCACATCCCCCGAGACAAAACTCCGAAGGCGATGCCAAGCAGTCCGCCGTAAAGCCCTAAAAACAACAAACCCCTGTCCCGGTTAGGGGCAGGGGTTTGTGAAAGGTCGGTCTTGCCCTGCATTAGTGCAGTTTGACGGCCAGATCCTTGATCGCATCGTCAACCAAGCGGGTAGCTTGATCGCCGCCGGACAGGCTTTTGGCCAGCACGGCGCGAGCCGCTTCGATGGCCACATCCACGGCGACCGCCGTCACTTCCCGTTGCGCTTGGGCTTCCGCCTGAGCGATACGATCCAGCGCTTGCTTTTCGCGACGAGCCAACGTTGCTTCCAAATCCTTAGCGGCTTGCGCAGCCAGTGCTTCGGCGTCGGTCTTGGCGCGGGCGACGATCTCTTGAGCGTCCTTCAGAGCTTCCTGTTGCTTGCGCTGATACAGCGCCAAAGCGGCGGAAGCGTCTTCTTGCAGCTTCTGGGCTTCGTCGATCCGGTCCTTGATGGCGACGGCGCGGGCATCCAAAGCCTTCGCCGCAGCGGTAAAGACCGGCTTGAACAGAAACCCGACCACCACGATGAACGAGACATAAACCCAAAAGTGCGGGTCCATGAACACGGACTCGCTCGCATGTTCGGCGGCGTGTTCCGCCGCATAAGCCACGGAAATCATTGCGCGGTTCCTTTCAAGGCTTCGGCAATCGCGCTTTCCAGGTCGGCGGCATTGGCTTGCACGCCGATCAGGCGGGAGATCGTCGAGGTCGCAACCTCAATCGCCACGTCGCGAACGCTGCTCATGGCTTGGGCCTTGGCTTCTGCGATGCGGCCTTCACCGGCCTTAATCTGCTCGTGCAAACGAAGTCCCAGTTCACGGTTGCGCTCTTCCGCTTCCTTGCCCAGGCGTTCCGTCGTTTGCTTGAGCAGGACTGCGGCTTGCGCTTTGGCCTCTGTCAGAGCCTTCTCATAGGCTTTGACGGCTGCGTCGGCTTCGGCCTTCAACGCTGCGGCCTTGGTCAGGTTTTCGTCGATCCGGCGTTGCCGTTCGTCCAGAACCGCCCCGATGCGAGGCAAAGCAATGGTCGACATCAGCAGGTACAACGCTGCGAATGTTATTACCAACCAGAAAACCTGGGTGGCGAAAAATTCTGGATTAAGCTGGGGCATCCCGCCTACTCCTCTGACTAATGGGGGCGATGGCGCCCCCATTCATTTCACTAGGGGGCTAAAGCGCCCCCTTTCTTCATTTCACTGAAAAACCGGATCTCTTACTTGAAGAGGATCAGGAGCGAAATAACCAGAGCGAACAGAGCGATAGCTTCCGTCACGGCAAAGCCGATCCAAGCGTACAGCTCGACGTTGGGCTTGGCGGCGGGGTTGCGACCAACAGCGGCGATCAGCGAGGACCACACCGAGCCGACGCCGACGCCGGAACCGATAACACCGATGGCGGCCAAACCAGCACCGATCAACTTTGCGGATTCGATATCCATAACTTCAACTCCTTCAAACTCAGTCAAACCCCTCAGG
>CAIYCT010000134.1 GCA_903924765.1 uncultured Rhodospirillaceae bacterium | reverse complement strand
TGTGCGACGTGAAGTCGCTTAAGTAATTGTTTGAAAGGAGTTTAACTCATGAATCAAACCTGATGTTCCGTCATCAGTAGCCTACCGGCACATGCGAGACTGGTAACGGTCTGGTGTGAAGCTGCCGGAACAATGTAGCCGGGCCTTCGGGCCGTATCGAAGCCGTGAGGTGAAGACACTTCTGCAAGCACCAATGCGGAAAGGCGCTAGGCTCGGATGGTATGATCAACGAAAGTGAACTGCTGATAAACGTCGTCAAGCTGAAACGAGCCAAAGGTGCTGATAGGCTCGCACCAAAAGGTACACGGTCGGTTACTCTTTTATCTTGTGGGAGTACACGGACAACATGACCGTCGGCGGAAAAGCAGGGTCTAACCCATCCTCGTTACTTAAGTGAAACACGGTAAGCCCGTATTCCCGCCCGACAACGGGCAGGCCGACTGCGAGGAAGGTTGTCGGGGGTGCGGGTAAAGGAGGTCGGAAAAAGCGAATGCCCGGCTGTAATGGTCAGGATAGGGGTTGCGGCTTGCCAACATCACCCTGCCCGAAAGGGAGCAGACTTCCGACTGGTCTCTCATCGCGAGAAAACAGGCAGAACCCTCATAAGGAGGACAAGCAAATGACGGTCAATACAATGACTGGTGCGGCCTCCCACAGAAAGCCGGACTGGAACCAGATCAACTGGGATAAAGTACGACAATCCGTGCGGCGGCTGCAGGTACGTATCGCGAAGGCAGTGAAGGAAGGCCGCTGGGGTCGAGCGAAAGCTCTGCAACGGCTGTTGACCACCTCGTTCAGCGGCAAAGCGCTTGCCGTGAAGCGAGTCACCGAAAATCAAGGAAAGAGGACGCCCGGGGTGGACCGGATCATCTGGAACTCATCGGGCAAGAAAGTCAGGGGAATACAGTCGCTCAAACGGCGGGGCTATCGTCCACAGCCGCTGAGACGGGTTTTCATACCCAAGGCAAACGGTAAACTTCGTCCACTCGGCATACCCACTATGATCGACCGCGCTATGCAGGCACTTCATCTGCTGGCGCTTCTACCGATTGCCGAAACCACTGCGGATCCGAACTCTTATGGCTTTCGGCCATACCGAGCCGCCCGCGATGCTATCGGCCGTTGCTTCCTCGCGCTGAAAGGCAAAGGGACTGCGGAATGGGTGCTGGACGCGGATATCTCCGGTTGCTTCGACAACATCAGCCACGACTGGCTTGTCGCCAACATCCCCATGGACAAGGTGATACTCCGGAAATGGCTGAACTCAGGCTACGTGCAGGAGGGTGAGCTTCGTGAGACGCGAGCGGGAACCCCTCAAGGGGGAATAATCTCGCCCACGCTCGCGAATATGACCTTGGACGGAATGGAGGCGGCACTTCGGGGGCACTTTGGCCCTCTGCGCCGTCACCAGCGCACCGACCCCAAGGTCTATTTGGTACGTTACGCTGACGACTTCGTCATAACCGGCTCCTCGCGAGAAGTGCTGGAATCGGCGAAGGCGCTGATCGTGGGTTTTCTCGCGGAACGGGGCCTCTCCCTCTCCGTAGAAAAGACTCACATCGTGCGAGTCGAGGAAGGCTTTGACTTCCTTGGCTGGACCACGCGCAGAAGGAAGGGGAAACTCTTCATCACGCCAGCCCGTAAGAACGTGGCAGCATTCATGCGCAAAATCCGGACGATCATCAAGGAAGCCACCCGCATGACGCACTGGGAACTGATAGAAAGGCTCAATCCCGTCATCAGGGGGTGGGCCTCCTATCACCGCAACCAAGTGGCAAGCGATACCTTCACAAGGGTAGACCATGCCATTTGGGAGCTCCTCTGGCGGTGGGCCTGCCGCAGGCACCCCCAAAAGCGGCGCCAATGGGTGAAGGACAAATACTTCCCTCGTGAAGGCTCTCGCAACTGGGTGTTTAGGGCAGCTATGACTGACGGCGCTGGGCAATCCAAGTTCGTACGGCTTTTCCATGCCGCCGATCTTGCCATCCGCCGCCACGTCAAAATCCGGGCCGACGCTAAC
>CAIYCT010000133.1 GCA_903924765.1 uncultured Rhodospirillaceae bacterium | reverse complement strand
GTCCGGCCAGCAGCCAAGGAAAACCTGGGAATGCACGATTCTTCGGACAACCAGTTCCTCCGTTTGCCCGGCCTGTACCGGCGTTGGGAACTGAACCAGGTGATCGAGCCTGGCGAGGACTACCGCATTGAAGGTGCCGGTACGGCTGCTGACGGCACTCCGCTCTATTCCATCTACGCCACCGAATCCGGCCAGACGCCGAACAGCCCCCGCGAAACGACGGGCGACGACTGAGCCCAGCACTTCATGCCGGGCCTTCGGGGGAATGGAATAGCCATCAAGGCGAATACCTCGACCGCAGGCTCCAGAGCGGCGTCAGGGCCCGGCAGCAGCATCACCGACGAAATCTGGCTCTGACGAAAAGGAGCACCCCTATGTCTACCCAGTTGCTTGAGCGCCTGCGCAAGAAGATGTCCTTCGACGCCATCCCGGACACCATCGAGGTGCCCCCGATCGGCGACGAGACCACCTCGGTGGTCAAGGCCATCGAAGATGCCAGCGTCGATGATGTGGCCCTCGCCATCCAGGTCCTGGAAAAGACCTCGACCGCTCTCATCCGCCAGGTTTCCGGCCTGCGCCGCCTGCACGACCACGCCCGCTGCGCCGGTGCCATTGGCGTGTCCAATGCGGTCGAGGCCGCCGTCCAGAGCTTGGAGGCGGAATAATGTCCGAGACGACCAACATCTCCAACCAGGGCTTCCGCATCATCACCGCCGATCAGCGGCTGGCGGAGCCCCGTGGCATCAAGGCCTGCATCTTCGGCAGGCCCGGCATCGGCAAGACCTCACTCCTGTGGACTCTGCTCTCGAGTACGACCCAGGCCAATGGCCAGCCATGCTTGATGGCGCTGTTCATGGATTTGGAGGCGGGTGACCTCGCCATCGAAGGCTGGCCAGGTGACACCATCCGTCCGCGTACCTGGCCCGAATGCCGGGACTTCGCTGTCTTCATTGGTGGCCCCAATCCGGCACTGCGTGATGACCAGCCGTACAGCCAGGCCCATTTCGACGCTGTCTGCGAACGCTTTGGCGATCCGACCGTGCTTGATCGCTACGACACGGTCTTCATCGACTCTATCACTGTGGCAGGTCGTCTCTGCTTCCAATGGTGCCGTGGGCAACCGGATGCCTTTTCGGACAAGACCGGCAAGCCCGATATCCGTGGGGCCTACGGTCTGCATGGCCGAGAGATGATCGGCTGGCTGACCCACCTCCAGCACACCCGGGGCAAGAACATCATTTTCGTCGGCGTGCTGGACGAGAAGTTGGACGACTTCAATCGCAAGGTCTTCGTGCCCCAGATCGATGGGGCCAAGACCGGTTTGGAACTGCCCGGGATCGTCGATCAGGTCATCACCATGACTGACGTGAAGGGCGACGACGGCCAGCTTCACCGGGCCTTCATCTGCCAGACACTGAATTCCTGGGGTTATCCGGCCAAGGATCGAAGCGGTCGTCTCGACATAATCGAGGAACCGCACCTGGGCCGCCTGATGGACAAGATCCGTGGGCCCGCCACTCCGGCCGCTCAGCGCCTGGAATACGGGCGCCCCAGCGTCGCTGCCCCATCCCCCGCCAATTCCGAAACAGCCCAATCCTGACGATAGGAGCGCAGTACCATGTCTAATTCCTGGAACGATTTTAACGACGCCAAGCAGGTCGTCAATCTCATCCCCAAGGGGACCACCGCCAAGGTCCGACTGTCCATCCGCCCCGGCGGCTACGATGACCCGACCCAGGGTTGGACCGGCGGCTACGCTACGCGCGGCACCACCGGCTCAGTCTATATCAGCGGTGAATTCACCGTATTAGAGGGGCCCTATGCCCGCCGCAAGGTGTTCACCCTGATCGGCCTTTTCAGCCCCAAGGGTCCTGAGTGGGGCAACATGGGCCGTGCCTTGGTGCGCGCCATACTGAATTCTGCTCGCGGCCTATCCGATAAGGATTCCTCGCCCCAGGCCCAGGCTGCGCGACGCATCAGCGGCGTTGGCGATCTGGATGGAATCGAATTCGTGGCCAAGATCGATGTCGGCAAGGACACCAACGGCGACGACAAAAACGAGATCCGCGCCG
>CAIYCT010000132.1 GCA_903924765.1 uncultured Rhodospirillaceae bacterium | reverse complement strand
GCGGTCAGGGCAATAATGGGAATATCGGCGTAATAAGGCTGCTCTCTAATTATCGTCGTCGCCGTCAGGCCGTCCATTACGGGCATCTGCATATCCATCAAAATCAGGTCATAATCCTTTTTTCTTGTCATGCTGACGGCGATACTGCCGTCTTCTGCGGTATCGGCAATGAGTCCCACATCTTGCAGCATGTCCTGCAAGACCTCCAGATTCAGCGGCATATCTTCCACCACCAACAAGCGCGATTTGCAAAATAAACTTCTGAGAGTGTTTGCCGCATCTTCGTCGGATATGGACGAGGAGGTGATGCTGATGGCAGTGGCTTGAACACGCGACAGCCGGACAGTGAACCAGAATTGGCTACCGTGTCCCGGTTTGCTGTCCACACCGACCACGCCTCCCATCAACTCGGCCAATTGCTTGGTCAAGGCCAACCCCAGACCGGTTCCACCATACTTGCGGGTTGTCGAGTGATCGGCCTGTTCGAAAGAGGTGAACAATCGGGAGATGGCCTCAGGTTCGATACCGATCCCCGTATCCTGGACAGTGAATCGAACCAACAGACTGTCACCAACATCTTAGTCCAAAGTAACCAGAAATCGCACAGCCCCCTGTTTTGTGAACTTCACTGCATTTCCCGCAAAATTAAGCAAACACTGGCAAATTCTAAGGGGGTCTCCCATCAAAATGTCCGGAACTTCGGATGAAACTTCTTCGCAAATTTCAAGCTCTTTGATTTCCGCCTTGTGCGACACTTGACTGACAACACTTGACATTAATTGTTTAAGACTGAAATGTTCCGGAGAAATCACCAGTTTTCCCGCTTCGATTTTAGCCTTGTCTAAAACTGAATTAATCAGACCCAACAAATGATTGGCCGATTGTTCTATTTTCTCCAGTTTGTCCCGCTGCTTGTGTTCGAAGGCGTCGCGCATCAGGCTACGGGTAAATCCGATAATGGCATTCATCGGCGTCCGAATTTCGTGACTCATGTTGGCAAGAAAGTCACCCTTGGCTTTTGCTGCATTTTGGGCGGCCTCGTGACTGTCCTTTAGACGCGCTTCGACGGCTTTCAGTTCGGTAACGTCGATCCCGGAACCACGATACCCAACAAACCCGCATTCGGGATCAATAACCGGGACCCCGCCAACCCGCAGACACTTTTCCCCCTTAGCGGAATGAAAGACATAATCCAAGTCGCGAAATGGCAGGTGAGACTGAAGATCACCCAGATGACGGGCCAATAAATCCGGATCTTCTTGTGCCATCAGATCAGCGCGCGTTTTACCAATTATGGACTCGGGTGGGACACCGGTAATCTCGAAAAAACGCTCGGACAACCATGTAAAATGGTGATTTTCGTCGGTTTCCCAGAACCAGTCAGAAGATGATAAGGCAAAATCCCGAAACCGATTGCGACTAAGCCGAATGCCTATCTCCAGTTTTTTGCGTTCGGTTATATTGGTGTGGGTAACTACGGCACCACGCACCTCCCCTTTGGCCGGGAAGATATCAACCTTGAACCAGCGCTGTTCGGTGGGGGAATGACAGGGATATTCCAAGGAGATGCTGCCCAAACGCCCCTCAATGACATCCATAAGTTTATCGCGGGACAATTCGGCGGAAGCACCGGCCTCGATGCTCGACTGACCTGCACAGACGCTTCCATACTCGACCCCAATGAAGAAGTCGCTAGAACCACCATTTTCTAGTGAAAAATCACGCCAAGCTTTGTTGACCATGGTGATTTTTCCATGACAATCCAAAACCGCAATGTGCTGAGGAACGCAGTCCAGTGCCAATTCAGCTTTGTCGCCTGCCGTCTGAATCCCTGAAACTCGACTTTTTTCCATAGGAGCAGAACCTTTACTTACGCCGGACTTAAAGTGGTAGAATGATCTGAACGCTCCTTACCAACCTACACTTTGGTAATAATCATTACATATAAAGCGCCGGCATTCAATTGGTCGATCACCCGCCGCTTGATACCCATTTTTTTCTTGCTAATATGGGGGGGGATACATGTGGTATAGTGTTTTTGCGTATTTCCAGGAGGTAGCATGTTTGATACAGCCCTAGCCGGTTTGAAGGCCGCAACTCCCAAAATTATTGCTGGTGGGTTTCTAGGTCTGCCGTTGACGGCTGTTGTCGGACCTACCGCAGGTCTGATTGCCGTGGGGGCCCTTGGCATTATTTGCGTCGGTGGATATCTTGCCGCCATGAAATCGGTCCATCCGACCCCAGAATCGAACGGCGTCTCGATTCCCGCCATTTAGGTTTTCTTCAAAGCGGCATAGAGATCGGATTGCTGACCGACTCCGGAAGGTCTTTGTGGAGGTACGGGTGGGATAGGCCGCTGTTTCATCGGCTCTATGTAATTGGGATCCTTCAAAACACTGCGGTCCCTGGACCGGCGATAGGGACCGGCAAAAGCCGGATTGCTCTTCATGCGCCGATCCGGCCCCCGGTAATAATCACCATTGATAAATGCACGGTCGGACACCTGAATCGACATAAAGCGCCGAAACAGCGAGTGAAACGGCATGGGCAGAATCATAAGTGCCGTGGCCCCCGATTCTTTAGCCGCAAGGAAACGGGGCTGTGTCCAGACGGCGCTGAAAATAACGACGGGGATGTCATGCCGCTTTGAATGCTCGCTCCAGCGAACGAAGGCCGTCAAGGCCAGATGATCTTCGGCATATTCGATGGCATCGCACACCACCATATCCGTTTTGGCATCGCTGCACAAATGCAGCATGGCTTGATCCAGATCATCCACATAGACGATGCCCCCCATCCGGCAATCTTCGAGCAATTTCTGCAAAGTTGCACGAATCTGTTCGTCCCGGACCAAGACCAGACAAGAGGTGTCCCAGTATCCCGTAGTAGCGTGTTTAACGACTGCCATCATCACCCGCAATCATGGAAGATTATTCCTCCCTCTTTTTGATGGTCCGCAACAGATCCGCCTGCCCCATGGCTCCGGTCGGTCCCGATGGGGTCATATCCGTCTTGCGGCGTTTTTTACTGGTGCCAACCACCGCAGAACGGCGATCGGGACCGCGAAAAGTATCAACAGTAATAAACGGTGGCGGATTACAAGTGGCCTGAACAAACCGCCGCAGAAACCCCTGAATTGTACAGGGAAAGGCAATCACACCACTGACCCCGGCATTTCTACATTTATGGAAGCTTTCAACCGTCCAATTTTCGCCATAGACCACCAGTGGCATTTGAGGTGTGTGGCACAGATGGTTCCATCTTATAAACTCTGCCATCTTGAAATGGTCACTGTGCTGTTCCGTTGCTTCGCACAGGACAAAGGACAGACTGCCCCCATAGCGCAATTGCAACTTCGCCGTTTCGTGGTCGTTGACAAATGTATTGGAAGTAAAGCCCGAATTCACCAGAATCTCATCCACCAGCTTCCGCAAATGGGGAGTCCGCCATACGACTAGCCCGGCGCGGGTTTGCGCTTTTGTCAATCGGCCTGAACTGGGATTGGATGGGGGCATGACGACCCCTTAAGCTGCGGCAAAAGAAATGCTGACCAATCGCCCGTTTTGCTGATAGTCCAAAGTATCGAACGAATATGACTTTGCCATGGAAATTCCACGGCCATGGACATCGTAGGCCCGGCGGACATCAAGCTCGACAAACTGTGTCCAGTCGAACCCCTGCCCTTGGTCTTCGATTTCCACCTGAACAAGCTGGTCCAGCACTTCAAACCGTACCGTAACAAATTTATCCAGATTTTCGGGCAGATAAATCCGCCGTTTGACTTCTTCTGCCCAACATTCCCGGGCGACAAAGTCGGCCTTTTCAGACGCATTGACACCCAAATTGCCATTTTCAACGGCATTGATGATCAGTTCCATCAATCCGCACACCACCGGCACCTGACGTTCCGCCAAATCGGCAATCAAGTTGGACACCATTCGCCCCTCTTGCAACGACCGCAAATGAAACTCACCACGGGTCATCAACGCCAGGCCCGCAGTGGCTTCGATACCCCAGGACATGACTTCACGGAACTGAATGAACTTTTCCAACGCCCCCTGCACCACTCCGATCAGTGTTTCTTCGTCATAGGGCTTGGTGACATAGTAATAGGCACCGGACTGAATGGCCGCTTTGATTTGATCGTCATCGGTCACCGATGTTTGCATGATGACGGGAAGCCCGACAAAGCGCATATCGGCACTGATGGCTTTAAGGACGTCGAGACCATTCATGTTCGGCATGATCCAATCCAACACCACCGCATCAAAACGTTCACTGTCTTCACGCAAGACTTCCATGGCGCGCAGGCCATCGGTGGCCTGAACAACTTCAAACTCGGCATCTTCAAGGCCATTCGTCAGCATCGCCAAGGCAACTGCATCGTCATCGACGGCCAGAATTGTACCTTTGCTCATCATGTTCTCCTGATTAGTTTTTTTTCTTTGGCTTAATAAACATTTTTAAAAGATCATCTTGAGTGGCGATGGTTTTCGTATTCGGTACAATATCATCACCAACCGGATTGGCAACGCCTTGCCTTGGATTGCATCCATTATCAGCGCTCGCGTCAAGCGCTTGACGACGTTTGGGGGGGGCCGTCATTCACGGCGGCCTCCACCGCGTCAGGTTTGCTTTCACCAGCAACACCGTGCGAGGACGGATCAACCGATAACGCGTTACCTTCGCCAGCATCGGTAGAGATCGGCTGAGGGGAAGGCCTGGGCGAATGCGGCGCCGGTGGTGCGACTGACGAGGGTGCCTGACCAGGCAAAGAAGATTTAACGACGGGATGACCTTCGCCTTTTCGCGCTTGCAGATTTTCAGCGTCACGCTCCCGGCGCAACTCTGGGGCATCTTGACCTAATGGCAACGCGTTACCATGCGTCAAATCCCCAGCCCCCCGTTTTTCCACCGAGGACGGCGGAGGCAAAGGATTTGGCGGGAGTGGTTTAGCAATCGTCGGTGACGGCAAGGGGGGCTTCACCTGATTCCGCACAGGGAATGGGGAGGCGTGAGGGGCTTCAGGACCAGAATCGCCCGGCCCAGAATCGCCCAGCCCGGACGAAACGGGGTCAGGCCGGCCAAGGACATCCGGCGCGACAGGCTCGGGATCAGCGGGGGGACAAAGAGGGGGCAGAACCGGATTGGGCTTGATGTGGGGAACTACAGGACCGGGCGAGCCGCCAGCCACAACTGGGCGGTCGAAATGCGGCAAATTCAGCGGACTGCCATCGGGTATCACCTTCGCCGCTGCTTTGACCGGCACCCTTGTTCTGGCCCCGCCAGGATCGACAGGGGGCAAGCTTTCGGGCTGTTTCGGCTTTCCAATCGGGGCTCCCGCCTTGATCAAGCGCCCGTCACCGCTGGACTTATTAGCGGCAGACGCAACTTCGGTCGCAATGGTATCCGCCAATCGACGGAAAGGCCCATGAAATCCACGGGCCATTCCGCGTCGGCGATCCGGACCGCAATAACTGGGCGTCGAAATAAATGGGCGCTCGGAATAAATTCCCGACAGAATGGACCGTTGGATGGTGTGCAAAGATGTTGGAAGGGCAATGACTTCGTTGATCCCGGCATAAAAACAATCCATCACATCCTGACGCGTCCAATTGAAGCCGATGGCAATCACCGGAATTGTTTTGGACGGAGAATTTCGATCCCAACGCACAAATTTGTTCACAAGCAGGCCGCCCCCACCCGGCAGATCGTGCTGCACGATCACCACATCCGGGTTTGGAACGGTTCGTAAGCAGCATCCAGGGTGGCCGTGCCAAAATCAAAATAGATCCGGTTCGAGCCGGGTGAGGGTAAAACCCCGCCAAAGTAATCCACCATCAGGTTTTCCCCGGCCAGCCAGTGCGTGGAGACACAGCCTGCCCCGCCGAAAACCTGCGGATATTCGGTGAGGGCATAAAGCGAGATCAGCCCGCCCATACTGGAGCCCATAACAGAGTTATGAGGTTGGTCAGGTAGGGTGAGGTAAATGGCGTCGATGAAAGGCTTTAATTCACGCACGATAAAGCGCAAATAGTCATCAGAATGTACTTTTCCCGGCAGTCTGTCGGGGAAACGAGCGGTGAATTCACGGCCCTGGGGCGTTTCCGCCGGTTTTTGGGGCAGATACTCGCCCCAACGGTTCGCACCGGCATTCCAGACACCAACGACGATAGCGCCGGAGGTTTTTCCTTCATCCATCAGCCGGACAATGGCCTTGTCCACGCTCCAGGGTAT
>CAIYCT010000131.1 GCA_903924765.1 uncultured Rhodospirillaceae bacterium | reverse complement strand
TTCGGCACCAACAACATCGACACCTGCGCCCGCGTCTGCCATGCGCCCACCGGGTTCGGGTTGAAATACGCCTTCGGCACCTCGGCGGGAACGCAGAATTTCGAAAGCGTCGATGACAGCGATGTGTTGCTGGTGATCGGCGCCAACCCCACCGACGCCCATCCGGTGTTCGGATCGCGCATGAAAAAGCGCATTCGCAACGGGGCCAAAGTGATCGTGGTCGACCCCCGCGCCATCGATCTGGTCAAAAGCCCGCACATCCAATCGCAGTATCACCTGCAATTGCAGCCAGGAACAAATGTCGCAATCTGCAACGCCCTGGCCCACACCATCATGGATGAGGAGCTGCAAAACCAAGAGTATATCGACGCCTATTGCGATTCCGACGATTTCGCGCTGTGGAAAGAGTTCATCCAGGACCCGCGCAATTCGCCCGAAGCCCTGGAATCCGTAACCGGCGTTCCGGCCGATCAAGTCCGGGGCGCGGCCAGGCTTTACGCCACCGGCGGCAATGCCGCCATCTATTACGGCTTAGGCGTCACTGAACACACCCAAGGCGCCAGCACCGTCATGGCCATCGCCAACCTGGCCATGATCACCGGAAATATCGGCCGCAAGGGCGTGGGCGTCAATCCGTTGCGCGGACAGAACAATGTCCAAGGCGCGTGCGATATGGGCTCGTTCCCGCACGAATTCGTCGGCTATCGCCATGTGTCGCAGGACTCTGTGCGCTCGCTGTTCGAGGCCGATTGGGGCGTTGCTCTCTCGCCCGACCCCGGCTTGCGCATTCCCAACATGTTCGACGCCGCCTTGGCCGGATCGTACAAGGGCATCTTCATCCACGGCGAGGACGTGGCCCATTCCGACCCCAACACCTTGCATGTGCAAAAGGCTCTGTCGGCCATGGAGCATGTGGTGGTGCTGGATCTGTTCCTGAACGAGACCGCCAAGTACGCCCATGTGTTCCTGCCCGGCACCTCGTACTTGGAAAAGGACGGCACCTTCACCAACGCCGAACGCCGCATCAACCGCGTGCGCCCGGCCATCCCGAAGAAGAACGCCGACAAGAACAACGTCACCAAGCATGAATGGCAGATCGTCAGCGATATCGCCGCCGCCCTGGGATTCCACATGGAATGGCACAACGGCGCCGAGATCATGGATGAGGTTGCCCGTCTGACCCCCTCCTTCGCCCATGTCAGCTTTAAGATGCTGGACCAGCGCGGCTCCATCCAATGGCCGTGCAACGCCGAGCATCCCGACGGCTCGCCCATCATGCATATTGACGGGTTCGCGCGCGGCAAGGGTCAATTGGCGTTGACCGAATATGTGCCCACTCCGGAACGGCCTTCGCGCTTCTATCCGCTGATCCTGACCACCGGACGCATCCTGGCCCATTACAATGTGGGCACTCAAACCCGGCGGACCCAGAACATCACCATGCATGACCGCGACATCTTGGAAATCCACCCCTTTGACGCCGACCAGCGCGGCATCAAGGACGGCGATTTGGTGTCGGTGGCCAGCCGCAAAGGCGCCACCACCTTGCAAGCGCTGGTGTCCGAGCGGATGCAGCCGGGAGTGGTCTATACCACCTTCCACCACCCGGAAAGCAATGCCAACGTCATCACCACCGAGAATTCGGACTGGGCCACCAACTGCCCCGAATACAAAGTGGTCGCCGTGCAAGTCACCTTGGGCAATCAACAAACGTGCGAAGCGGCGGAATAGGAGTCAACACAATGAACATCGACAAATTGATCACCATGGCCAACCAAATCGCCGACAATTTCGCAGCCTATCCCGACGAAATGGCGACCAAGAAAGTGGCGTCTCACCTGGGCGAGTTCTGGGAAAAACGCATGCTGACCGGCCTCTATAATTACGTGAAGACCGACGGCAGCCAAACAAATGCCCTAGTCCGCAAGGCGACCAAGGTCTTGATGGAAAAGGTTTAGCGCTGGGGATGTTCCATATAAAATAGTCATAGCCGACCATCCACGTGGATCAGCCGCCCCCAACCGATCAAACGCCCAACAATTCGTTGGTGCGCAGCACCCGCAGGATTTGTTTGACCTCGTTTAGGGGGATTTCAATGTCGCTCACCGGATTGAGCTGCGAGAGCAGCAATTTAGTAGGCGTTTTGCCGCGATAGGATTTCAGCAACGCCTTGGTGCGGCCGAATTCGTCTTGGGCGTGCAGTTCCACCACCACGTCGGACCCAGGCACCGGCGGTCTGCCGGGATGAACGAACACCAAATCGCCTTCATCGAAGCGCGGAGTCATGGAATTGCCTACCACATACAAGGCGAAGGCATTGCGCGCATTGGTCAAGCCCGACGGACGGCGGACCCGGTCGATGATCTCGCCGTTCATTTCAAAGTCGCTATCGACGCCGCCCACAGCCGTACCATAAACCGGCACATCCAAGGGCATGGTCGAAGGCGGCGGCATGTCCTTGACGTCGGGAATGAAGGCGCTGGCATAACGCGACATCGTGCGCGGCGGTTGCACCATTAAACCGCCTTGCGACGAGTCTTGCATCGCAGGAACCGAAGCGCCAGACAACAAGGCGATGACGTCCCGCTCGGTCATTTCCAGATAGTTGGAAATGGTCTGAATCTCATTGGCCTTAACCCCACGACGACCGCCGATGATTTCGTAAATGCGCGATTTGTTGATGCCCAGCGCGTTGGCCAGACCTTGTCCGGTTTTGCCCAACTCCTTCAGACGTCTTACCAGCCAATCGTTTCGCATGGCGCGATTACCCCAATCGTTTCTCGTAACGCGATTATCGCATCATTCCCCCCGGATTTCCCATATGACCCAAGGTTTCCGTGACGAAATAGCGTAATTCTGCTATAAGAATCAGTGTGATAGCGATTATTTTCGGGGCTAAAAATGGACGCTGCTTCGGGTGAAATTGAAACGGACGATATTCGGGTCGAGTTTGACCGCCGCCTGAAGCTCGAATTCC
>CAIYCT010000130.1 GCA_903924765.1 uncultured Rhodospirillaceae bacterium | reverse complement strand
CGAAAAGCCCTGGGGGTGGCATGCCACCCCCAGGGCTAAACAGAGCGGTCAATTGATGTGCTACAAAATCGGTCATCTCTATTTGCTAATGACAGAGCAAGCCCCTTTTGCTCATTCCGCCTTGCGCCCATTGTGGTCGCTTGGAAAGGTAGAAGACTGGACATAATACCAACGCTCGCTGATGAGAACCCCTGCGGGCTCCGCCCGCGCACGCCACCTATTTGGGCTCCGCCCGCGCACGCCACCTATTTGGGCTCCGCCCGCGCCGAGCAGGGTTTGGGGCGGCAGCCCCATCTATGAGCGCGATAAATGAGCCTTAGAGCCTGACTCATAATTCGCTGGGGTGAGTCAGATGGCGCAGATTTCTTAGAACCGGAGCGGAGCGTACATGGGTACGTGAGCCTAGGTAAGCGCAAAAATCGAAACCAGATGGCCGCCCCAGTAGAATTATGGGTCAGGCTCTTAGTATCACCCATATCAAAAGGGCCAGTTGACGAACGTCAACGCATTTCCAGACGAGACCATAAGACAATGCGGTCAGGGAAAATCTGCTGAGGGTCAAATGAATTTACAAATTCCAATGCTTGGTGTTCCGGTTATAGATCAAGACCATAAGGACGCTGCGTCACTTATTGAAATGGCAGAGATTGCATACGATTTTGAGTTGGAATCGCTCATAAACAAGGCGGCAGCGCATTTGGCGGAACATTTCTCACGCGAGGAGGCCTTGATGGACGAATGCAGATTCTTTGCCGCCCACTGCCACAAGGCCGAACATACGAGGGTATTGGAGGAAGTGGCAAAGCTTCAACAAAAGGCGGTTCTAGGAGATTGGTCTGCTGTGCGTCAGTATTTAGTTTCAAGCTTTCCGGCTTGGCTGGTGGAACATGCGTCCAGCATGGATACCGTGACAATGACGGCATATCAGTCTTTTAAGCGGCGTTAGGATCAATGGCTCATCTGTGATAGAGTCGCAATACTTTTACTTCCAAAGCCTCCTTCGGGCATCGAGGCAATAGGAACGCATCATGCCAGGCAGCCGTTTCACTGACAGCAGTCCAATTCCAGCTCCGATGGTTTTGCCTGTAAAGAATGCCGCAGGGCATATCATTCCAGGCGGCGAACACTCTTTGGTAGAATTTGCCCTCTTACCTATTTTTATTGGAACCGAGCTGAGTGACTTGTCGCTCATGCTCAAGTCTGCATGGGTCCAGCATTTTTCCGATGGCCAAATCCTGTTCAAGGCCAACGACCCAGCGATACACTTTCATGCTGTTTTGGACGGACATGTTGAGCTGTTTGTTGAAAAAGGTGGACATCGAAGCGTTTTAGAAGTCGCACAACGACCAACCATAATCGGCGAAGGTGCTCTCTATGGCGAAGGAGGGCATCGAGAAACGGCCCGCATTGTCGGTCATACGCGCCTGTTGATCGTACCGGCGGCAGAGTTTTTGGATGTCTTAAACGGACGCTTTGATTTGACGCTTAGAATGTTGGCGGTCATGTCGACCAGAATGCGCGGGTTGCTACAACAAATCTCGGCATTAAAAATCAAATCTACAGCACAAAGGTTGGCCGGTTTCCTGTTGGGGATTGCGGACACACAGAATGATATCATCACCGCCAGATTTCCGTATGATAAACGACTTGCCGCCGAAGTGCTTGGGATGAGTCCGGAAAGCCTGTCCCGTGCCTTGGTCCGCTTGGCTCCACTTGGCATACAAAGTCATAGCGACAATGTTGTGATCATCCATGACTTAGGGGCTTTGCGGGCTTTCTGTGGGGAGGATGGATTGGCGTGATGAGCATGCTTACTCCCTTGGAAGAGGCTTTGGTTCTTGGGGCACCTTTGTTTGCGGGGATCGACAGGGATACGGTTTTTTGGTTGATCGCCGGCGCGGTCGTCGGGGCTTATCCTGAGGGAGGGATGCTCTTTAGCCAAGGAGATCCTGCTGATCGCTTTTTTGTGGTTTTGGACGGCCATGTAAACTTGTTTGCTCTGACGGAAACCGGAGTTCAAACCATAATCGAGGTTATGGAGCCTGGTCAGATGTTTGCCGAAGCGGCAATGTTTATGAATGCCAGATTTCCAGTAAATGCTGAAATGACCATGAAAACGCGGTTGTTGGTCATTTCGGCAAAATCATTTCTCACCCATCTTGAGCAACGCCAGGAGTTGGCGACAAAATTATTCGCCTCGCTGGCTCAATGGCAAAATCGGTTGATGCGTGAAATTGCGGATCTCAAAGGTCGTTCCCCGGCCCAAAGAGTGGGGATGTTTTTGCTGGCTCATGATCAATCATCGCAAGATACAATCCGGTTGCGGCTGACCATGGTAGAACTTGCCAGCCGAATTGGCATTACCCAGGAAAGCTTGTCGAGGGTTATGGCCCGCTTGCGGCAGTTAGGCGTTGCGGTCAACCGCAGTGAAGTTGTCATCGGAAACCCAGAGGCGCTGCGCCAATTTTGCCAGGGTGATGATTAATACCATTTTCCATTTATCTCACCCCATCTTGGGGGCGGTCGCCCCAATCCCCCTCGGGGAGAACCCCGAACCCCCTTTGATTTTATTAATCATATTTAAAGGGGTCTGGGGGCGGGTGCGGGCTGGCCCGCATAAGTCTTGATTAACGAGATTTGGTATAAGCAGCTTAATGGCTTGACTAGAGGTAAGTCGCACCTTTCTCCAGGCGTGTACTCTTTCAGAATTGACGAGAGTCAAGTGGTTGGGGCGGCCATTTTAGCGGGCCACGACCATATCCGATCAATTCAAGAGTTGGGGTCGAATCATGAGAGCAATACGCCGGTACTTTTGTGCGACTATTGGGGCGGCCTTATTGGCGACGACGGCCTCGGCAGCAACACGAGAAGAAAATATCAACGACCCCATCGTGGGGCAGGAAGACGCCATTCTAACCGACGCCCCTGCGGTTCCGCCAGCGATTACCCGCACTCAGGCGACCAAAGTCATCGTCCATATCGAGGTTAAGGAAGTCGAGGGCAAGATGGCCGATGGTGTTAGCTACACCTATTGGACATTCGGCGGTAAGGTGCCTGGCAAATTCATCCGGGTTCGGGAGGGCGATTTGGTCGAACTTCACTTGGACAATCACCCTGACAACAAGATGCCGCATAACATTGATTTGCATGCGGTGATCGGTCCGGGCGGCGGCGCAGCTGCATCTCTGACCGCACCTGGCCACAGTTCGGTGTTCTCTTTCAAGGCTCTCAATCCCGGTCTTTACGTTTACCATTGCGCGACGGCACCTGTTGCCATGCATGTGGCCAACGGAATGTACGGACTGATCTTAGTGGAACCCAAGGAAGGTCTGCCCAAGGTCGATCACGAATATTATGTCATGCAGGGTGATTTTTATACGGCAGGCAGCAATGGCGAAAAGGGATTGCAGCCCTTCAGCATGTCCAAGGCCATTCAAGAAAAGCCGGAATATGTGGTGTTCAACGGCTCGGTCGGGGCCATTGCCGGGGAGAATTCCCTGCCCGCCAAAGTGAATGAAACCGTGCGCCTTTATGTGGGCGACGGCGGTCCCAATCTGACATCATCCTTCCACGCCATCGGGCAAATTTTCGATACGGTATGGACTGAAGGCAGTTTTACATCGGCTGCCCATAACGTCCAAACCACGATGATCCCGGCGGGCGGCTCGACGATCGTCGATTTCAAAGTGAATGTTCCCGGTAATGTCATCCTGGTGGATCACTCTTTGACCCGCGCCTTCAATCGTGGCGCAGTCGGGATGGTTAAAGTCAGCGGAGAAGAAAACAAGCTGGTTTATTCCGGTAAAATGAGTGACGAGGTTTATCTGCCAGAAGGAACCGGAGCCAGGGTCGCCGACCAGAAACCTGCTCCCCCGCCAGTAACAAAAACCAAGGGTGAGCGCATAAAGCTGGGTGAAACCGTCTTTAAGACCAATTGCGCCGCCTGCCATCAGGAAAATGGCCAAGGCATCCCTCAAGCCTTCCCACCTCTGGCAAAATCCGATTACCTTAATGCCGACAAAGTGCGGACGATCAAAACGGTTACCGGTGGGCTTCAGGGTAAAGTCGTGGTCAATGGTCAAGCCTATAACGGCGTTATGCCCGCTTGGGATTTGAACGATGACGAAATTGCCAGCGTCCTGACCTACATTTACAACAGTTGGGGCAATTCCGGAAAAGATGTCACCACGGATGACGTCAAAGCCAAAAGAGTAAAAGGCAGTGGCAAAGTCAGCGAATAACCTAGAGCGGCGGTTGACTTTGGCTGTCACCGCCGGTCTGGTGTTTGGAGCAATGTGGTCCTTGCCTGGGTGGGCAGGGACCATTGTTCAGCAAATGGCGTTGCTTCCTGCGGGTCAATACACGCCTTTTTTTATTCGACAAGATGCCAAACTTAAAACCACCCCCAAAATGGGCAGGACCGTCCCGATAAAGTCCTTTTGGCTGGACCTATATCCAGTGACCAATGGTCAATATCTGGAGTTTGTCACCCGACATCCGGAATGGCAAAAGTCCAAAACCAAGTCGGTTTTTGCCGATCCCCATTATTTGGATGGATGGGCAGATGATCTTTCGTGGGGAGACCCTGAGCGGAAGACGCAACCGGTGACGAATGTTTCTTGGTTTGCCGCCAATGCCTATTGCGGTGCCTTAGGCAAGTCTTTACCGACCACCGATCAGTGGGAATACGCCGTGGCCGATAACGGGCGAGCCAAGGACACCATCAACGAGAAGGTTTTAGCTTGGTATGGGACCCCCAACGCCGGTTCGATCCCGACGATCAACCAATCGGACAAAAACGGATTTGGAATTTATGGCTTGGTCGGTCTGGTGTGGGAATGGACCCTCGATTTTAACAGTGTGATGACCGGCGGCGAACTCCGCCAATCGGGCAAGGACAAAAATCTTTTCTGCGGCGGGTCCAGTCTCAACGCCTCAGATCCTTCCGATTACACCGCCTTTATGCGGTTTTCAATGCGATCCAGTCTTAAAGCCACCTATACGACCCCCAATTTGGGATTCAGATGCGCCAAGGATAAATCATGATAAAACAACTTCTTATGTTTAGTCTTCCGATTGTTTTTCTGGCAGCCCATCCCGGCTATGCGGAAGAACACCACCACCATCATCAAACCATGGAAGCGGGACAAGCCCTAACCGGAGATTCTGTTTACAATTTGACTGCAAAATGGACCACCCAGGCAGGACACAAAGTTCGGCTTGGATCTTTCATCGGCCAGCCCGTGGTGTTGGCCATGATGTACACAAGTTGTAAGGACATGTGTCCCCTGACCATCGAACAAATCCGCAAGATAGAAGACGATGTGGCACGCCAGTCTTTGGGGCCGGTTGCTTACGTTTTGGTGTCCTTTGATTCCGCAAACGACACCCCCGGTCATTTGAAACAGTTTGCCGCAGTCAGAGGTCTTGACACCAATAACTGGACTTTGATGAATGGCGACCCCGATGCCGTGCGTCAATTGGCGGCAATCTTAGGGATTAGCTACCGCAAAATCGCAAACGCCGAATTCGATCATTCCTACGCCATAACGTTGTTGGACAAACAGGGTCTCATCGCCCACCAGCAAACCGGATTACAGCCGGATACCAAAGAGTTCGTTGACCGGATTCGCGCCTTGCATCTTGACCAAAGATAATGCCGACGGCCTCCTAACCCTTTAGCGTTCGACAGCTTCGGGAAAAGAGAGGACCAGAATCATGGCCGAGCGCTTAACGAAAGCCGCAGCGAGAAATATATTCTATGGCGGATCACTATTCTTTTTTGTCGTGTTTATTGCCCTTGTGGTGCATAGCGTCAATTTTGCCGTAACCAATGGCGGCAACATCAGCGAATCGGCGACGCACGGCAAACGGCTTTGGGAACGGCACGCCTGTTTCGACTGCCATACCTTGTTTGGTGAAGGTGCCCGCTTCGCACCGGAATTGGGAAATGTTTGGCTGAGATATGGCGGCGACAAGGACCCCGTTACCGCCAGGGAGGCCCTCAAGGATTGGATCAAAAACCAGCCCACTCGTGTCGAAGGACGGCATCAAATGCCTCACTTTGACCTGACCGAGCAGGATTTGGACGATCTGGTCGATTTCTTTCAATACACCAGCACCATCAACACACAGAATTGGCCCCCAAAGATTTCTGGGTAAGGCGAGGAGGATCGATCGATGAAATACCAATCGCAAAGCGTTGCCCGACTGTATTTTACGGGGGCATTAACGCTATTCGCCGCTCAGATCATTTTTGGTCTGCTGGGGGCTTTTCTTTACGTTGTTCCGACGGGTTTGCCAGATTTTATGCCCTTTAGCGTCATGCGCATGATTCATACCAATGCTCTAATCGTCTGGCTGCTCATGGGGTTTATGGGCTGTACGTACTTTCTCTTACCGGAAGAGTGCGAAACAGAATTGCAGAGCGTAGCCTTAGCTAAGATCCAATTCTGGGTGTTTTACGTCGCGGCTCTTGTCTGCGTCGTCGGTTACCTCTTTGGGATTTACGATGGCCGCTCCTATTTGGAACAACCGATCTACATTAAGGTTGGCATTGTTCTGGTGGCGTTGATGTTCATGTACAATTGCACCTTAACCCTGCTCAAAGGGCGCAAGACCGTGATCAGCAATATTCTGATCTTAGGGTTATGGGGGGTGACCGTTTTTTTCCTGTTCGCTTTCTATAATCCCGCCAATGTGATTCTGGATAAGATGTTCTGGTGGTGGGTCGTCCATTTGTGGGTCGAAGGGGTTTGGGAATTGGTGATGGCCTCCATACTGGCCTTCCTCATGATCAAACTGACCGGGGTGGATCGTGAGGTGGTCGAGAAATGGCTGTATGTCATTATTGGACTGGCGTTGTTCACCGGCATCTTAGGGACGGGACACCATTACTACTGGATTGGAACGCCGGGGTATTGGCAATGGATTGGCAGCATATTCTCGGCCTTCGAGATATTACCCTTCTTCGCCATGGTGGTTTTTGCTTTTACCATGACCTATAAGCGGGGACGCAATCACCCCAATAATGCAGCGTTGTTATGGTCATTGGGATGTGCCGTGATTTCGTTCTTTGGTGCCGGAGTGTGGGGATTTATGCATACCTTGGCTCCGATCAACTACTATTCCCACGGCACTCAGGTCACTGCAGCTCACGGTCATCTGGCCTTCTACGGGGCCTACGCCATGATTAATCTGGCCATGATCGTCTATGCCATGCCTCAGTTGTTGGGGCGCAAACCCTATAACCAGACTCTCAACATGTGGAGTTTCTGGGTCATCACCTCCGGTGTGACCTTTATGACGTTTACGTTGACCTTTGCCGGGATCGTGCAGACCCATCTACAACGCGTGATGGGTCTGACTTTCATGGAAGTGCAAGACCAGTTGGGCTTGTTCTACATCATGCGACTGGGTGCTGGGGTCGTCACTGCCATTGGCGTCATCCTTTACATCGTCTCGGTGCTCCTGCCTGGACGCGAGGATGACGAGTCGACATCTGCCCTTACCCCCGCAGAATAGTCGATACGTTCAGAAAATGGGAGCCTTGTAGGTGCAAGGCTCCCATCTTTCAGTTTAGGAGATCGCCATGGTCACCGCACCACTTAACGCCCCATCCGATGTGCCGTTTTATCGGCCAGTTGGCAATGAATGTTCTTTGTTTGAACATGCGTATCGTCTTCGGTTGCCATTGTTGTTGAAGGGACCAACAGGGTGCGGAAAGACGCGGTTTGTTTCCCATATGGCGGCTCGTCTGGGGCGACACTTGCATACGGTGTCATGCCACGATGATCTGACCGCTGCGGATTTAACCGGTCGGTATCTGCTCCATGGGGGGGATACGATTTGGACGGATGGACCTTTGACCCGAGCGGTGAGGGAAGGGGGAATCTGTTACCTGGACGAGGTGGTTGAAGCGCGGAAGGATGTTGCTGTGGTCTTGCATCCTTTGACCGACGATCGTAGGCTTTTGCCGTTGGAACGCACGGGAGAATTGCTGAAGGCACCACCCGAGTTTATGTTGGTCGGCTCCTACAACCCGGGCTATCAGTCCTTACTGAAATCCTTAAAACCCAGCACGCGCCAACGCTTTATCTGCATTGAATTCAATTTCCCCCCATTCGACGTGGAAGTTCAGGTGGTTGCTTTTGAAAGCGGCCTTCCTCCCGAACGCTGTCGAGCATTGATCTCTTTGGCTCGCCGTCTGCGCGAACTCAAGGGCCACGATCTGGAAGAAGGTGTCTCGACGCGGCTGTTGGTGTACTGCGCGACACTGATCAACGATGGCGTCTCTGTGGACGAGGCGGTTATGTGCGCCATCATTGAGCCATTGACCGATGACGCGGATGTCAAAGCTGGCCTAGTGGAATTGACTAAGGTCGTTCTGGGATAGGAGGTTATATGTGGGGTTTCCTGGAACCGGAAGAATTTGTCGGCAGATACTGGCACCGCTTGATCGGCGAAACCTGCTCCTGGCGGCATTACCCCGAAGCCTCTGTTGCATTGGATACCGTGCGGGGCAGTCTTTCGGTTTTTTTTCGTGGTTTGGGAGGGGATCGGGCCCTGGTGATTTCTGGAACATCCACCAGCGAATCGAAACATCGTTTGAGCTTTCGTCAACGCTTAAGCAACGATTCGGAAGCCTTGGACCAATCAAGACTTGACGGTAATGCCCTCTATCTCCCCCCCAAGATTGATCTGTTCCCCCAGACGGAATTAAACCGAGCTTTATATTTTTGGCTGAGCGCCTACTTCTCCCATTGTCCATTGCGTCAAGTGTCCTGCCCCATAAGTTTGCTGACGCTGACCTTCGATGTGAATGCCTTAAAGGTCGCGCACGCGACAATCCTCTCGGTGCTCGCCGACTGTCCGGGATTGACCACGCCCTATGATCGTCTGCGCCATCATCTCTTGGAGGTGCGGCCAGCCCGTACTCTTCCGGCTCTTGAGTCGCAGGTGGAAAAAGCGGTGCTCCGGCTTCTGGGGCAACAAAATGACGGCGGGATGTTTTGGCCGTGGATCATTGGGGAAACGGAAACCCCTCTCCCTGTAGCCCCTGCCCATTACCGCCCCTTTTTGCCGGTGCCATTATGGGGCGAGGCCGTATGGAGACCCATCCTATCCAATGGAATGAGGGATGATTGTCCTGCCTCAGCAGGTGCCGCTGATGCGCGAGATGGGGTGGTCCGCAAAGGCAAGCGTCAAGAATCGGACCAAATCAATCGCGAGGATTCGTTCATTCTCAATCGGTTCGAGAAAATTCTGTCGCTGATCCAATCCATGAACATCAATCGTGATGTTGATGACGATGACGAAGAAAACGCCCGTAAGGCGCTGGACGATGCCGATGAAATTTCATTATCGTCCCGACCGGGCGCTCCGGCCACACGCTTGAAATTTGATTTGGATTTACCGCCCGAAGCTTTGGACGAAAGCCGGATTACGGCTGAATTGACGTATCCCGAATGGCACTGCGACAAAAAAGCCTATTTGCCGGATTATTGCCGTGTCCTGACAAGCCTCTCGTCGGAAGAGGGGGAAGATTGGGTGCCGAACGAAGAGACACGGCGGTTGATCCGACATGTGCGGCGCCGATTTGAAGCGCTGCGTCCCCGACATGAAATATTAAAAGCCCAAATGGACGGCGGTGATTTGGACATGGACGCATTGGTGCGTTCCCGCTGTGATCTGGCCGCAAACGGGATCGGCTCGGATCGTGTGCATCTCGGGCACCGACGTCAGGCGAGGGATTTGGCGGTGACGGTGTTAATGGATGTATCCCTGTCCACTGATGGATGGATTGACGATCGTCGCATCCTTGACGTCGAAAAAGAAGCGCTGACAGTGCTCTCAAACGGATTGGAAGCCTGCGGCGATAGCCATTCCATCTTAACGTTTACCTCGCGGCGTCGAAACTGGGTATGGGTCGATACCGTGAAAGATTTTGACGAACCATTTGGCGCAGCCGCCATGCGACGTCTGGCAGCGCTAAAACCCAAATATTATACCCGTATCGGTCCGGCCATACGCCATGCCACCTATCTGTTGAACAATCAGCCCAACCGCCACCGGCTGTTGATCGTTCTGACCGACGGCAAGCCCAATGACATCGATCATTACGAAGGCCGATACGGTGTCGAAGATACGCGCCGCGCCATTCAAGAAGCCCGACAGAAGGGCACTGCAGTGTTTGGTGTGACGGTGGATCGGGAGGCTCAGGATTATTTTCCGGCGATCTTCGGTCGAGGCGGTTATGCCATTATTGACCACATTGCCCGTTTGCCGGCGGCCTTGCCCAGGCTCTATCGCCACTTGGTTGTGAGTTAAAGAATGGCCGAACTTGATATATCCACTGAGGATGGCGGTTGGGGGGCGCTGGACCATCTTCCTGGAAACCCTTTGATGTGGGTCTTGATCCTCAGTGAACTGTTTGTTTTCGGCGCATTTTTTGCGGGATTTTCGGTGGATCGCGCCATGCACCCCGCCTTGTTTGCCGCATCTCAGGCAAGACTGGACCGGGTAGCGGGGGGAGTTAACACCATGCTCCTGCTCTCCAGCGGCTTGGCGGCGGCCATTGCTCTGCGCAACCGGTCAGAAGGGAATGTCAAGGCGTGTCGCTGGTGGTTGGGGGGCGCGGTAACACTCGGTGTCGGATTTTTGGCCATAAAAATCATGGAATACGCGGATAACGCGGCCCTTGGGATCACCATGGAAACCGACGATTTTTTTACGTTGTTCTACCTTATGACAGGATTCCATGGTCTGCATGTGGTGTTGGGAATCGTGATACTCGCGATCGTCGGATGGAAATGCAGTTCTGAAAACGTCGAGACCGGCACAGCCTTCTGGCATATGGTCGATCTGATTTGGGTCCTGCTCTATCCCATCGTTTATTTGATTCGCTAAAGGAGCTGTGGCTGTGGCCGTTCTTCCATCTCGAAAACACCTTGTCCTCTGTTGGGCAATCCTTATGTCAATGACGATTTTATCATTGTGGATGGGAGATCCGCGCCTATCTGGTCGGCTGTCGTTGTTGGCAATCGCCATATTGCTTGCGACCGCAGGGATTAAGGCTTTTCAGATTTTGTGGGTATTTCTTAATCTGCAAAAATCCAACTCAACATGGAAATGGACTTTTACCGCATTCCTGATGACGATTATTTTTGTCGTGTGGTCTTGTGCGGGTATTGGTGCATTTTTTGGACGATAGTCATCCTATTTAATGCCTAGAGTGTGATGACTTTACTCGAAGTCATCACACGATTGCCGCCATTGAGGCGGCGGTCCCTAGCTTGCTGACCGCAGAGCGTGTCAAGGGCGCGGAAGCGCCCGCTGAGGCAGAGGGCGAACAGAATCTAGAGCCTGATGACATCTAACTAATGTCATCAGGCTTGGATACTGGCAGAAGCATTGGGCCATACGAGAGTACAAACAAGCCAAAGGCTCCGATCCATAGGATCGCTGAGGCACCGAGCAAGGGCAGGGGGGCGAATCCAAACCCGGCAACAACTCGGGCGGCGGCGGCGGCTGTCACCAGAGTGTATATGATCACAGTCATGCGGTCTGCCTTAAGAGGACGCCCGCTATGACCGCGGGTGGCCCGCGTCATCACGGCGAGGATCATGGTGCCAATGCATCCTGCCGTCAAAGCGTGAATGGCCGAGGGCAGAGGGACCCCAAAATCAGCGACGGACAACGCCAGCAGCGCCGCTCCGGCTACCAGCCAGCCATACCCCACATGCAGGACCAGCAGAAGCGGTTCGGACCGGGTGAACCAGCCGCGCCACCGCGACAGCCTGATGCCATGCAGCAGGGCACCAAGCGCCAGCAATCCGGCTGTCGCCTTGGCATTTGGGGCGAAGGCCCAGGTCATCAGCCCCACATGGAGTATCGCCAAGGCCGCCTTGTCCACCCTTCCAAGAAGGGGCGGGGGCGGCACCTGGGGTGAGTTCATCAGCCAGTTGCGGGTAAAATTGGGTATGATCCGTCCGCCGATCACCGAGATCAGGATCAAGATCGCCGCCAGAGATAGTCGCGAGCCAAGGCCGGGGCTGACTGAATATCCGGCGGCTTCCAGATGCATCAGCAGATTGGCGATCCCCATCACCGTCACCGGAGCGATCATGGGTAAATTCTTCCAGGTTTTGGCCAGCGTGATCTCGCGCCCCACAACACCCACCAGCGCCAACGGAAAGGCAAGATCCAGACCAATACTAAGCGCCAAAGGCATCAGGCCGGAGATCAAGCAGTGCTGATTCCGGTCCATGTCGCCCACCCATTCCGGAATGATCTCGCCCACTGATTCCGGGATCATGTCGCCCGGCATTCCGGGATTATGTCGCCCTCCGATTCCGGAATGATGTCGCCCGGGGTGGGTGGTGTCCGCTG
>CAIYCT010000129.1 GCA_903924765.1 uncultured Rhodospirillaceae bacterium | reverse complement strand
CACCGGCACCGGCATGGGCGGTTCCGGCCAGAAGCTCAATGGCGAATTCTCGAAAGAGAAGCATGTGCGCGGAACCTGCTCGATGGCCCGCTCCGCCAGCCCCGATTCGGCGGATTCGCAGTTCTTCATCGTTCTCGAAAAGGCCAGCCATCTGGATGGAAAATATACCATTTGGGGGCAAGTTACCGTCGGCATGGAGCATGTGGATTCCATTAAGAAAGGAAGCTCGGCCCGCAACGGACAAGTGGACGACCCAGAACAAATCATCAGTTTCAAGGTTGCGGCAGACATCAAGGATACACAATGAAACCGATTAAACTGTTCCTGGCCGCATGTTTGTTGCTGATTGGGATTCAAGCCGCCAACGCTCAAACGCCCGACCCCGACAATACCTTGGTGCTGGAATTGACCTGGGGCAAAGTGGTAATCGAGATGCTGCCGGATTTGGCGCCCCATCACGTGGCGCGCATCAAGGAATTGGTGCGCAAAGGGTTTTATGACGGCACCCCGTTCCATCGGGTCATCGCGGGCTTCATGGCCCAAGGCGGCGATCCCACCGGCACAGGCGCGGGCGGTTCCGGTCAGAAAATCAATGCCGAGTTCACCGGCGGTCGTTTCACCCGCGGCGTGGTCGGCATGGCGCGGTCAGCGTTGCCCAACAGCGCCGATTCGCAGTTCTTCATCATGCTGGGCTCGTCGCCTGCGTTGGATGGACGCTATACCATCTGGGGCCAAGTAATTGATGGCATGGAGAATGTGGATAAGATCACCAAGGGCGAACCGGGAAGCGGCGCCGTTGATCGTCCCGATCACATTGTCCATATGTACATCGCAGGCGATAAGAAATAGCAATTAGGCGGTTGACGGGAAGGCGGCTCCTAACTATGGTGCCGACCTCTTCGTCAGCACCGATTTGCCGACAAACATTGTGATCGCGTAGCTCAGTTGGTAGAGCACCCGACTTTTAATCGAGTTGTCGTGGGTTCGAATCCCACCGCGATCACCATTTCCCTCCATCTGTCTCCCAAGGCTAAACTGTCGATCAATTGTCGCGGTACTCATGATCTGATTCATTGGAGTGGGACTTAAAGTGCGCTAAGGTTAATATAATAGCGGCCTTATGATGGGGGACGGTTATGGCGGTACAATGGCGCGGCGCAATGACAACGGGTTCTCCTGTCTTGGACAACGACCATCAAATATTGATTGGCTTGTTGAACGAAGTGGAAAACGCCATAGACAATCACTCAATGACGGTAATCGGTTCGGCTCTGGAAGACCTGCTGCAATATACAGTTGATCATTTCGAGCGCGAGGAATTGATCCAGGCTCAACTTCATTACAGTGACGCCAAGACACACAAGAAGCTGCACGATGACCTTAGAAACCAAGTCATCCATCTGAATGAGTCCTTTAAAGCCCTGACCGACAAGGTCCAAAAGAAGGAATTAGCCGGTGAAATTCATACCTTCTTGAATGCATGGCTGGTCAACCACATCATGCAGGAAGATATCAAAATCAGACCGCTGCTGAATAAGCGCTGAGTTTGCCATTGATCTGGCAGCATGTCTGATTATTGCGGCGTTGGCGCAAGCGCTGTTTTTCGGGCCTCAAGGCTGCGCCAGGCATGGTCGTAGCCCAGCCTAAACCGTTCGATTTCCTTGATATGGACGTGACCGGCGCCTAGCGCTCCCAGATAGGTATCAACCAACTCTTCCAATTGGCGATCACACAACAGCAAGTCTTCCGGGGCGTTGGCTTGGCGAATTTGATCGCGCAAATGCGTCAAGTGTTTGGAAAACTGATCGCGTCGCTTTGATTGGCGGTGTCGTCTGGAGATGTGGCTGGTAT
>CAIYCT010000128.1 GCA_903924765.1 uncultured Rhodospirillaceae bacterium | reverse complement strand
TCAATCGCTAGGTCAAAGTCTTTCATCGATTGGCGCAGTGTCCGGGCCATTGCCAGCGACTTGGAAACTCAACGACAGGCGATCGTCGAGAAGGTGGCAAAAGCGGATCCTAAGGAAGCACTTGAACTGCTCTGGCGGTTCATGGCCCTGGCAACGTCGATATTCGAACGCAGCGATGACGGCAGCGGAACCATCATTGGTGTGTTCCATAATGCCTGTGAGGCGATCGGCCATGTTGCGGTCTTTGCCAAAGCCGATCCGATAAGTTTTGCTGACCGGGTCTACGATGCTTTGGTCGTAAATGATTACGGCCAATATGACGGACTGATCGGCATCGCGGCTCCCGCTCTTAGCACGAGTGGTTTAGAGCGCCTGAAGCAACGGATGATCGCTCTGTCAAACCAGCCGGTAAAAAGGCCTGCTGACAAGGATCGCCGAGCGGTCGGTTGGGGATCAGGTGGAACGATTTACGAAGACGAGATTGCCGAGCGCTCAAGACAGAGTACCGTCAATTTGGCCATGAAGGACATCGCCGATGCCCAAGGGGATGTTGATGCCTTCATCGGCCAGTACGATGAGAAGACGCGCAAGGTTCCCAGGATTGCCGCTGATATTGGAAAACGACTCCTGGCGGCGGGAAGGGCCGAAGATGCGCTGGCCATCATTGATGCTGCGGAGAACCGTAAATCCGATAGCTGGGACTGGCCGGACTTCGAATGGGAGGATGTGCGCATCGAAACATTGGAAGCTCTCGGGCGAACCGAAGATGCCCAGAAAGTTCGGTGGGAATGCTTCGAGCGGTCGCTGTCGGCCACGCACTTGCGGGCATACCTGAAGCGGCTCCCGGATTTCGACGATTTGGAGGCGGAAGAAAAGGCTCTCGACCACGCAGGTCAGTATCGCAATCGTCTTGGCGCGTTGTTGTTCTTTATATCCTGGCCTGCTCTGGAGCGGGCATCCAGGTTGGTGAATGCGCATGCCGCTGTTCTGGATGGTGATCACTATGAAATCCTGACACACGCAGCGGAAGTTCTCGCGGCTAAGTATCCACTGGCAGCAACGCTTGTGCTGCGGTCGATGATTGATTTTACCTTGGGCAAATCCCGGTCGAGCCGTTACAAGCACGCCGCTCGCCACCTGCTGGAATGTTCAAGCATGTCATCGACCATCGCGGACTTTGGTGCATTCGAGACGCATCAGGCATATGAGGCTCGCTTGCGCAGGGAACACGGACGAAAGCCGTCATTCTGGAGCCTGATAGGTTGAGATGACTGAGGATTATTGGACTGCGGGGTGAATTGTTGATGCAGATGAAATCACCGAAAGAGATCTGGTCCGAACAGTTCGAGACGGCCCGGGATATCAAGGTCCGCTATGGAACCAAGGCAGCTTTCGACTATGTCGTTGCCGAAAAATTGATGAATTTCGCCGATGCGGCTCAGCGATCCACAGATTTTGCGCGGGAGATGCCAGCATTCATCGTTGCTGTTCGCAGTTTGTTTAAGCAGGAAGAGGTCTCGGCTAATCTGGCGCGGGTTGAACGTTCTATGAGCGAGGTTTCGGTTATTGATCCGGAGGATGATGACGCGCTTCTCGACGATCCAGAGGTGGTTGCTGATCGAATTCGGCAGTTCGCCTCTATCAAAGAATTGCTGATAGCTGAGCGATTGGGGACGGCTTGAATAGATGGGTGTTCGATGAGCTTGCGATTCATGATGTGATGATGCTCTGTCGGGACAATCTCATGGACTCACCATGGACTCATGCGGGCACAAAATGTAGCGTAGTCGTTCGAAGCCGTGAGGGCTTGATATTCGACACATGTCTTTGATATCTTGTTTTTATTCGCGGTAAATCGTAGTGATGCGGGGCAATGCGGGATACTATATATTGGGCTCATAACCTGAAGGTCGTCAGTTCAAATCTGGCCCCCGCATCCAAAATTCGATAGAAATCTCAATGAGATAGCCGCCCTCAGGGGCGGCTTTTTCGTGTCTGGACTCCATCGCAGGTAACGCATAGGTAACATCAGAGAGCGCATTTCAGACGCTCACCGGCCAGCCAGCAGGAAGCAGAAGCCATGCTCGGTTACGCGGTGCGTGTAGCGCGACAGATAGGCGAGGACCGCCTCGGGCCCAGCAGCATAGACCAGCCACGTCTTCTTTCGCAGTGGTGTCTGGCGCGTAGGAAGGAGCGCCTTTCGTTCAACTCGACCTGGTCGCCGAAGAAGTGATCGCCGTGCCTTAAAAAATGAGAGGATGGATGATCGGCTTATCGTGACAACTCATCCACCACGGGAAGATCGCCCGAGAGACCTACTGGCACCGCCAGCAGGCCGCTGATTTTGATCGGCTCCTTGGCTTCGGACTCGTCCGTCAAATACGTGACGATGCGGTAGAGATCGACGTCGAAACGAGCGCCGTCCTGATTTGCGTCAAACGGCGACAAGACGACCGGTACGTTGAACAGGGGGTAAGCCTTGTCCACCAAGGCATCCAACTGCTGACGACTCACCCGGCACTGTTTGTCGATGGAGAACTTTCCGGTATTGCGTTCGTGTGTCGCGCCACGCGCTTGCTCGAAATCCAAGATTTGACCTCCACTCTATTGATGGCAATTAACCACTAACAAAAACTCAATCGACGCGGGTTAGGCGGCGACCGAAGAGCCACAGCGAGATAAGGCGGGGAGCGATAATCGGTGAGAACTGACAGCTTGCCGCCCAGATCTTGGGACAGGCTGTTGACGCCCCGGCGATCGACGCTCAGGTTGCCCGAGCCGAACACCAAGTTAGACTTGGTGTTGGAGATAGTACCGCCGCCGATGCCAATGATGCTGCCGGCGTTGGAAAGCGTGCCGCCATGAGAGGTGGACGAAACATAAACGCCAGCTTTGTCGTTGGTGATGTTGCCCGGGTTGGTGATGGTGCCGGCGTTGGTGATGCTGAGGTTCGCCTCGGGCAATCTGCTGCTGAATGACAACATCAATGTCGGCACTGGCACCGTGACCAACAGCGGAGCATCCCTAAAGCTGGTCAATCCCATCAGCATCACCGGCAATTACAGCCAGACCGGCGGAGGGTTGGATATCGTTGCCACTAATGCCGGTAGCAGCTACGGCTATCTATCGGTCAGCGGCAACGCTTCGGTGATCAACACGACCATCACCATTTCCGGCACCGGCTTAACCGCAGGCGAAACCTTCACGATTGCCCGGTCTTCCATTTCCGCTGTGCCATTTAGCGGTGACCATGTCTCCATCACCGGCACAAACGGGTTGACCGGTGCCATCACCGACATCGGCGACAATCTGGTCGTCACCTTGAGTGGTGGTGGCGGCGGCGGTTCCACCAACTATCAACAGACGGGCTCCACGGCCGGTTCTGCTGGCGGTGCGATCGGCAGCACCTTGGATCAGATTTCGAATTCGACCGGCGCTGCGGCCACTGCCTTCCAGAACACGGTGCTGCCGGCGATCAACGCCCTGCCGGCGGCGCAGAAGGCCCAGGCGATCAAGCAGTTGGCTCCGACGCAGAATGCTCCGTCCTCGCAGATGAGCAGCAACGCGGCGACTGCGGTGTTGGGGGCGGTGGAGCAACATCAGCAGACGGCCATGTCCGGCGATGCCAACGTCACGGGTAAGGCGGCCGGCTCCAACACCCACGATGACGCCCTGTGGGGACAGATGCTTGGCGGCGGTTCGGTTCGGGGCAGCACCGCCGACGTGGATGGGTCGAGGACGACGGATTTTGGCCTGGCGACTGGTTTTGACCATCGCTTCTCGGACAATGCCATGGGCGGTCTGGCCTTCAGTTGGCTGCGGGGCATATCCAAGGGCTCGGATGGCGCTTCCGGGTCGAGTTCAAATCTGGACAGCTATCAGCTGACGGCCTATGGCACCTACCGCCAGGGAGCGGCCTTCTTCGACGGTCAGATGGGCGGCGGCTACAATCGCTTCCATCAGAAGTGCTGATTCCGGTCCATGTCGCCCACCCATTCCGGAATGATCTCGCCCACTGATTCCGGGATCATGTCGCCCGGCATTCCGGGATTATGTCGCCCTCCGATTCCGGAATGATGTCGCCCGGGGTGGGTGGTGTCCGCTG
>CAIYCT010000127.1 GCA_903924765.1 uncultured Rhodospirillaceae bacterium | reverse complement strand
GGAGACTACATCTGGCAAACCGGACGGAGAATGTCGGAATACCATGACGGAATGCGTTTGCTTCGTGACGTCCCGGAGGTCATTCGCAAAGCGGCATGAGTTCCCGATTTGTCCCCTTATATGTCATGTGTGGACGACCGCTGTGGCGCAAGGGAAAACTTCAGCGATGAGCAACATGGTCGGGTGCAGTCATGTGTTCGGCCTCGAAAGGTGCGGCACATATGACCGCGGGCCATGATGGAAGCCGCGGAGAAGGTCCCAATCAAATCGCCGCGTTTTTGAACGCACACGCATAGGCGGGTTTTCCCAATCCTCGGTTCAACCGAATTGCACCATCACCTCACTCTTCACCCTCGCACGTCGCTATACCGAAATCCTAATTCATTCAGCTCCTGGCTACTGACGAAGCACAGAAGTTCTCTTGGTATACTTCCCCTCTAGTTAACACGGCCCAAGCGATACGAGCCATTTTATTGGCGAGCGCCACGGTTACGAGCCTTGCCGGTTTGCGGTCCAGCAACCCCTTTAGCCAGTCAGAATCCCCCGGCGCTTTGGTCCGAGCGTACCTGATGACGCTGGTTGCACCCATGACCAGCAAACGACGGATTGAGCGGTCGCCAGCTTTAGTGATGCTGCCGAGCCGGTCTTTGCCACCGCTGGAGTTTTGGCGCGGCACGAGCCCCACCCATGCCGCCAGCTGCCGGCCACTTTTGAAGGCCGCTGGGTCGGTGATTGTGGCCGCGAGCATCGTGGCCGTGATCGGGCCAATGCCTGGGATAGTTGCAAGGTTGCGGCTGGCTTCGTTTGTTTTATGCCATGCGAATATCTCTTTCTCCATCGTCATGATTCGCTGGTCGCAGGCATCAATTTGTTCGGCCAGCTCGCGGAGGGCAATTCGAGCCAACCCTGGGATGGCCAATTCGTCCAACGTGGCGATCAGATCGGCCGCCTTTCGCCGTCCCTGAGCAGCGATGATGCCAAACTCGGCGAGATGGGCACGCAGGGCATTAATCAGCATGGTGCGCTGACGCACCAATAACTCTCGGGTCCGGTGTAGCATCAGGACCGATTGCTGGTCCTCATTCTTAACTGCCACGAACGCCATGTGCGGCCGTGTTACTGCCTCGGCGATGGCGGCGGCGTCGGTGGCATCGTTCTTCTTGCCGCGCTGTACATAGGCTTTGACTCGCGACGGTGGGATCAGTCGGACTTGATGGCCCAGATCAATCAGCCGACGCGCCCAATGATGAGCTGTCGCGCAGGCTTCCATGCCGATCAGACACGGCGGCAGAGCAGCAAAGAACTCTTCAACGGCCGCTCGTCTGAGCTGCTTGCGAATGACCACCCGGCCGGTCTCATCAACCCCGTGGACTTGAAAGACATGCTTGGCAAGATCGAGCCCGATGGTAACAATGGTCACGTGGACGGCCCTCCCGAATGTGGCGGTTTTGATATCGCCATCCTATGGCACCTGGATGCCGGTGGGACAGCGGTCGTCCACACCATCAAATCGGAACGTTTCGTTAGTTCGGGCCTGTCCGTGCTGCTCGATGAAATTCAAGGCGCCGCCGCCGGTCGGGCTGGAGCCGGGTTCGCCGTTTGGCCCCAACCTGCGGGCGTTCGTCCATTACCTGCGCTATGATCACGCGGTTTCGTTCGAGCGCCTGGAGCGCCTGCTGTTCGACCTTTTCACCCTTGAGATCAGCGAAGGCGCGCTCGCCAACATGCTGGAAACCGCCAAGCCGGCCTTCGAGCGACAGGTGAACCGGTTCAAGGTGCGTTTGCTGTCCGGAACGGCCATCCAGTCTGACGAAACCGGCGTCAGGGTCGGCAAGAAGGGATGGTGGCTGTGGGTGTTCCATCACGACGACACCGCCTGCTTCGTGATCCGCCCCTCGCGGGGCAAGAAGGTGGTGGCCGAGTTCCTCGGCGAGGTGCGTCCGGATTTCTGGGTCTCCGACCGCCTGTCGGCGCAAATGGGCTGGGCCACCAAGGAGCAGCAGGTCTGTCTGGCCCACTT
>CAIYCT010000126.1 GCA_903924765.1 uncultured Rhodospirillaceae bacterium | reverse complement strand
GTATCCATTTCCCATCATGTCGAACTCCGTTGGTGCGGTATTGAAGGTAAGTTGATGAGGCAATCTATCAACGATCGGGTTGATCATATAACCAGATATAAGAAAATAGTGTCGATATAAAGGCGGGGCGGGATATTTATGAGGACGCCAAATGCCGAGTGAGTTGATGCCTCATCACCGCCAACTCACTCGGCAACAGAGCGATATTTACGCCGCTTTACTCATTTTCGGAGCCTCGGCGGCAGGCATTTTTACGGCTGGCGAAGCAGCATTAGTAATCTCGATCTTGCGAGCCTTGAGTGCCTCGGGTACCCTGCGGACCAAGTCGATCTGTAGCAGGCCGTTCTCAAGCCGTGCGCCGCTGACTTCAACATAATCGGCCAGTTGGAAGCGGCGCTCGAATGTGCGAGAGGCGATGCCGTGATAAAGGTAGACGGCCTTTTCATCCTCGGCTCTAATCTTTCCTCGGACAGTCAGAACACCCTCGTGGCTAACCATTTCAATTTCGTCGGCGGTGAACCCAGCGACGGCGAGGTCGATCTTGTAGGTGTCCTGGCCCGTCTTCTGGATATTGTATGGTGGATAGGCGCTTTCAGCTTGAGCGAGGGCGGCATCAAGGACATGGCTCAAGGCGTCGAAGCCAACCGTGGAACGAAATAGCGGGGTAAGGTCGAAGGTATTCATGTGATCCTCCATTGAGCGATCAGCCGATCGGCAAAACAATCCATATAGGGGCCGAATGGCCGAGCGGCACGTCTAAGCGGACAAAGCCAGATAGCCTTTGCCGCTGAAGAGCATATTGTACGTTCCGGCCTTTTATTCAAGTGGATGACAAAGGTTATAAACTTCTGTATCTAAACATCGCTCGCCTCAGGGTGGGTTTTATAGGCCGATCTCATCCATATGGAAAAATATATTTTCCCAACAGTGGGGGGAAGTACTCAGTCGCAGTCATCGATCGGCAAACTCACACGCATTCGGCATGGACGCCGCACTGCTGCCCTGCTGACCGGCCAGAAACTTTCACCGGGGAAGAGCCCTCTGGCGATGCCAGAGGGCTGCCCCTCATTATCGACGAACTGGCAACCACTCAGCGTCAATGTCTCAGCAAATGGTGAGTTATCTACTGAACCTGCTCGCCACTATCCCTAAACATAGCGTCCTTGATAAAATCGTTCATACAGTAATCAGGTTTGTTGTCCCATCTCGCAATCGCGACAGCCTCTCTTATGCTCAACATTGTACTTAGATGCTCAATACCTGCCTTGGTATTTTCAACGCGGTGAACCTCTGTCAGATTGAATGTGCGATCATTTATTACTTCGAGGAAACGGCCCGATTTCATCATTTCAGTGTCTCTGGCTATTTTTTCGTCGATGCGTTGGTCAACGAGGTCAGGCCTGAGATCAGCGAACAACTTATCAAAACAAGGGCCTGGGTGCTCAGCTTGCGTTGAGGTAATTTTATTATATATTGAGAAGAACTCGACCTCAGCCACAAACGGCTTGATATACTTTGAGAAAAAGTCAATCGCCTTGAGGGCGCGATCAATCGACCCGATATCAAGGTACATCTGGCTGTCAACCCGCGAATAGAACGATCCAAGGATTATTGGCCGCCTCTCAACAGGTATAGATGAATAAGGCTTCTCAAATTTGAGTTTCTTAGCCTCGTCGTCATATAGCCATGTCCAGCGATCATTGGCTGGGTCAAAATCCATACAGCGAATTTCTCTGAAGTTTGTCTCGACGCCACTCTTGCAATGGACCTTATAATAAAGGCGGATTGGGAGGAAGATTTCACCAGTCAGGGTATTTACAATTGTTTTATCAGCGCCCATGATCATGGCCTCTCAATGTAAGCAGCACTTCTTGTATTTTTTACCACTACCGCATGGGCAAGGGTCATTCCGTCCAGTATGTGGATATGGCTTCGATTGGGGAAGCGAACTGGATCGTTCAGAAGGGACTTCCTTTGCGTCAATCAAATAATCGTCCTCGCTATCTGAATTGTGTCTGGAACTGAGATGTTCGGCGGTAAGCACATCGAGTGCGGCATAGTAAGGATCGTTTGCTTCTGGAGGTGTAGGCTCATCGCTGTCGGTTTGTAAAAGAATATACATATGCTCAACAAGAACCTCACCTATCGCGTGAATGGCCTCGTGACGGTCAAGCCCTTCACTGATTAGTCTTTCGAGAGTGCTCTGAACTGGGAGTTCATCACCAAGAGTAATCTGGTTCTCGACGATCATGTGGATCGCTGCGTGGACCTGATCGTTTGGTAAGTGGATTTTTGCCCGACGATGGTACTGAGCGATAAGGTCGATACGCTCGCTTTCATCGAGTTCGTGCCATTCCTCGGCGTCAGGTGCGGTCAAGGGATCGTAGCGCATTGTTCTGGCCCTTCTTTCGGCGCTATTCCACCGCGCCAGCCGGCGTCGAGTTTACGATCGCCGACCGCCTTCCGTCCACTCTCTGCGGCACTGGCCTCCGTTGGAGTCGGCGCGATGCCTGACGCTGTTGGCCGTGACAGAACGCCGCGTAAGCACTATTGCCGATGTGAGTATAATCCGTAATGGCGCATAGTTGATCGTGACCAGTTTTCTGGTTGACGCTGCTTTTGGGAGAACCGCTATGTTGTTGGAATGGTCTGAGCACCTATCTATCGATCATGCGGAAATCGACGAAGAACACAGGTATATGATACACCTGATCGATAGGCTGTATAATTTGCCGGATAATGGGCATTGCCTCGATGAGATGGAACAATTGTTTGGTGAACTTGTCGACTTTATGGCTATACATTTTCAGCACGAAGAACGGCTCATGACCGAAATTGATTACCAAAAGTTGGGGGACCATGCCAAGGAGCACGACTGCTTGATTGCGACATACGCTTCATATTTTTATGATCGTGGAGCACGAGATAGGATCGCTCGACAGCGGGCGCTGACGGAATTGTCCATGCTCATCATCGATCACATCAAAACGTTTGATCGGCCGCTCGCTTTTTTCTGTAAGGCCAATCAAATCACCGCTGAATGCGCCTGACTGGTCGCTGAGAGTTTGCCCCTGCTCTTCGCCGTGGAGCTGAAGTACCATTCGCCGCCCATCATCGGCTTCGGTTCTTGCGGGTGTGCCCTATCGGATCACGCTGAGCGCCTCTCGTTGCGCTCGACGATGGCGGGTCAACCTGCGCCTCCAGAATCCTCTGAAGGGTCGCTTCGAGGACCGCCTCCGAAATATTGGGCCACCTTCGGCGTATCTCAGCCATGGCGGCATCACGGCCATCGGTGGTGTGAGCGCGCTGGACAGCGATGATGTCGGAGAATTCGGTCACGGCGATGGTGTTTCGCGCAAACGGACCTCAGGCCCACTGAAATCGACCCCGGCCGACTCCAATGTCGCTTTGATCTTCGCCAGCGTCTCAGGGCGCAGGGTGGCGTGACCAACCTCCAGCATCAGCACTGGCGCGGTCCCGACGCCCGATTTGAAGGCGAGTTCCTGTATGGTCCAGCCCGCCAACTCACGGCCGGCGGTACATTGGTCAGGGGTCATAGGTCACATCCATGTTCGGCCCATTGCCCAGGATGGTGTACGGCAATGCGGCAAGGTGGTGATGCTGCCAGCCATCGCTCAAGCCAGCCGCACCACCCACCATCCGATCAGATATCTCGCGCATCACACCGGCCCGAGAAAGTCCTTCTTTCCAAGGTCCATCCCGCACATGCGGAGGATTGCGTAAGCGGCGGTCATGTGGAAATAGAAGTTAGGAATGCCAAAATTAGTGAGGTAATCGGCACCATTGAAGTTGAACTCGTTGTCGTGGATTTTGAACGAGATAGGCCGCCCTTCGCTGCCATCGATCTGTTCAGGCTTCAGGCTGGCGAGAAATTCTTGGACCTTTGAAATCCGCGTCTGAAGTTCATCAAAGGTCGTTTCAGTGTCGGGAAAACTCGGCAGCGGGATTCCAGCAAGGCGAGCCCCGCAACTCTTCGCGAAGTCGGTGGTAATCTGGACCTGACGGAGCAGCGAGAACATGTCTGGGAAAATTCGAGTGGCAAGCATAACCGAGCGGTCGATCTTCCGCTCATCCGCATAGGCCGCAGCCTTCGTCAGGATGCCCGAAAGATTGGTCAGCATCTTCTGAAGCACCGGAACTGAAGCCTGATACATCGTTAGCGACATGTTGTTCTCCAATGTTGGGGATGATTGCTGGTTCAGGGAACTGCGGTCTTAGTGAGGCCCGCTACCAGCCGCACCCATGGCGCAGGCAGCGCCGCTACCCTCAGAATTCTGCTGGGGCGACCACTACCACCATTTCCATCCTTCCGGCAACGCTCCCCACCTACGCCCACCCGACCGTCATCCCCAATGGTCAGGCCAACACACTGGTCCTGGCACCAATCATGACCCTGGACCTCTGACTGGTCCCAGGCCATGCCCATGACCACAGTTCTTTCCCCGGTGAAACAACCTCCCCCTGGGATCCCCGGCCATGGGGTCCTGAACTTGGGTATATATGGACGCATCCCGAGTCGGCATCATCAACCCAGCCTCACCCTATCGGCGTCGAGCAACTGAACGGCATCGACGGCCATTTGCTGCTCCGTCTGCACAGCCCGGCGCATTTCGGCGACAATTTCACCTCCAACCGTCAGATCGTGGTCACGGTGCACAGCACCGGAAAAGCCCAGAGCGGTCTGGAGATCGGCACCTCCGGGTTGGCCGTGCGCGGCGTCGCCCCTCTCGCCGACGGCGGCAAGACCGTGGGCAGCATCGAGTTCGGCACGAAACTGGAGCCAGTGCTGGCCGCTCTCAAGGCGGCCACCAACGCCGACTACGCCGTTCTCGTGGACGATCGTTTGCTGAACGGAAGGCGCTTGCCACCAGTTCGGAAGGCGGAAGCAACCTTCCGGTGTTCAACGGCCTTCGGGTTGATTCCGCGACCGACCTGCCCCTGATCACCAAGCTCGCCCGATCCCTCGACCTGTCGGTTTCCAAGGACCGCCGTTACGGCGAGACCGAGGTGGACAACATTCGGTACGGCACGGTGATGATGCCCCTGCTCGACTACAGCGGCAAGGCGATCGGAACTATCTTCGTCGCCCGCTCCTTCGACGCCGATCTGCATCAGCTGCGGCGCGACACGGTGCAACTCGTCTCAGCCGGCGCGGCCGGGGTCATTCTCATCGTCACCATAATCCTGCTGCTGTTCAACGGCATGGTGCTGCGGCCGGTGGAACTGCTGGCGAAGGCCGCGCGCTC
>CAIYCT010000125.1 GCA_903924765.1 uncultured Rhodospirillaceae bacterium | reverse complement strand
CCTACGCAAGGTCATGAACATCTCTCCAGAGAGTGCGGGCACCGTTAATGCCAATGTTCAGGTCATTACTGAGTTGCTGGCGCTGCTAGCGGTTGGTTGGCTGGGGTTTCTTTCTGACCGTTTCGGCCGCGTTCCTCTGGTCGTTGCCGGTTTCATGATCGGAGCTTGTGGCGGATTCCTTGCCCCCGTAAGCTTTGCACTGGGCACCTTTCTTGGAATTGGGGGCGTTGTTCTATATTATTTTTCCCGGCTTATCATGGTTTTCGGGACGAGCGCGGTTTGGCCCCAACTGACAACGCTAGCCGGAGATTTCACGGTCTATAGAAGCCGTGCTCACTACTTAGCAAACGCAAACTTTATGATGGCGTTCGGAAGTACGATAGCATTCACAGTTCTCATGCAGAT
Organism: uncultured Rhodospirillaceae bacterium; assembly: GCA_903924765.1. Classification (GTDB taxonomy): domain Bacteria; phylum Pseudomonadota; class Alphaproteobacteria; order Rhodospirillales; family Magnetospirillaceae; genus CAIYCT01. The sequence continues at coordinate 3,381 of CAIYCT010000125.1, read as the reverse complement.
ACCAAGGTTCTCTGGGATACTGCCTGTCATGCTCCTCAATGCATTGTTGGGATTGCTCGGGGCCTTGCTTGCACACCGGCTACTGATTGATATTGCGCCAAAACGATGCTCCGATAGCATTCCATGGCAGAGGGTCAGAGATGTCATTATTCAAGAGCCAAAACTAAGAATCGCTTTTGCAGTTTCTTTGTTCTCTAGAAGCGACATAATTCTAATTGGCTTATTCTATATGCTTTGGACAATCTACTACGCCGAGTCAGCGGGGCTAAGCCAGGAGGCAGCGGCGGCGCGAGCTGGTGTTCTGATTGGGTATGTTGGCATTCTTGTTATGGTTACAATCTTAGTTTGGGGACAGGTCGTTCAAAGAGTTGGTCGTATCAAGGCGATTATTGGTGGACTTTCTATTTCCGGGGCAGGGTTTCTTCTGATGCTCTTTGTTGATAACCCTTTCTCCCCATTTGTTTACATTCCAATGACCCTAATAGCTCTTGGTCAAGCTAGCCTGATACTTGCCCCTGATATTCTTGCCTTGGACATAGCGCCGAAAGACATGCGTGGCTCCATAATGGGGCCGATGAATGTTGTTTCAGGCGTGGGCTTAATCATCATTCTTGAAATTGGCGGTTTGCTTTTTGATGCTCTTGGGCCGCACGCCCCGTTTGTTTTTACTGGGATTGGAAATTTTATAGTTCTCTTGTATATTATTAATGTTTATAGATATCTGCCCAAATTCGTCGCAGAAGATGAAAATACAGATAAAATCATTGATTCGTCAAACCAGGGGAAATTCTAATGCACGATGCTAGCCAAGGCAGTGGGGGTATCAGGAGCCCCTTTATCGCAATAGCCAGTGTGCGATAATTTTCTTTCCTAGGCCACAGACCGAAAACATCCGGAACATATATGAAGATAAGTTTTCCCACGCGCCAGGATACCGCAGCCTGGATCATGGCCATTGGTATCGTCTTTGGGCTGGCGATGTTCATGATGGCTGTGTTCAACGGAAATCCGTGGACCGATCACACCTACGCCAAGGCGTCGCCAATCGTTGCCGGGATGCCAGGGCCGCATCGGGATGGCCGTGAGAAAATGGTCTGTTCTAGTTGTCATATTGTGGTTCCTGCCAAACGAATTGCTGGCCCGACGAATTGGACCCTTCCCATCGTTCAAGGAACCAAAGCTCCACACGTCGATGGCCGCGAAAAAGCACTTTGTACGAATTGTCACACGATATTGGCCAAAGATATCGGTGGAGCAACAACGGGCGCTCAACTTCACCAAGTTCAGAGCTTCGGCCGAACTGCAAAGGCGCGAACCGTTGCTCTTCCAGTCGATCAGGCTGGCCCGCCACCGGCAGAGGTTCTTTCCCCCGAAGCTCACGAATGGTTTCGTGCTTATCGCTTCCAAGGAACCGTTTTGCGCGTCTCCGGAACAGGTTCTCAAACGGTGTGGGGTGACGTTTACGTGTTGATCGACGATGGGATCAATGCGCCTGGATGGATCGACCTAGCCCCCCGTCTATTCCTCCAGTCAGGAGGCTGCTACCCCCGCCCAAGCATGTTCGTCAAGGGCACGGCCTACCGGAATCCGAATGGCGGAACCAGCAGTCTCGGCTATGCAAAAAGCATCGTTGTCAATGGTGAGTTCTGCGCTCTGCGAGACTCGCATCTCAATGGATTGTGGGAGGAAGCGGGTGGAGCAGATGTCGAAGAACCTTGAGACCGTGGGAATGCAGCAAAAAAGACACTTCGGCCGCCTGCAATGGAACACGATATACCTTTTGTCGTGTGTCGGTGCAATGGTTGCAGCATTGACAATCAGCATTCAACCGCTGCTGCTCGACACGGTTTTTGGAATTGCCTTCGAAAAGGAGGGAGCAATCAATGCTGACATTCAGGTGTTCGCCGAAATTGCGTCGATCCTGGGTGTCGGCTGGGTTGGGTTACTGTCCGATAGGATTGGGCGCACACCGATCATTAGGTGGGGCTTCATCGCTATATGCGTAGGGACGCTCTTGTCTCTTTTCAGTCTGAGCATCGGTCTGACAGTCGGAACGGGGGCCCTGGCGCTGCTCTATATAACGCGCGCACTGATTTCAGGCGGAGCCGATGCTGTTCAGCTTGAGCTATCGACATTGGTTGGTGATGTCTCTGAGTTTCACAATAGACCTAGACTGCTTACAGACGTGATTTTCATGATGGTATTTGGGGGGACAGTTCTTTCTGGAATCATTATGCAGGTCGCTGAGCAGAAGTTAGGAATTATATTAATTGTAGCAATCCCAATGATAGCAGGAATATTCGGGTATTTCATGTCGCGGGATAATCTGTATGATATTGCTGATAAGGTAACGGGCAGCGAAAGCTCAGTGCGTCAGGTATTCAAATTTGTTAGCAGGGACCCTCGGATGCAGCTTGCGTTCGTGGCAACGTTCTATACCCGGGCTGATGTGATTGTTCTAAGTTTATTTTATACACTTTGGTGCATATCAATTTCTGACATTGTTGGTGTCACGCGCCTGTTTGCAGCCACCCATGCGGCCGTCCTAATCGGCATCTTGGGCGCCTGCGTCCTTGCCTCAATTCCGATTTGGAAGTCCGTGATCGAACATCAAAGTCGGATATCTGCGATCGGTGCCAGCCTTTCGATGGCAGGCATAGGTTATCTCTCGTTAGGCCTATTTGCGAACCCTTTCAATTGGCTGATTATTATGCCAATGATGTTGATTGGCATTGGCCATGCCGGTTGTACCGTTACCTTACAAGTTTTGACCGTCGACATCGCACCGCGACGTATTCTCGGAGCTGTTCTTGGTATGGCCTACCTTACCGGAGGCGCGGGCATCATCATGTTGACCCAAAGTGGTGGCTATTACTTCGACGCCGTTGGACCAAAGGCACCGTTTGTGCTCATGGGAACAGCCAAGCTCCTTGTAACTCTTTTTGCAAGCTGGCTGATCCTGAATGGTATCGATGAAACATCAGAACACACGATGAAGAGTTCGAAAAAGGTAGATTGGAAGCCGCTGGTTTTCATGACGGCTGCCTTACCCTTTATTTGGTTACTTGGCCGTGTGTTGATTGGCGGCACCATGGTTGGCCCCTCACTGTCGGAAACTCCCGTCGGTTTTATCAACAGGTATTTGGGAGATTGGGCTTTTACATTCTTAATAATTTCTCTGGCCATGCGCCCATTGCAAGAAATAACCGGCATCAGTACGCTGGCCAGGTATAGAAGAATGATCGGTCTCTACGCTTTTTTCTATGCCGTCCTCCATGTTGTGGACTTTATTTCACTAGAGTGGGCCTTCAATCTTGACGACATGATTGCCGATGTATATAAGAGGCCCTTCATCATTCTTGGACTTATCTCTTTCTCACT
>CAIYCT010000124.1 GCA_903924765.1 uncultured Rhodospirillaceae bacterium | reverse complement strand
CCGACGCGTCCGACGCCACTGTTTCGGTGCTGGAGCAACAGCGTGAGCGTGATGTGGGGCCAATGGCCTGGGTGCGGATTCAAACCGACGCGCCGGGCGAGGAAACGGTTGCCAAAGCCATGGCTTCGCTTGATCTAAAAGACTCGGCTTTGTAACTGGAAGTTCCATTGAAATCGGTGGATACTTTTGAGCCAAATTATTACGGGAGTGGATGATGAAGAAGATTCTAATCGGTCTAGCGGTTGTAGTCGTATTGGTGATCGGCGCTCTTGTGTATACGGCTTCCAATCTGGATGGCTTGGTGAAGACCGCCATCGAGAAAGTGGGGACCAAGGTGGCTGGCGTGGCCGTCAGCGTGTCCAAGGTGACCCTGTCGATCAAGGAGGGCAAGGCCAGCATCGAAGGTTTGACGGTGGCCAATCCCAAGGGGTTCACCACGCCAACCGCCATCAGCTTGGGCACGGTTTCGGTTGCGCTCGACACCGGCTCGGTGACCAAATCTCCCATCGAGATCCAGGATGTCTCGATCGTTGCGCCGCAAATCACTTACGAGGTTTCGCCCACGGGCGGCAGCAATATCGACGCCATTAAGAAGAACGTGGATGCGTTTGTCGCTGGCGGCGGCGGCAAGGCCGCCGATGAGCCGAAAAAGGATGCGGCAACAAAGCCAGCCGATGACGGCGGTTCCAAATTGGTGATCGACAAACTGACCGTGACCCAGGGTAAGGTGACCTTGGCTACGCCCATTCCCGGCGGTGCGGCTAGCGCCAAACTGGGCGATATTTCCCTTAAGGATATCGGCAAATCCTCGGGCGGGGCCAGCCCGGCGCAAGTGGCAATCGATCTTTTGGACGCCCTGTCTAAATCGGCGATCAAGAGCGCGTCTTCGTTAAGCGTCAGCGCGGTGACCGATGCTTTGAAGAATCAGGGCGGCGGCGCCGTTGACTCAGTCAAAGGGCTGTTGGGGAAATAGCTACTTAGTCTTTAGGGTATAAACGCCGGTCCAGTTGAGTGGCGGTTCGTCTTGGAAGCGATGGCATCGATCGATAAAAATCTCGGGAATGATGTCATCAGGGTCCAGGGCGAACAATTGCTGGTACAACAAAATGGCGTCTTGCCATTCCTGGTGTTGATAGGCCTCGAAGGCCGCCTGGGTCAGGCGGCAGGAGTCGAGCTGAAGCGGCGTGGACAGCAAGTCTTCGGGACCGGTTTTCAAGGCCAGTAATTCATAGACCATTTCACCGCCGGTTCGTCCCTTGACCGCGACCTTGTCCAGCGGTCTGGCCAGCACGCTGTCGCCAGCAGCATCCAGAACCGCTTGGCTGATGCAAATCTGAGTGCCATAAACCTTGTTGACGCCTTCCAACCGCGAAGCAACGTTGACCCCGTCGCCCACCGCCGTGTAACTCATGCGTTGGACCGACCCGATATTGCCGACGATGACGTGTGAGGTGTGAAGACCGATGCGTACGAAGAAGGTGGGCAAATGGGCGGCTTCCCATTCTTCGTTCAGGCGATCCTGAACGCGTTTGGCTTTTAGAGCGGCGCGGCACGCCCTAAGCGCGTGGTCTTCCATTGGAGTGGGGGCTCCCCAGAACGACATCACCGCATCGCCGATATACTTGTCGACGGTGCCGTGCTCTTCGGCGACACAGTCGGAAATGGCGGCCAAGTGACGGGAGATGTGAATCAGCAACGCGCCAGGGTCCATCCGTTCGGACAAAGCGGTGAAATCGGCCACATCGGTGAACATGACCGTCAAAGCGCGATCTTGTCCGCCCAACTCGATGGGTTTGCCGCTGGCCACCAACTCGCGCACCAAATCGCGCGGGACGAACATGCCGAAGGTCCGCAAGGCGCGTTTCATCATGTTCATCGAATGAATCAGGTCGTTGACCTCAATGATTCGGGAATGCAGCGCGATGGGGTCGGCCAGATCGAATTTTTGGATCTTCTGGATTTCATTGGACAGAATCTGCAACGGCTTGCTGATCCATTTGGCGATCACGGCAATCAGAATTGTGGTCAGGACCAACAAGATCAATCCGACGGCGATGATGTCGTGGGTGTTGGACTTGAAGGTTCAGACGAAATCGTTTTCCAAGACGATGGCCACCAACTGCCATTTTTTGCCGAATTCCTTGGGAAAGGGAATAAACGACGCCAAGTGCGCGTGACCGCCCGATTTGAAGCGGATCAAAGCGTCGGGCGCGGCATGATAGGCGGCGAAGGCATCGCGGACTTTTTCCTCCTCCAAGTCAGCGGCCTTGACCAAGGATAGTTTGAACCCGTCCTGATGCAGGGTTTTTGAGATGTCGGGGTAAGCGATGACCTGTCCGGATTCGTCGATCATCAAGGCGATGCCTGACGGGCCCAAATCCAGATGGGCTAGAAAATCGGAGATTTGATTGGTGGTCACGTTGGCGGCTGCAACGCCGATCACAGTGCCGTCTTGGGCGAAAATAGGGTAGGCCGCAGTAATGCCCGGCTGACGATTGCTGGTATAGACCAGCAGATCGCTCAAAATAAGGCCTTTGGCTTTGATTGCGTCCTGGTACCACGGGCGGGGGCGGGGGTCGTAGTTCAGCTGGTTGGAGGTTTCGGCCCCCAAAACATGTCCGTCCTCATCCACGTAATCCCACTGATCTTTATACTTTCCGTCTTTTCGGGTGATGGTTCTAAGCGCGAACTTTGTCCCCTCGGGCGGTTTGGACTCGTTGGCGCCGAATTTCTGGGCCTTGGCGGGCACCGGAAAGGCTTGCAGGAATTGGCCATCGGCCTCGAAGGCGATATAGAGGCTTTGCAACTGCGGCGTGTTGTTGAGGACGGTCTGGAAATAGGGAAATAAACCACCGCCGCGGGCTTTTTGAACGTCATCGCGCGCCAATACCGCCGTGGACTTGACCGATTCGGCCACCGGGTCGAACATCGAGACCGAGCTTTGAATGCAGGATTCCGCAACTCTAAGGATAAATCTTTCTGTAAGGTCCAAAACAGACGAGGTATTTTTATAATAGGCAAAAGAAACGACGGATGTAATGGTAATGATAAGCAGGACTGTGAACAAGTTAACAATATTGAACCTTAAAGACCGTCCTCGATCTCGTGGAATTGAACGCCTTTCATGGGTGTACGTTTGCTTTGCCATCGCCTCATTACCCAAACATATTTTATTATTCTGGTGCTCTCGTTTGGCGGCAAGAATCTAGATGCCTTTCACTAGTATTAGAGCATCCCCCGACCTCTGTTCAAGACGCGCACAAAGACATATAACTTAAGACATGGGCACGCAAGTCTTAATTCTGTTGCAACCGGTTCGCTTCGACAATTAAGGCTTGTTGCGCTTGTTCCAGGGCGTATCTGACATCGGTCAGTAAGGCGCGCACGCTTTCATCGGCGGCTTGATCAATCAATGCCTGTTCGGTCGATTGGCAAATCTGTCTCAATGGCACCAAACCCAGTTGTTGCGCCATGCCTTTGAGGGCGTGGAGTGATTGCGCCCGGATTGCGACATCGTTATCGTCATCGATGGCTCCGGCCAGTAAAATGGGGGTTTGCTCGCGAAACATGGTGATCACCGTCATGGCGGTGTCGATGCCGATGGCGCCGACCACTTCGTTAAAAAGATCCAGATCGATAATCATGTTGCACCCTAGGTCGAGCCTGTTAAACCTGAAAGTCCACCACTCTTAACATTGGAATCCGCTAGGTCCTAGACCGATCATTTGATTTTCTGTGCAATCTTCTGTGCCGCTTTGATCAGTTCAGGCCGGACCTTTGGGTCTGCCTTCATGAAATGATTGAAGATCCACATTTCAAGCACGGCCGAGGTTTTAAGGACAAAATCCTTCGGCGGATGCGATTTGGTTTGCAAGCCCATTAGCAAAAGCGTTTCCACATGTTTGATCAGAACGCGATGTTCATGGGCATGGATCTTGTAGTTTTTTTCGTCGCAGCAAGAGAAAATCAGCGATTCCTCGACCGGGAAAACCGTGCGCGCATATTGAGCCAATACAGAAATGGCGGTGCGTGCGATGATGACGTCTTTTTGAGCCGAGAAATCGTTGGCCAGCAAAAAAATTTTCGCCGGGATTCATCAATTTTGTTATGACCGAAGCTGTAGGACTCGTTCCAAGCAAGAGGCATGACCCTCGCTCCCTTTGGAAATTTGTTATAGTTATCGTGGCTTCGCTTATAAGAGGATAAAAGAGATATTGATTAATTCCAAGATACGGCGGTAGCGATAATACGAATGGGAGGCGCTTGTCCTGTATATTAGTTGGGCGCTATGATTCAACCAGCGGCATATTTGCGGGATGTGTGAGAGTGAAGGCTGTGAATTTACAAAAAATAGAGTCCGGGACAGGCCCCAAGATCGTGATCCTGCATGGATTGTTGGGCGCGGCCAGAAATTGGGGCGCGGTGGCGCGAGATTTGTCCACCGATCATCACGTCATCTGCCTTGATTTGCCCAATCATGGCGGGTCTGACTGGATCGACCGCATGGACTATCCCTTTCAAGCCGAGATTTTGGGGCACTGGATTGCCGAACATGGTGGTCCGATGGTGGTTCTCGGTCACTCCATGGGCGGTAAAATTGCCATGACCTTGGCCGTGACCAAGCCCGATTTGGTAAGGGCCGCTCTTATTGCCGACATCGCCCCCGTGGCTTACGATCACGACTTTACCGGCTTTACCCGTGCCATGCGGGCGGCGCCGGTGGCGACGCTGACCAAACGTGCGGAAGTGGAAGAGCATCTGGCTCAGGATTTGGCTGATGCCCGCATCCGCGCGTTTTTGATGCAGAATTTGGAATCGACGCTGCAGGGGTTCCGTTGGCGCGCCAATCTGGACGCCATCGACGCCAATCATGACTTTATTCTTGGGTTCCCGGATTTTCCCGACCAAGTTCGATATGACGGACCGGCCTTGTTCATCAGCGGCGGCTTGTCGCATTACGTCACGGCTGATCGTCACCCAGCGATTCAGCGTCTCTTCCCCCAGGCGGAATTCCAAGTGCTGGAAGGATGCGGCCATTGGCTGCATGCCGACAATCCGCAAGGGTTTATCGCCGGGGTGAGAGGGTTCTTAGCCCGTCATAAGGAAGTCGGCGCTGACCTGTAGGCCCAGTTTATTGTTGTCCAACAGGAACTTGGCGACAAACTGGTCCAAGCCTTGATCCAGCAATTCGTTCAATAGGCCGAAATGCAACGAGGCGTGCAGGCTTCCGGCCATGCGGGTGCATTCGTAATCGTGGGCCAACTCGGTCAGGACGGAGGACACCATGCTCATGCAATAATGCAGTGAGCGCGGCATGGCCTCATTCAAGATCAGCATCTGCGCCGCGCCGGCCGGAGAGATTTCACCTTTGTGGTGCAGTCGATAGGCCTTAAGAGCGCCCACGGACTTGAGCACGGCGGCCCAGTGCAATTGCTCTGATGCTTCCGATTCGATGGAATCGGCGGTGACCGCTTCGCTGCGCACGCTCAAGAGACGCGCGGAATTGTCGGCACGCTCCATATAGGTGCCCAGACGCAGGAACGAATACACTTCGTCACGGATCATCGAGCCGATGCTAACGCCGCGATACAGGTTGGATCGCTCCTTGACCCAATCGCAAAACACGATCAGCCCGCGATTCATCAGTTTATCCCAGCTCAAAGTCCGGGCCTCCAGCCATGTGGCGTTGATCACTTCCCACATTTCATTGGGGATGACGCTGCGCACCGCATGGGCATTTTCGCGGGCGTATTTCAAACACGAAATGATCGAGGAGGGGTTGGACGCGTCCAGCACCGACCAGCGGATGACGCCAGAGGTGTCCAAATCGCTACGCACCGAATCTTCGGTTTGGGTGCCGTCAGCGATGGTCAGGACCGGCTGCCAAACTTGCTCGGGGTTGCCGCCCGACAGGGCCAGATTGTTGGCCACTTCCAAGAAGCGAGCGATGCTTTCGGCTCGTTCCATATAGCGGCTGATCCAGTAAAGATGGTCGGCGGTGCGGCTTAGCATGGATCTTCCTCCAATACCCAGGTGTCCTTGGTGCCGCCGCCTTGGCTGGAATTGACCACCAACGATCCTTCGCGCAAGGCGACGCGGGTCAGGCCGCCGGGGACCAGGGTGGCTTCGTCGCCCATCAGAACATAGGGGCGCAAATCCACGTGCCGAGGAGCGATACCTGCTTCGACCAAGGTCGGGCAGGTGGACAGGGCCAAGGTGGGCTGAGCGATATAATTTTCCGGTTTGGCGATGATCTTGGCGCGGAAATCCTTGATTTCCTTCTTAGTGGCGGTTGGCCCAATCAGCATGCCGTAGCCGCCCGATCCATGCACTTCCTTGACCACCAGTTCTTCCAGATGGTCCAAAACATGGGCGCGCTGGTCGCTTTGCTCCAGCCGAAAGGTGGTGACGTTGGGCAGAATGGGCTTTTCGTTCAGGTAATATTCGATCATGTCGGGGACGTAGGTGTAGGTGGCCTTGTCGTCGGCCACGCCGGTGCCGATGGCGTTGGCGATGGTCACGCCGCCCTTGCGGTACACCTCCAACAAGCCGGCCACGCCTAGGGATGAGTCGGGGCGGAACGCCAAGGGGTCCAGGAAATCGTCGTCAATGCGGCGATAGATCACGTCAACCCGTTTGGGACCGCGGGTGGTGCGCATCCACACTTTGTCGTCATCCACGAACAGATCGCGGCCTTCCACCAGTTCGACGCCCATCTGTTCGGCCAGGAAGGCGTGTTCGAAATAGGCGCTGTTGTAATAGCCGGGCGTCAACACCACCACCGACGGTTCGCCGTCGCAGGCGGAAGGCGGCACGCGGCGCAAGGTCTTCAGCAATTTGTCGGGATATTGATCCACGGGGCGCACCCGGTAGGCGCTGAACAGATCGGGGAACAGGCGCATCATCATCGCCCGGTCTTCCAACATGTAGGATACGCCCGATGGCGACCGCAGATTGTCTTCCAGTACATGGAATTCGTTAAGGCCGGTCCGGACCACGTCCACGCCTGAAATATGGGCATAAACGTGACGGCTGACATCCAACCCATGCATTTCCGGGCGATAGGCGGGATTGTCCAGAACCCGTTGAGCGGGCACGACCCCGTCTTTCAGAATTTCTTGGT
>CAIYCT010000123.1 GCA_903924765.1 uncultured Rhodospirillaceae bacterium | reverse complement strand
TACCGGCAGCACCGACAACGATGGTGCCGCCCGGAGCCCTAGCCAGAACGCCGTACAACGGTGCTTCAGACGGCACCTTGTTGCGAACCCAGTTCTTGCCGCCATCGAGAGTTTCTTGAATCGAACCGCTTAAGCCCACGACCAGGCCGTGCTTTTCGTCAAAGAAATCCATGGAATAGGGATAGAAATCCGGCCCCAGTGACCCCACCTCGGTCCAAGTGCCACCCGAATCATGGGTGGTCAGAACCCGACCGAACTCACCAGAAATCACACCCGTTCCCTCAGCTGGGAATTGAATGTTCAGCAACTGAACATCGTCGGTCAGCGACTTGTCGGTCCAGTTGGCTCCGTTATCTACGCTGGCCATGATCGCGCCGCGCGCGCCCACCACCCACAGGTGATTGTCGGTTGTGCAAGTCACATCCAACAACGAATCCGTTGCCGGCGTTTTGTGATCGGTCCATTGCTTGGCATCCGATTCGGCAGTCCAAACAACGCCGTTGAAATCCAGGGCGACGAATCCGCCATTGCCGCAGGTGGTGACTTTGATCATGCCGGGCGCATTGGGCAGATCGATACGGCTCCAGGTTGCCCCAGCATCAGTGGACGAAGCCACCGCGCCCATGGCTCCCACGGCCACAATGGCCTTGTCGCCAGACGCCACCGACTGAAAATGATCGAAGCGATGGAATGGTTTGGCCATCTCGGCCGAAACAGCACCGCTATACGATTTGTTGTCGCAAGCCGCAATCATCGATGCCAGCGAAGCGCCAACCAGTAGCGTTCTCACTCGCGTCCCCATAGGGGAGCGCCCAGTTTCTCTCTTGTTCATGTCCTCACCTTCTGCTTCAATTCGGCCGTTACCGGCTCTTGGCCCTAAAGCGACTTATGCCGCCCTGGACAAAAACGATCTGGCTTAGGCGCCAGGCTTTTTCATCGGAACCCCCGCCACCGCAAAATGGTCAGACGGAATTTCGCGCAGGATGACCCGCACAGATTCCGGTTTGGCTTCAATGCTGGCGACGATCGCTTCGGTGACAGCTTTCATCAATGCCAACTTTTTTTCTTTGCTGCGCCCTTCGACCAGGGTGATTTCGACGACCGGCATGGTTATTCTCCCACCGTGAAAGACAACGACCCCATGCCGCGCATGGAGGTTCGGACATATTGTCCAACCGACAGCGGGTGCGCGGCAGTGGCGCCACCGGCCATGACGATGTAACCGGGCTCCAGTCGTTCGCCCCACTTAGCAACCAACCGCGCGGCAGCCACCAACGAACGAACAGGGTGACCCAAAATCGCTGCGGTCGATCCCACTTGCACCGGACGAGAATCCACTTCCATCACCAAGCCACGGTTGGAAATGTCCAGATCGGGAGGCGACCATTGACCAATGAAAAAAGCAGAAGACGACGAATTGTCGGCCACCACGTCAGCCCAGGTGAATTTGAAATCCTTGTAGCGGCTATCGATGATCTCCATGGCGGGCGCCACTGCTTCTACCGCAGCCATGGCCTCCATAGCGCTCACGTCCCCGGACAAAGGCTTCTTCAAGAGAAAGGCGATCTCAGGTTCAACGCGGGGGTGGATGAAACGGGAACGCGACAAAACACCCCCCTCTTCCACTCGCATGGCATCGGTCAGACGCCACCAGCACATTTCGGACACGCCGACCTGAATCATCTTTGCGCGACTGGTCAGCCCCATTTTCATGCCCACACGACGCTCTCCGCGGGCATAACGGCGGGCCATGGCAAGTGCTTGAATGGCGTAACCGTCATCAGGCCCAAGTTCTGGATTGGCGATGGTCAATTGCGGAATGGCCGTGGCTGTCCGAGACGCCTCGTCAACGATTTCCGCGAGCTTGGCAAGATTGGTCATGCTGCGGCCCCCTTGCTTTTAAGCAGGTCGAGAGCTACGTCGACGATCATATCTTCCTGACCGCCAACCATCTTGCGACGCCCCAATTCAATCAGAATTTCACGAGCGTCAATTCCGTAGGTTTGGCTGGCTTTCTCGGCATGGCGCAAGAAGCTGGAATAAACACCGGCATAGCCCAAGGAGAGGCTTTCACGATCAACGCGGACGGGACGATCTTGCAGCGGACGAACCAGATCGTCAGCGGCATCCATGAGCTTGAACAAGTCGCAGCCGTGGTTGAGACCGTAACGATCCATCACCGCGATCAGGACTTCGAGCGGGGCATTGCCCGCGCCAGCTCCCATGCCGGCTAATGAGGCATCAACGCGATAAGCGCCGTTCTGAAGTCCGACGATGGAGTTGATCACGCCCAAAGACAGATTGTGGTGAACGTGGATGCCCACTTGAGTTTCGGGTTTCAGTTCGTTGCGGAACATCTTTACCCGTTCCCCCACATGTTCAGGCAGCATGGCTCCAGCAGAATCCACCACATAGACGCACTGCGCCCCATAGGACTCCATCAACTTGGCTTGTTCCAGCAGCTTCTCGGCCGGGATCATATGAGCCATCATCAGGAATCCGATGGTGTCCATGCCCAGTTCGCGGGCGTGGGAAATGTGCTGCTTGGAAACATCCGCCTCGGTGCAATGGGTGGCGACACGGACACTGCGCGCGCCCGACTTGAAAGCGTCGGTCAATTCGTGCTTGGTGCCTATGCCCGGCAATTGCAGGACCGTTACCTTGGCATGCTTGACCGCACTAGTGGATCGAATCTAACGCTTGGTGCCCGCGCCTGACGGCGGCAATGATTTTGTCGGGGTCTTTGGTCCAGGTAAAGGGTTTCGGACTTTGGTTGTGCTCGGCCAGGAAGCGTTTGATGGCCCCCTGTAGTTCGATGAT
>CAIYCT010000122.1 GCA_903924765.1 uncultured Rhodospirillaceae bacterium | reverse complement strand
CGTCTGTCCGCTTGGTCGGATAAGTTGTTGGACTTATACGATAACAATCCAGACTTCATCGGGCCGCAAGGCCGCCGCAATGAAGTTCTGTCCTTCGTCAAATCGGGCTTGCTGGATTTGTCGGTGTCCAGAACCTCGTTCACCTGGGGCATTCCGGTGCCCGGCGACGATAAGCATGTGATGTATGTGTGGCTGGACGCTCTGGCCAATTACATTACCGCCCTGGGCTATCCCGACCAGACCGGCGAGTTCGCGACCTTTTGGCCCGCCGATTTGCATATGGTTGGCAAGGACATCGTCCGCTTTCACGCCATTTATTGGCCAGCCTTCCTGATGGCCGCCGATCTTGCTCCTCCTAAGCGGGTGTATGCCCATGGGTGGTGGACCAATGAAGGCCAGAAGATTTCCAAATCCTTGGGCAACGTCATCGATCCGCTGCAATTGATCGAAAGATACGGGCTGGATCAGGTGCGCTATTTTCTGCTGCGGGAAATTCCGTTTGGCGGCGACGGCGATTTCAGTCACCGCGCCATGACCGGCCGCATGAACAGCGAGCTGGCCAACGATTACGGCAATCTAGCCCAGCGCACGTTATCGATGATTTTCAAGAATTGCGGTGGAGTTCTGCCCACGCCCGGTCCCTTGACCGAGGATGATATGGCCTTGCTGGACCCGGCCTATGCCTTGTTGGACAAGGCCCGCGATGCCATGGACCGCCAACTCTTCCACGAGACCCTGGAAACCATCTGGGCGGTGGTGCGCGCTGCCAATGTCTATGTGGACCATCAAGCGCCCTGGGGGCTTAAAAAGACCGACCCGGCACGCATGGGTACGGTGTTGTGGGTTTTGGCTGAAACCATCCGCTCCTTGGCGTTGCTGACCCAACCGTTCATGCCCCAATCCTCGTCCGCCTTGCTGGATCAAGTGTCGGTCCCGGTCGATCAACGGACATTTGCGCATTGGGGCAGGGATCACGCCTTGAAAGCGGGAGGGACCATCCCCACTCCTCAAGGGGTGTTCCCCCGTTTTGTGGAAGAAGATGTGAATGCTGGTTGCCCCGATGCTGGTAGATAGCCACTGCCATTTGGATTTTCCCGATTTCGCCGACGAGATCGAGCGGGTGGTGGCGCGCGCCGAAACGGCGGGGGTGGGGGCCATGCTGACCATCGGCACCCGCCTGGATCGTTTCGAGGGCGTGTTGGCCATGGCCGAGCGATTCCCGTCGGTATACTGCACCGTCGGCGTCCATCCCAACGAGGCGGATTCCGCCCCTGATATCCATGTGGAAGAGTTGTTGCAGTTGGCCCGGCATCCCAAGGTGGTCGGGTTTGGCGAAACCGGTTTGGATTTCTATTACGAACGCAGCGACCGCGAGCGGCAGAAACGGGCTTTTCGGGTTCATATGGAAGCGGCTCGTCGCGCGGGCCTGCCGGTGATTATTCACACCCGCGACGCCGATCAGGACATGGCGGAAATGCTGACCGAGGAAATGGAGAAGGGGGCTTTTCCGGCCCTGGTTCATTGCTTTAGCTCCGGCTCTTACCTCGCTGATCTTGTATTAAAATTCGGCTTTTACATTTCCATTTCCGGCATTGTCACCTTCAAGAACGCCGATGCGCTGCGTCAGGTGGTTTCCAGCATTCCGCTGGATCGTTTGCTGGTCGAAACGGATAGTCCTTATCTGGCGCCGATCCCGTTTCGCGGCAAGCGCAACGAACCGGCCCACGTGGTCCATACCGCTCGCAAGGTGGCCGAAGTGAAGGGCGTGGAAGAGGGGGCTTTGGCCCAGGCCACCACCGACAATTTCTTTCGCCTGTTCGCCAAAATCAAGGACGCGCCGTCATGAGGGCTGTGATTCTAGGGTCGGGCGGAGCCGCCGGCGTACCCGCCATTTCGTCGGGCTGGGGCAATTGCGACCCGTCAAACCCTAATAATCGCCGACTGCGTCCATCCATCTTGGTGGAAACGGACAACACCCGCATTCTGGTGGACACCTCGCCAGATTTGCGAGAACAGCTTTTGGCCCAAAATATTCAAGCTTTGGATGCCATTGTCTATACCCACGCCCATGCCGACCATCTGCACGGCGTCGATGATATCCGCGAAATCAACCGCGCCATGAAGCGCGACATTCCCATCTGGGGCAAAGCCGCCGTCCTTGACGATATTCGCCAACGCTTCGCCTATGTGTTTGAACCTTTGGCGCCGGACTCAAAATCCATTTACAAGCCGCTGCTGACCCCCAACGAAATCACTGGGCCTTTTACCATCGGCGATATGGACATCACGCCGTTTCAGCAGGATCACGGCTATGGCGAGACCTTGGGCTTCCGCTTCGGCAATCTGGCCTATAGCACCGATTTGATCTCGTTGCCCGAACGATCGTTTGAAATCCTGCAAGGTGTCGAGGTCTGGATCATCGGCTGTCTGACCAATTATTTGAACCATCCCACCCATGTGTCGGTGGATCGGGCGCTGGAATGGATCGAGCGCATCAAACCGCGCCGGGCGATCATTTCCCATATGAGCGGCAAACTCGACTACGCCACTCTGAAAGCCGCCTTGCCGCCCCACGTAGAACCGGCCTATGACGGGATGATCGTGGATTAGTGAGTGTGTCGGTGGTGCGAATCGGGATAATGCGGATGTGAATGACGGATCGGTTGATGGCGATGGCTGTGGCTGTGCTCGCCTTTAACCGGCGTTTCATGCGCATGGGCATGATGGGAATCGTCGTGCGAATGGCTGTGATCGTGCTCGATATCGTCATGTTTATGATCGTGTTCGTGATCCTCGATCAAATGGATACAAACGCCTATTGCCATTAAGATTGCTGCAAAAACAAAGCGTTCTGTAACAGCTTCACCCAAGAACAGGATGGCGATCAAGGCCCCGACGAACGGCGCCGCCGAGAAATAGGCGCCAGCGCGGGCGGTGCCCAGATGGCGCAAGCCGATGACGAACAGAACCAAACTGATGCCATAGCCGAACAGACCCAGCAGGGCGGCCGCGCCGATACTTGCCACGTCGGGCCATTGAGCGTGGGTAAAACCCAAGGCCAAAACCGTGTTGACTGAACCGGCGACCAGTCCTTTGAGGGAGGCGATTTGCACCGGATCCGACAACGAAACCTTGCGGGTCAAATTGTTGTCCACGGCCCAGCACAGACACGCGCCGATAATGCAAAGTGGTCCTAAAAATCCAGTGATATCAGCCTTGTCGTTCCAGGATAGGATAATTGCGCCGCCAATGATGGCCACCATGCCAAGCGCGATGCGGCGGTCAAAGTTTTCCTTGAAGACGAACCAAGCCAAAAGGGCGGTAAGTACGCCTTCGGCATTGAGCAACAAGGACGCCGTGCCGCTTGGCGTGGTGGTTAATCCGATCATCAGCAAGACCGGACCCATCACGCCACCGCTTAAAATCGCGCCGCCCAGCCATAACCATTCCGGTTTTGACAGGGGAGCGCTGTCGCATGGCGCTATAAACCGGTAAGCAGATAATCCCAATCCGGACCCCAGATACAGCGGTCCGGCCAACAGCCAAGGATCGATGATTCCGACCAACACTTTGGCTAACGGCGTGCTGGCGCCGAACAAAATGGCCGATCCCAGGCCTGAGAGAATGCCGATATTCATGATCGATGCTGATACGCCGGATTTACCGCCTTGTCGAGGATTATGGTCTGGGTTTGAGTTTTGTGATACTCTCTATCTCGTTGATTTTACGACATCATTATAACACATAATATGCATTATGCGACATTGCATATTATATGGATCAGCCGGATCACAGCCGATACAGCCTGCCATGACGTGGCTCGGTTCGTTGATGCCCTGCTATATGCGTGGCATCGGACTAACCACCAATGATTGACAGAGCTGGGCTTTACCCAATGAATATCCGTTTAAGCGCTGTGGCATTGAAATATCAAATTATTCTCAACAAACGGCTTGTCGCGTTTGAATACGATCACAATTTGATCGGGGATGAACACCGCTCTGGCTATTACTAACGGCGCCTGGATCAATCAGACGTCAGACGGTTATTTCGTTCATTTAAACGTGCCGTTCTAATACCGGTCCCTGGGTTCAACGAAAAAGCCACCGCGATTGGGCATCCTCACTTTTGGCAAGCGGTCTGAGTCCATCACGGTGTCCGGTGCAATGATCCCATTCTGGGCCAAAATCCAGGCCGTCACGGCGTAAACTTGATCATTGCTCAGGCTGCCCGGATGATCCCACGGCATGGCGCGGCGAATATAATCGAACAATTTCGGGGCATAGGGCCAGAAGCTGCCCGCCGTGCGTTCGGCGTCAGGGGTTGCAAGGCTCCCTACTCCGCCCACCAATTCATCCGCCGCCCCCGCTTGACCGGTTTTGCCGTGACAGGATCGGCAAGCTTGCGCATAGAGATCGGCCCCTTGGATGGCGTTGCCGCGCCCCGGAGGCAGTCCGTCACCGTTGGGGGCAATGTCGATATCCCAAGCTTTGATGTCATTGGGTGAAACGGGAACCCCCAAATTTGGCCCCGCCGCCCAAGCGGGCAAGGCCAACAGACAGAGGATGACGACAGCTTTAGAGGAAGACATTTTCAATTTCCCCCTCCTCGTCAATGCTCCAGCTTTGGATGGCGTTGCAGTGAAAGCGCTGGGTGGGATGGTACAGCGCCTTCCACTGGGCATGGCTGGGTTGAAGGTTGCCCTGGGTGTCACGGGCTCGGCTTTGCAAAATGGTAGGCCTGCCGTTCCACGTCCAACTGTACCGGAAGCGGACCGGGATGTACTCTTGCGGCGTGGCGTCCAAGCGCGTCGAAACCCAGGACTTGCCGCCATCGATGCTGATTTCCACCCCGTCGATGCGGCCCGATCCGGTCCAGGCCAAACCGGAAATTTCATAGCGACCGGAACCTGGCAGCGTTTGGCCATAGGATGGACGGGCAATCAAGGACTTCACCGGCATCTCGAACGGAAATTCGCGGGCGGTTCCGTCTGACATCAGCAAGGAATAGCGCGAGGTTTCATCGCGGGTATGGCTAGGGCCGTCCATGGCCTTGAGACGACGCAGCCACTTGATGTGCAAGTTTCCTTGCCAACCCGGAACAATCAAACGGATGGGGTATCCCTGCTCGGGCCGCAACCGCTCGCCGTTCTGATACAACGCCACGAAGCAATCCTTGACGGCTTTGGCCACAGGCAAAGACCGGCTCATGGCGTCGGAATCCGCTCCTTCCGCCAGCAACCAAGTGGCGCTTGGATCGATTTGGGCTTCTTCCAGCAAGATCGACAGCGGAACGCCAGTCCATTCGGCAGTGGAAAACAGGCCGTGCGTCAATCCCAGCTCCATTTGCCGGGGCTGCGACAGGCTGTGTTGGAAAGAATTGCCCGAACATTCGATGAAACAGGTGCGGGTCACCAAGGGATAACGAGCCAAGGCCTCCATGGAAAAGGTCAGATTGCGCCCTACTTTGCCATGCACCAGCAGGCGATGCTGGCTGGGGTCGATGTCGGGCACGCCGCCATGGGTGCGAGCGAAATGCAAGCCATTGGGCGTTATGACCCCTTCAAGGCGTTCCAAGGGCGTAAAGGCGGCTTCGATACCGGGCGCAATGTCTCCGAACAGCGGTGCGACGGAGCGCGTGGTGAGTGCCTCTCGCGGCGACGGTTGTCCATAGGGTGTCAGGCGAGCGCCTGGAACTCGGCTCCAATCCGGCACCACAAGCGGGTCGGCTTTAACCGTCAGGGGCAACAAAGCAGCCGTTCCGCCCGCCAACACGGAACGGCGATTGATGCGCCGGTCACTCTGATCGGTCATCTTTTAGGCCTCCCGAACCTTCATTGTTTTATTTTTCCATAGTGGCCTTTGTGGGGATTGGTTGCAACCACATGGGTAATTTCCGACTCTTGACGCTACAGGGGACGCATCCCAAACGTAGCTGCCATACCCCTATTTTCGTTAGAGGCATTTAGGCGTAGGATTAAGGGTGTGAGACGAATCATCGCTTAAGGTGTTGATGGGGGTCCCAAAAATCAGATGCCGGGAATTTTAAGAATCGCCTACAAGCTTCTGATCAATGACCGGGCCAAGTACGCGGCGCTTCTGGTCGGGATTACCTTTGCCGTTTTCCTGATGATCGAGATGACGTCGTTGTTTTCCGGCATTCTCAGCCGTTCCTCGGCAACGGTCATCAATATCGGCGCCTCAATTTGGGTGATGGACCCGGCCATTCAGACCGTCGCCAATTCCATTCCGCTGCCAAGTTTCATGTTGGACGAGGTCCGCAGTATTCCGGGCGTCAAGTACGCCGTTCCGCTTTATTCCGGTTCGGCCTTGCTCAAATTGCACGACGGCACCTATCAAGCGGCCAATGTGATCGGCCTTGACGACACCAGCCTGTTCGGTCGGCCGGAATTGATCAACGGCAAGATCGAAGACATCTTTGCCGAAAATGCCTTTATTGCCGTGCAGGATTCCGAGTTCTACAAACTGCACAATCCCAAAATCGGCGATGAGTTCGAACTGAACGAACATCGCGGGGTCTTCGTCGGCTTGGCTCATGTGGCGTCAAGCGGTTTGTTCGGCATCCCCACGCTCTACACGACCTATAACCGCAGCTTGCAATACATCCCCAATACGCGTTTCACCATCACCTATTTGCTGGTGGAGCCGAAAACTCCCGAGGATGTCGCCGCCATCAAAAAGGCGGTGACCGCTGATGGCTATCTGGCGCTGACCCATGATGAGTTCATCGCCAAGATCACCGATTTCTACACCTATCATACCGGCATCGGCACCAACATGATGATCATGACCTTGATCAGCTTCATCATTGGCCTGTCCATCTCGGGGCAAACCTTTTACACCTTCATTTTGGAGAACATCGAGAAGTTCGGCGCTCTTAAAGCCATCGGGGCCAAAAGCCGGGAATTGGTCATGATGATCTTATTCCAGGCGTCGTTCGTGGCCTTGACCGGCTACGGCATCGGCGTCGGATTGTGCTCGGGGATGATTTGGATGGCGCGTTTGTATCTGCCCGATTATGCCGCGATCATCACCCCTATGAACTTAAGCGTGGCTTTTATCATGGTCGTTCTGATCGCGGTTTTGTCCAGCTATGTGGGGGTCCGCAAGGTGCTGAAGATCGAACCCTTTGACATTTTCCGAGGGTGACGATGGCAAAAGCGGCAATTCAAGCAGTGGGCATCAACAAATCGTTCGGCCAAGGCCAAGCCATGACCAAAGCCGTGCAGAACGTCACCTTCACCGCCAATTTCGGTGAGATGCTGTATGTGGTTGGCCCCAGCGGCAGCGGCAAGACCACCATGCTGAGCATGATCTCGGGCATCCTTCGCCCCGATTCCGGCACGGTCAAACTCTTGGATACGGATATTTGGAGTCTGTCGAGTGACGACTTGGCTGATTTCCGGCTGCACAAGATCGGCTTTGTGTTCCAGGATTACCATCTGTTTCCGCGCCTGACCACGGCGGAAAACGTGGCTATTCCCTTGATTTTACAGAAACGCGACTGGGACGAAGCCATTGCCGAGGCCAAGAAAGATCTGGAAATCGTCGGATTGAAAGGACGCGCGGACATGCCGCCTGTGTCGTTAAGCGGCGGCGAGCAGCAGCGCGTCGCCATCGCTCGGGCCATCATCAGCCGCCCCGACATTCTGATCCTGGATGAGCCGACCGCATCCTTGGATGGAGATACGGGCCGCAACATAGTCAGCTTCGTGCGCACCAAGATTTTGACCGATAAAAGCTGCATCGTCATCATCACCCATGACAGCCGCATTTACGAATTTGCCGATCGCATTGTCAAAATGGAAGATGGAAAAGTGACCGACGCCGATATGGAGAATTTGAATGCGCAATAAAATTCTCTTTGCCCTTTCGGCGCTGGGTCTGGTGCTGGCCATTGTCAGCGCCATCATTTTCAGCCAGCAGCCCAAGGCGCAAAAGCCGGTTTTTAACCCGGCCGCCGATCCCTATCCCAAAGGGATTTACGCCACAGGCATGATCGAAAGCGACCAGCCTTCGGGGGCCAACGTCAACATCTTTCCCGAAGTCTCGGGCCTCATTACCCAGATTCTGGTGGCGGAAGGCGGAATCGTTCATAAGGGCGATCCGTTGATAACCATCGACGACACGGTGCAGCGGGCCACGACCGAGCAATTGCGGGCACAGGCGGAAGCCGCGTTGGCTATGTTGCAGGAATTAAAGGCCGAGCCCCGGCCCGAAACGCTCAGCATTGCCGTAGCCCAAGTGGAAAACGCCGAGGCCACGCTCAAGAACGCCCACGATCAGTTGGGCAAACTGGAACATTCCTATGCCATCGAGTCTCGTTCAGTCAGCCTGAACGACTTGGACAATGCCCGCAATGCCCTGAAAATCGCCGAAACCAATTTGAAGGTCGTCCAGAAACAATATGCCCTGACCAAGGCCGGAGCCTGGATTTACGACATTCAGAATCAGGAAAAACAATATGCCGCCCTGTCCAAAGCCTATGCGGCGGCGGTCGCGTTGTTGGATAAATATACGGTCAGATCGACCATCGACGGCGTGGCGTTCACGATCCAGGCCGGAGTGGGTTCGTTCGTGTCGCCTGGGGGCGCTTACAATTCCTATACCCAGGGCATGGACCCGCTGATCGTGATGGGAGCGCCAGACGGACACCTGCAAGTGCGCGCTTATGTGGACGAGATCTTGGTCCACAGCATGGCCGACCCTTCGCAGTTGGACGCCAAGATGTTCATACGGGGGACGGACATCCACGTGCCGTTGACCTTCGTCCGCATCCAACCCTATGTCTCGCCCAAGATCGAACTGTCCGACCAGAGGCAAGAACGGGTCGATGTGCGGGTTCTGCCGATCATTTTCCGTTTTGAAAAGCCCAAGACCGTCACTCTTTATCCGGGGCAGCAAGTCGATGTCTATGTGGGTGAACATTAACCCCTGCCCAAGGGCGGGAGCGCGACGCCGCATCTTAACCGGCGTGTCGCTGGCTGTTTTGGCGGCGGCTCTGGCGGGCTGTATGGTCGGTCCCGATTTCGAAAAGCCCGCTCCCCCGACCGTCGCCAAATACACCAATGGGGCCGATCCGACAGTGACGGAATCCGCTGATGGGATTGCTCAGAATTTCAATTCCAGCGACGACCTTCCGGTGGAATGGTGGCGGTTGTTCAAGAATCCCGTGCTGGACGCCGTGGTGCGTCAGGGCATCGCTTCCAGCCCGACCATCGAAAGCGCCGAAGCAAGTTTGCGCCAAAGCGAAGACACCCTTCAGGCCGAGTATGGAATCTTTTACCCCCATGTGGATGCCGGGTTCAGCGCCACCCGCCAGCAAATCGCGCCGGAATCGCAAGGCAAAAGCGGACCCGGCGCCGTGTTCAATCTGCTGAGCCTGTCGGCTGTCCTCAGTTACACCTTGGATATTTTCGGCGGCGAACGACGCAGCATTGAAGCCATGGAAGCCAACGTGGAACAGCAGCGAAACACCGCCCGCACCGCTTACATGACCTTGTCCTCCACCATCGTCAACACGGTTGTTTCCAAGGCCGCCTTTGAAGCCGAGATCGAAGCGACGCAAGAGATTATCGCCTCGCAGCAAGAGCAGGCGCATCTGACCGAAATCCAGGCTCAGGCAGGCCGCACCGCCTACAGCGCCGTTTTGAGTTTACAGGCTCAGCTTGAGGCAACCGAAGCCACCTTGCCCCCGTTGCGGCAAAAACTCAGCCAGAGCGAAAACCAACTGGCCATGCTGGCCGGTCGCGCGCCCGCAAATTGGCGTATGCCCAAAATCAGTTTCGCCGACCTGTCGCTGCCCCTGGAACTCCCGGTTTCATTGCCGTCTTCGGTGGTGCATCAACGCCCCGACATCCTAAGCGCCGAAGCGTCGCTGCATGTGGCCAGCGCCGAAATCGGAGTCGCCACGGCGGCGATGTATCCCAGCATCACCTTGAACGGCTCCCTCGGGTCGGCCAACAATACCACCAATTCGTTCTTATCCGCCGGCGGCCAATTCTGGAGCGTGGGCGCCGACGTGGTTCAACCCCTGTTCCATGGCGGGACGCTCTGGTATCAACGCAAAGCGGCCATGGACGCCTTCGAGGCGTCGCGGGCCAATTATCGCCAGACCGTGTTGGCGGCGTTTCAGCAAGTGGTGGACCTTTTACGGGCCATCGAGCATGATGCGGAAGCCTTGGCCGCCAACGAACGGGCGTTGAATACCGCCTACCAAGCCTTGCAATTGGTCAAAGCCAATTACAATTCCGGCATTGCCCCCTATTCCGACGTGCTGATCTCCAACACCCAATATTTCCAAGCGCGCATTGCCGACATCCAGGCCCGCGCCGCCCGTTATCAAGACACGGTCGCCTTGTTCGTGGCCTTGGGCGGAGGATGGTGGAACGCGACCAATGCGCCTCAGACAGAAGCGCCCCAAACCGGAGCGATCAAGTAGACAGACGGACAAAGCCAAACGATAATAGCGGTCCCGAAACCTGCCCGGACATCCCGCCCAATGCGTCCTCCCAATCCAAGACCAATAGATCGATTGCTGGACATCATGGCCGCCCTGCGTCACCCCGACACTGGCTGTCCGTGGGATCTTGAGCAGAATTTCGCCACCATCGCGCCTTACACCATCGAGGAAGCCTATGAGGTAGCCGACGCCATCGAGCGCCAGGACATGGGCGATCTGAAATCCGAATTTGGCGATTTGCTTCAAGTGAACGATGCTGATTTTGATAAGGACGTTGACTGACATGCAGCCTCCCCCAGCCCAACCAAAAATTTACCACATTACCCATATAAAGAATTTGCCTTCAATTCTTGCTGCGGGCCGTCTTTACTCTGATGCAAAGATGATCGAAAAGGGCGGACCTTCAGCGATGGTCGGTTTGAACAGGATTAAGCAAAGACGCTTAGAGTTGCCTGTGACTTGCCACCCGACCGCGCATGTCGGAGAGTTTGTCCCGTTCTATTTCTGCCCACGTTCAGTGATGCTATACAAGATACATATGGGCAACGATCCAGAACTCCAGAATCATGGCGGACAAGATTCAATCATCCATCTGGAAGCTGATTTGTATACTGTAATAAAAAAAGCGGACGAAAAGTCCCGACCTTGGGCGTTTTCTTTAACGAATGCCGGGGCACGCTATACAGAATTTCGGAATGACTTTGAACAATTGGACGAGTTGGATTGGTCTGCTATATCTGCGAGGAGGGGATGTCCCGCCCGATGTTGAAATTTGCTTGGCAGGCATCGCTGGTTGAGCACTTTACGCAGCCTTTGCGTTTTGTTCAAGTTCTGGCTTGCTGACATTCTCGGTCTGATGGGCAAGCAGTGCCGCCCTCAGGATTG
>CAIYCT010000121.1 GCA_903924765.1 uncultured Rhodospirillaceae bacterium | reverse complement strand
GTTGTCGCCGCCTCGCCAAAGACTTCGAGAACCTATCCAGGATGGCTCTGGCATTTTTACGCTTGGCACTGATCCGCCTCATGCTGCGCAGAATCGCAAGGCACAGAAATTCCTAGATAACTTCGCGGACGGACTCTGAGCTCCATCGAATGGAGCATGAGGGCATGGAAATCAGTCGGAATTTAATAGGGTGCGTCAATGAATATGGAAACTCCCAATGCCCCGTAAAATGTATCGTTTGCTTAGAAAACCCGGATTCTCATTGCTTATTCTGAGACATCGGATTCTGTTTTGGATTGGGGCGCTGACAATATCCGCTGCTGCGATTCTCTTCGCGCAGAGCAGTATTCTTGGCAATCAACTCTTTGGGCGGGTGGTTCATTCTTACCCGGTTCTGGCTCTTGTCATCACACCGGCTCCTTTGCGGGGATATTGTGGCTGACGCGCACTGTCTTTACCGGGGCCGAGGGCAGCGGCATTCCTCAGACCATCGCCGCACTCAAAATTCCACTGTTGGCCGAACGTCAAAGCGTTCTGTCCATGCGTGTGGCCGTGGGAAAGATTTTTCTGACCACTCTGGGCTTATGTGCGGGGGCATCTGTTGGACGCGAGGGACCTACGGTGCAAATTGGAGCCTCAATCATGCATTCGCTAGGTCGATGGATCCGGATGCCTATCCGTGGGAAGGAGCAAGCCTTGATCTTGGCGGGAGGGGCGGCAGGTATTTCTGCCGCATTCAATACGCCTCTGGCCGGGGTGGTCTTCGCTATTGAGGAGTTGTCACGCTCGTTCGAATCCCGGACCAGCGGCTCGGTTCTGACCGCTGTGATCGTTGCCGGTATCGGTTCGACGGCGGTGCTTGGTAATTATACCTATTTCGGCCATACCGACGCCGGGTTGAATTTGGCCCAGGCATGGCGTCCCGTTCTAATTTGCGGCGTTGGATGCGGGTTGTTGGGAGGGCTCTTCGCGCGGACCCTCATTTTCTTTTCACGGGGATTGCCCGGACGCCCCGGAGTGCTGATCGGCAGTCATCCCATTGCCTTTGCCGCGCTGTGCGGATTTGTTCTGGCCCTGCTAGGCCTACTTTCCAACAACACCATTTACGGCACAGGCTATGAGGAAGCCAAGGGGCTGATCGAGGGGACCTCTCAGCTTCCTGGCACGTTCGGGCCGATGAAACTCTGCGCTACGGTGCTGTCCTACATCAGCGGCATACCCGGCGGCATCTTTGCCCCATCCTTGGCCGTCGGAGCTGGGTTGGGTTCTGATATCGCCTATTTTCTTCCCGATCTTCCAACTGGCGCGATCATCATTCTTGGCATGGGCGCCTACTTTACCGGAGTGGTCCAGGCCCCCGTCACCGCAGTGGTGATCATCATGGAAATGACGGATAACCAAACCCTAGTGATTCCCTTAATGGCGGCAGCCTTGATCGCTTTTGGGACCTCCCGCATTGTTTGTCCAACGCCGATTTATCGAACTTTGTCGCAGTCATTCTTGGAAAAGGCGACGCGCCAGAGGGCTAGACCAGAGTAAGAACGATCAATTTATCTATCCTTCCTCTGTCGATCCCATCTGGCCCTGTTCATCGTGTCGCAAAAGAACGGTCCGCCTTGTGTTATTTTACGAAGACGGTGATCAGTTCGGAGTGCTCCGCGTTTTCGGGAACCGTATGATTGTCACCGCCGATGATCGCCTGAATGGTGTGTTTGCCGGGGGCTAAGCGGATGGAGGCTTTTTGCTCACCGTGCATCAAATGAATGTGTTTGTCGTCCATGGGAATCATCGTTCCGGCGGCTGGCAAAGGGGAGTCGATCAGCAGATGGAGATGGGCATGATGTTGCGCTCCCATGTCTTGCATACCCATCACCTCGACCGAAACCGTTACAGGCGCACTTACCGTAGCTCCATCCAAAGGCGCGGTGATCATCGGCATAATGCCGCCATGCATATCATGGGCGTTCGCCGTTCCCATCGCTAAAGCCAGCATCATTGGAACAATAAGAATAATACGCATAACAGCACCTTTCGTTTAAGATGACCCTTCTCTGTCTGGCTCTTATCATATCAGGGCTGTTCAACGCTAATTTCATAAGCAAATTAGCGTTCTGAAAAAAGACGATTCCCCCCGCGTCTTTTATGTGAATCTATAGGGGTCAACCATCCAGGAGGGTTGACCCAAT
>CAIYCT010000120.1 GCA_903924765.1 uncultured Rhodospirillaceae bacterium | reverse complement strand
CCGGTCATCATGCTGACGGCTAAGGACGGTGACGTGGATCGGGTGGTGGGATTGGAAATCGGCGCGGACGATTATATTTCAAAACCCTTTAACCCCAGGGAGTTGATGGCCAGGGTCCGGGCGGTTCTGCGGCGCACCGCGCAAGAGGTCGCACCCGCGCCGTCTAACCAACTTCTGGTGGGCGACATCACCCTTGCTCCGTCCACCCGCATTGTCCTGTGCCGAGGGCAAAGCCTGGATCTGACGACGGCGGAGTTCAATTTGCTGGAGTTCTTTCTGCAACGGGCCGGGCAGGCGGTCGGTCGGGATGAGCTGTCCCTGGCCGCTTTTGGACGCCGTCAAGGCACCATGATCGACCGCAATGTGGATACCTTGGTCAGCAAGCTGCGTCGCAAACTCGATCCCGATGCCGGGCATGAATATCGGATCAAGACCGTCCGCAACCGAGGTTATATTTATACGTTGCCGGTAGACTAGCCGTGCCGAGAACGCTGTTCAGCAAGATCTTTCTGTGGTCGGTTTTGACCCAACTGGCGACGGTGGGGATCATCATGGTTTTGGTGACCTCATATTTGCCGGAATCGGAAGCGGCGGTGAATAACGCCTTCACGCTCTATGCCGATACCGCCGTTGCGTTGTATGAGCGGTTTGGGCCGGAAACCTTGGATAAGTTCCTGGCCCGCACCGGCGAAAGCACGCTTTTGCAATTGCGCTTCGCCGCCACCAATTCCGGGGCCGATTGCCATCCGTCCTCGTCGGAACAGACCGGCGAGGCGACCAGCAGCATCAGCGCCAAAGGGGCAAACGGCACCTATTGCCTAAGCATCCACGCCAAGAGCGGAGAATTGCCCGACTCGCCGGAAAGCCGCAATGAGCGGCTGCAACTGGTGATTATCTTGGAATTGTTGAGTTGTGCGGGCCTAAGCTACTTCATCGCCCGGTATCTGTCGCGACCCATGGCCGACCTGCGGCGGGCGGCCACGCGTTTGGCCAAGGGCGATTTGGCGGCGCGGGTCGGCAACAAATTCGCCGGCCGCCATGATGAAGCGGCCGAACTTATTCGGGAATTCGATCAAATGGCCGCCCGCGTCGCCGATCTGATCGAGGCTCAGCAACGCCTGATCGGGGATGTTTCCCACGAAATCAAATCCCCCTTGGCCCGATTGAACATGGCGTTGGGGTTGGCCAGACGGGATGCCGAGCAATACGCGCCCAAACAGTTTGAACGGATTCAACGGGAAATCGACAGCATCTCCGTTTTGGTGCAGGAATTGTTGGTGCTTGCCAGCATGGATACCGCTGCGGTCAGACAACTGGATGACCGGATTGACGGAGTGGCTTTGGTGTCGGACGTGGTGGCCGATGTGGGGTTTGAAAACCCGGATCGAGTGGATGACATCGTTTATACCAAACCGGACCATGAAATCTGCGTGCTGGGCGATCGGTCCTTGTTGGGGCGGGCGATCGAAAATGTCCTGCGCAACGCCGTCTTCTATACTCTTCCCGGCGCCAGGATCGAGGTTAGGTGGGAGCCGTCCATTCCTGGCCGATCCTCGCTGGTGATCGTTGACAATGGTCCCGGCGTTCCGGAACAAAGCTTGCCGCACCTGTTCGATCCGTTTTATCGGGTCGATGACGCCCGCACGCGCCAGACGGGCGGCACAGGCATCGGTCTGGCAATTTGCCGCCGGGCGATCGACCTGCATCACGGCACGGTCAGCGCTCGAAACGTATCGCCGCACGGATTGGCGATTGTGATCGATTTGCCACATGTATCGTTTTTATCAGGTTGACGATATCTCTCCACACAAGTCCATAATGCTGTTCGCTATGATATGGACGTTGGACGAGAGCTTAAGGATGTTCAGACGCAATCACTTTTAATAATCGTCATTACCGGGCTTGACCCGGTAATCCATGGACCACCGGGTCAAGCCCGGTGGTGACGGTTAAAGGAAGATGATGCCGTCAGAAAAGCTGATGCTCGAAATGTCCTTGAATAGGCCGTTAGGAAATAAGAATTATGAAGCGGTTCGTGCCCATGTTTGCGATTGGATTGGTGATGGTTGGAACAACCGTCCCCCAGATCGCCCATGCCTTTTCCGAAGGGTCGGACAGTGACGCGGTTCCTGAAACGGCGCCGGTCGAAGACTCGTCGGGTCATCAGTCTTCGGACTACACCTATTCAGGGCACACCTTCAACTTCTCCATGAGCAAGGATGAGGCGCAATCCGGCGCGGGGGACGCGGACCAGTCCGGGGCCGCCACGAAGTCAGAGGCGCAATCGAAACATCGACCGGGTTTGGTGCGACGTATTTTCCGCAGCGTTTTCGGCGGAAACTAACGTCGTTAAAATTCCATACGCCTCCAGGCATCTCCACACAACTCCATACAGAGATCGATAGGGTAACGGGCATCAGCAATCCCAAGCGGAGATGCCCCATGTCTAAGCACCCCTTTTTCTTGCGCCCGATTACGTCCCTGATCGTCGCGGCCTTGCCCGTCCTCGCCAGTGCGGTGCTTCCCGCCGCAGCGTCACAGGCCAACACCCATTTGAACTTTATCGTGTTGAAAGACGGCCAACCCATTGGCTTGCACGACATTGTGGTCGAATGGAATGGCGACGCCGAAACCGTCTCGATCCAAACCAATATTTTGGTGAAAGTCGCCTATGTTCCGGTTTATCGGTTCGAACATACCGGTCAGGAAGTTTGGCAAAACGGCCATTTGGTTTCTTTGCAATCGCAAACCAATGACGACGGCGACAAGCATAAGCTGTCTGTGGCGGCCAAGGCTGACCATTTGGACGTGAGCGGGGACGGCGTGAGCAGTCAGGCCGAGGCCTCTATCATCCCGGCCAGTTTGTGGAATTCCAACCTGGTCAAACAAAGCACGTTGTTGAATACGTTGACGGGTAAACAAATGCATGTGGCCGTCACCGACTTGGGCGATGACCAGATCCAGTCGCACGGCGCGCCGGTGAAGGCTCATCATTACAAGGTGACCGGAGAGCTCCAGCGCGAGCTTTGGTATGACCAGTCCAATACTCTGGTCCAGATTAAATTCAAGGCCAAGGACGATTCCGACATAATGTACGTCTTGGGATAATGACTCATGCTGACCATGATCAATCAGGATCATCCCCTGCGTTCGGCGACGGAACAGGTCATCCGCGAGGCCTATCGGCGTGAGCACAATGCACGCTTGGAAAGCTTTCCCACCTGCTTGGTGGCCTGGATTGTCGAGTCGGAAATTGTCTGCGCCGCTTCGTTGCGGTTTCGACCGGATGGCTTCTTTTCTGATTGCTATTTGGATCACCCGATTGAAGACATCATCGGCCACCATGTGGGCGGCGCTCCCAATCCCAACACATTGGTCGAAGTGGGAAACTTGGCGGCGGTTCGTCCCCACGACATCGGCGGCTTTATTCATGAGATCATCGCCTTTGCCGAGAAAAAGGGGATGCTTTGGGCCTTTTTCACGGCGACTGCGCGCTTGCGGGCTTTTCTTCGCCGGGGCGGTTTGCCGTTGATCGAACTGGCCGTCGCCGATCCCGCGCGGGTGAAGGATGTCCAGATTTGGGGCGATTATTATCGTCAAGATCCCCGCGTGATGTTGGTTGGAAAACACATGATCAAATCGCTCGACCAATCCCCTCCGGTTGAATTGGCAAGGCTGTCTCATGCGTAGAATTTTAGATCGACTGGTCTTTCATGCCAACACGGGGCCTACTCGTTTGGCGATCATCAGCAAGACTGAAAATCTGACGTATCGCGCTCTGCTGGACAATGTTCGGCGAATCGCCGCCTGGGCGGATACTTTGCCGCAAACCGTGGCGTTGTTGGCCCCCCATGACGAGCGCTGGATCATTTGGTATCTGGCGCTGATTTGGGCGGGACGAACGGTGGTCCCGTTGCCCTCGTTCTTTTCCCCCGAACAGTTGGAGCATATTGTCCAAGATTCACGGGCGGACATCATCGTTTGCTCGGTGGAGCTGTTGGAGATGGCGGAGCGGCTAGGGATCGCCGTTACAACGCCGGTCCATGCGGGCGTGCCAATGGTGACGCCGCGGGAACAGGCTCAGCTGATCATTTATACCTCGGGGACATCGGGGCATCCGAAAGGCGTGTTGCTGACATCGTCTCAGGTGACGGCCAGCGTTGAGGCCATGTCCGAGGTTGTCGCCGCGTCTTCCGAGGACCGGACCCTTTCAGTGCTGCCGCCGGAACTTTTGCTGCAGCAAATCGCGGGGATTTTGGTTCCGCTCTCGGTTGGCGCGGTGATCATTCTGTGCCCTCAGCCCAATGCCTTCCCCATGATGGCGGAACAAAACTATCCAACCGCCACCGTTTTGGTGCCCGAATTATTGGCGGGATGGGTTGCTTGGCTGGAAAGATCAGGCCATACGGCGCCGCCGTCCCTTCGCTTTGTCGCGGTCGGCGGGGCTCCGGTTCCTGTTAAATTGGCGGAAAAGGCCTGGGCCTTGGGATTGCCAGTTTATGAAGGCTACGGATTGTCGGAATGCTGCTCGGTGGTCGCCGTCAATCGTCACGGAGAGCGGCGTCCCGGCACGGTGGGCAAACCCTTGCCGGGAGTCGCCGTCAGTATTGAAGAGGGCGAGATTGTCGTCAGCGGGCCGACGGTGATGCAAGGCTACTTGGGAAGCTTTCCCGCGCCAAAGCGTCATCGCACCGGCGATGCGGGTCACTTCGACGCAGACGGCAACTTGATCGTCGAAGGCAGAATTGACGACATCATCGTCACCAGCACCGGACGTAACATTCATCCGGAATGGCTTGAACCCATGCTGTTGTCTGATTCCCGCATCAGCCGTTGCGCCGTTGTCAACGGCGGCACGCATCCCCACGCGGTTCTGGTCCCGGCGGGCGAGTGGCTGTTGCAGGCGGAGCAGGGCGAGGTCGATGCCCTTGTGGACCAGCTCTGCGCCGATGCGCCCGCCTATGCCCGTCCTGGGAAAAGCACGGTGCTGGCGGAAAGCTTGTTGAAGCAGCACGCCCTTATCACGGCCAATGGCCGCCTGCGCCGCCGCGCTATCGCCTCGTTCATTGCGGAGACTCCATGTCCCTAAGATTTTATGATCTGTTGCTGACGGAAACGGCGACCGAACAAGCCAGATTTATGAGTGTTCCGGTGATCCGTCATGCCGTCGAGAACGGCGTTGATCGAGACTTATACCTGGACTATCTGGCCTGCGCCTATCACCACGTCAAACACACCTGCCCTTTGCTGGGTCTGGCTTTGTCGCGCTGCGACGAACAGGACCAATCGTACCGCGCCGGATTGCTGGACTATCTTGACGAAGAGAAGGGGCATGAAGCGTGGATTCTGGATGATATCCGCGCGTTGGGCGGGGATGCGGATGCGGTCCGGCAGGCCTTGCCGCCTTTTCCCGTTCGCATGATGGTGGCTTACGCCAATTACGCCATTGAGCGCATCAGTCCCTATGCACTGCTGGGAATGGTTCATGTTTTGGAAGGCATGTCGGTGGCTCTGGCCCGTGCCGCCGCGTCCTCGATCACGACGAAACTCAAGGTCGATCCAAGCCAGGGCGGGTTTAGTTATCTAACCTCGCACGGTCACTTGGACGAAGACCATGTTGCGGCCTTCGCGGTCCTTCTGGATCAAATCGATACGCCGGAACGTCGAGAAATCATCATTCAATCCGCCAAGGATTTTTATCAGTTGTTTGGCGATGTGTTTCGGTTCCTGGCGGACAAGGTGGAGGTAATATGAGTCGCTGTGATGGAAAGACTGCTCTCGTGACGGGGGCAGGGTCGGGAATTGGCCGTGCGTTGGCCATTGAATTGTCCGCTCGGGGAGCCCGCGTTATTTTGGTTGGACGGCGTCAGCAAGCGTTGTTGGAGACCAAGACGTTATTGCAAAACCCAGACAATGCGGCGCTTTTCGCCGTCGATATCACGGATGAAGCGTCGCGCGCTTATCTGGTCGAGCATGTTGCCGAAAAAGGGTCGTTGGACTTGCTGTTCAACAATGCCGGCGTGGTGTCGTCCGGTCGGTTGCGCATCGACGACGCCCAACAACGCCGACGGATGATTGAAACCAACCTGATCGCGCCCATGGAACTGACGCTGGCATTCTTGCCGCTGTTGAAGAAGGCCCAGCCTTCGCGCGTGGTCAATATCGGTTCCATGTTCGGCGATATCGCCTTTCCCTATTTCAGCGCCTATTCCGCAACCAAATTCGGGCTGCGCGGTTGGTCCGAAGCCCTGCGCCGGGAGTTATCCTCCGAGGGAGTGGGGGTTACCTACGCCGCGCCGCGTGGAACCCGCACCGACGCAACGGATGACGTGGTTAGCGAGGCCTTCGACATGCATCTTGACGATCCTCCGGCCGTTGCCAAGGCCATTGTCGAGGCGGCTTTGTGCGGCAAGCGCGACGTCTATCCGATGGGGCCGGAACGCCTTTTCCTGCTGATCCAGAAGCTGTTCCCCTCGGTCATCGATGGGGCGGTCAGCGGACAATTCAAGAAAGCCCTAACCCGGTTGACGGTTGTGGCGGCACTGACCATGGCTTCGTTTCCGGCCTTGGCCCAGGACTTTCCCGTGGCGGAAGACGCGCCGACTCCTCCCAAGCACATTCGGACACTCGATCCATCGGAAGGCTGGTACGTCGCCGGAAAGGGCGGCCCGAGTTTTGAAAGAATTACCAATATTCAATCGACGGCGTCCGCCGACGTCAATAGCACCCATGCCACGAATATGACCGGGGCCTTTGGCATGTCGGCGGGCTATGAGTGGATCTATCGCTATCATATTCCGTTGCGCACCGAGTTCGAATTCATGAACCGGACCGAGGTCACCTACGATTCCAGTCCCGTGTTGCTGGGAACCACATCCGGCGCGCTGGGTAGTACGGTGCAAAACATTACCGGCATGGGCAAGGCCTATTGGTATTTTCCGGTGAACAGCCCCAATTGGTGGCCCTTTGTGTCCGGCGGCGTGGGCTGGTCACACAACACGGTCAAAAGCCAGTATACCAATTCCAGCAATCCCGCTCGCTACACCACCATCACCAACGATGTGGCGTGGAGCGGCGGTGTCGGTGCCTCGTTCAAGCTTGGACCGCGGGTGATGAACGATGTTGAAATTCGCTATGTGGATCTGGGCAAGGCCAACTGGGGCCTTCCCGGTAGTCAGAATATTTCGGTCAATGGATTGGGTAATTTTACAGCTACGGAGATCAGCTTTGCCATTCGCGTCATGTTTTAAGGGTGCCTTGGTTGGCGGTGTGGCTTTGGGTTTGTCGTTTGGCACAGCCCAGGCCGCCGATTTGACCGTCTCGATCGACGGAGTCCGCGATGCGACGCAAACAATTCGCATTTGTCTTTACGACAAAGCGGACGGCTTTCGGCATGAGCAACGCGCCTACCAGATTCTGTCGCTTCCCGCCACGCCAGGGACGGTTACCGGCGTGTTCAAGGACATTCCCGCTGGACGTTATGCCGTCCTGGCCTATCACGATGAGAACGGCAATCAGAAGCTGGATTTATTTCTTGGCATGTTCCCATCCGAAGGGTGGGGGCTGTCCAACGATCCGACCGTCATCGGTCCGCCCAGCTTCGAGGACAGCGCGTTCGACGTTGGTGATGCAAGGACGTCCATTAGCGTGCCGCTGCATTATTAAAAATGCGAAGTGTGAACAAGGTCATAAACGACACTTCAGTTCCTCTGTACATACGGTGCCACTCTTCCAATTTGATCCACAGCTAGGGGGTTTAGGATGTCAGGCAATAATCACGACAAGAGCAACGACGGGCGATTGGGTGGGACAAACTATTCGTCCCCTGTCCAAACGGCGACAACCGGTCATCAAGAAACAGAAACTTCGTCGAAAAACCCGTCTTTAACCACGGATTTAATTCTGAGCTATTCTTCCACCCAACTTGCAGGCCTAAGCGCCGAGCAGTTGGATCGGGTGCTTACCACGACGGCTTTGGTTTCCTTGTCGCAAACCCAATTCAGCGGGTTGTCGGCTCTTGATCTGGGCGGTTTGTCGAGCACTCAGTTTGTCGCGCTGTCGTCCAATCAATTGTCGGCGCTGACAACCACGCAAGTTTTGGGACTGACGGCTTCGGAACTGAACGCCGTGACGACGCTTCAGGTCGGCGGCTTGAATTCGGTGCAACTGTCCGCCATGGGCACGGGGCAGTTGGTCGGTTTGTCATCGACGGCCATCGCGGCCTTCACCTCCACCCAGGAAAGCGGGCTGACCGCGACCCAATTGGTCGCGTTGACTTTGGGGCAATTGGGCGCCTTGACCGTTACGGAATTGTCCGCCCTGAGCGTGGCGCAATTGCGAGGCCTGTCCTTACAATCGCTGACATCCACTCAGCTTCGTGGACTGACCACGGATCAATGGGCGGCGCTGTCCACCAATCAAATCTCTCGTCTGACCGCGCAAGAGATGCACGGCTTCGATTCCAATCATCTGCGGGTTTGGTCTTCCACTCAGCTGGCGTCTTTGACCACGACGCAATTCTCTGGTTATAGCAGCGATCAGATCATGGCTCTGACCACGACGCAGGTGAAGGGTATTTCGGCGTCTCAACTCAAAGCGCTCACCACCACTCAATTGACGGGTTTGACGTCCGACCAAGTGGCCAGCTTGAACGCGTCTCAGCTTGCCCAAGGCTTTAGCGCCACGGACATCGCCTCGTTGACGACCACTCAATTGGTCGGATTCTCGGCGCTTGATTTCGGTCTGTTGACCATCACTCAAGCACAATCCTTAACATCGTCGCAGGTGGGATCGTTGACCACCACGCAGGTCAAAGGATTGACCGTGCTGGATTTGAACGCCTTAAGCACGACCCAAGCCTTGGGATTGACGTCTCAAGACGTTGCGTCGCTGTCGGCGTCGCAAATTCTGGCGCTTCCCGCCACGGTTATCTCGTCGCTGTCCACCACGCAGGAAAGCGGTTTGTCGGCTGGACAAGTGGCCGCCCTGACTTTGGCGCAATTGGGCGGATTGTCGCAATTGCAGTTGGTCGCTCTGTCCGTGGCGCAGATCCAAGGCCTGACCTCGACGGAAACCACAGGATTCTCCTCTCGTCAGATCCGGGCCTTTACCTCCACCCAATTGGCGGCTTTCAACACGGCTCAAATCTCGGAATTCAGCACCACCGAGATTGTGTCGTTGTCGTCGACCGAGTTGCCGGGGCTTAATTCCAAAGACCTTGGCGCCTTGTGTACGCGGCAAAGCTCGGCCTTGACCACCGATCAAATTGTTCAGCTGACCCTGACCCAAATCGGAGGTTTGTCTGCAGTGGATGTGGGCGCGTTCTCGACCACTCAAATCCTCGCGTTGAGCGCCACCCAATTGGGCGGATTGTCCGTTGCCCAATTCGACGACATCAGCACCACCGATTTGGCGGCGCTGACCAACACGCAAGTGTCCGGCATCACCAAGACGGAAATCGCCGCTTTGAGCA
Source organism: uncultured Rhodospirillaceae bacterium (assembly GCA_903924765.1). Taxonomy (GTDB): domain Bacteria; phylum Pseudomonadota; class Alphaproteobacteria; order Rhodospirillales; family Magnetospirillaceae; genus CAIYCT01. Next base: position 2,231 of record CAIYCT010000120.1, on the reverse strand, counting down.
CCGCTCAAATTCGGGGACTGACTATGTCCTTGTTAACTCAAACGCAGTTCAATGCTCTGGGGTCGTCTCAGTTGCATGCGCTGTCGTCGACACAGATCAGCGTCATAACTACGTCGGAGATTGCTACTCTGTCCACCGTGCAGGCAGCTGCCTTCACGCATACACAGTTCACGGCGCTCAATACGGCGGCCAAGACTGAATGGAGCCTGATCGGACTGACCACGCCTTAAGCCGGGGTGGTCTGTTTTGCTTAACCGTTCCCATGGATACAGCGAAGATACGGAAATGAAACCGCATTTTTATAGCTTCACCGCCATGGGAACGCGTTGCGCTTTGCAGCTTTATGCCGAAACCGATGCGGCGGCTGGCATTGTTGCCGCGTTGGCCCTTGACGAAGTGGATCGCATCGAAAAGAAATATTCTCGGTACAATCCCAACAGCACCATATCCGCTATCAATCTTGCCGCCGCGTCCGGTGAAACGGTTTTGCTTGATGACGAAACGGCGGCGCTTTTGGACTATGCCCAGGCATGCTTCCAAAAAAGCGAGGGCTTGTTCGATATCACCGCAGGCGTCTTGCGCCGGGCATGGGATTTCGAGTCCGAACGGATGCCCGACCCGTCCGAGATTGACAAACTGCTGCCCATGATCGGCATGGACAAGCTGGTCTGGCACGCGCCCTCTCTCAGCTTTAAAAACAAAGGAATGGAAATCGATTTCGGCGGCATCGGCAAGGAATACGCCGTTGATCGCGTGGCCTCCTTACTCATGGAGCATGGGATTACGCATGGCTTGATCGATCTTGGCGGAGATTTGTTTGTTCTGGGACCGCACCCAGATGGTCAACCCTGGCAAATAAGCCTGCGCGATCCTTTAAAACCAGACGCTCTGATTGGAACTGTCGAGATTCACCAAGGGGCGCTGGCGACAAGTGGGGATTATGAACGCTGCATCGATTTCAATGGCCGCCGCTGCTGCCATATTCTCAATCCTCGCACGGGTTGGCCGGTGCAGGGATTGTCCTCGGTTACGGCGCTTGCGTCGCACTGCATGGTCGCCGGCAGCATGACCACTATCGCCATGTTAAAAGGACAGTCGGGCATTCAATGGCTTGAGCGCCTTGGCGTTCCGCATCAATGGGCAACCAATGAGGGACGCCAAGGCGGGACTTTATGCTAGCCTAACGTGTTAAAAGCTTGCGTCGCTGCCGCTGCTGTTTGCGCGGCGCCCGAATTTCCCTGGCGAAGCGTGTACATCATGGACTTCATGCCGTTGACGAAATCTTGTTGCGACACTTGCCCGGTTCCATTGGGGTCGAGAGAATTCCACACCGAATTTGCGCCCGCCGCCTTAAACGCCGTCGGGGTGGTGGAGGACTGAAAAGCCTGATTGAATTGGGATTGCGAAATAGCGCCAGCTCCGGATGCATCAATCTGATTGTACAGATTAGTCATCTTTTGCTGTGGAGGCATCCGGGAGCTTGCGCCGGAAACTGTGCCGGGCATTCCTCCACCGCTTATCCCTGAAACTGTCAAGCTCATTTCTTTGCCTCCTTCATTGCATCACGATATAAAGCCGGTTTTTTCCACCGGCGTATCGACAGTATTTGGACGCAATTTTTATGCCGCATTGTCTTTGCATTTAATGCAATAAAATCAAATATATATTGTTATTTTGGACGGGGAAAAGGATTCCTGTGGGTAATTTTTTCCCAGATACGGGATGCAAAATTTGCCGCTATCAAAAATCCCGGACACGCTCTCTTCTGATATACTGATCCTCTGGCAGTTCGGAGGACTCTAAATGAAAATGCGTGTAATGCTGACGTTCAATGGTCGGGAGCTTGATCACTATGAGTTTGAGTTGGTCAACGAAAGCGAGTTGGCGCAGGGAGTTCAGGACGCATATGCGGAGCTTTGCAAGCGCCATCCCAATGTTTCGGTGTTCGAGGACGGCGTAAAGTGCATCTTTGGCAAGGCATCGGACATTGTCTGATTCTGGATTCTAAAGGTCGGACAGCCGCTCAATCAACGAACGAGCATCGATGACAAGTTCGGTGAAGGTGGTTTGCTGTTCTTGCACCAATTCAATAATCCCGGATTTCCCATATGACCCAAGGTTTCCGTGACGAAATAGCGTAATTCTGCTATAAGAATCAGTGTGATAGCGATTATTTTCGGGGCTAAAAATGGACGCTGCTTCGGGTGAAATAGAAACAGGTGATATTCGGG
>CAIYCT010000119.1 GCA_903924765.1 uncultured Rhodospirillaceae bacterium | reverse complement strand
TGGATGCGATTAAAGCTGGCGATCATGGCGTGACCGTCAGTTTGAAAATTCCTGCTGGCGCGGGCGAGCATCATTATGCCGAAAAGGGCAAGGTGGTCCTGGACATCAAAGCCGACGCCCCCAAAGCCGAGGCAAGAATTACGGCGCCTGCTAAACCACCAGAAACCAAGGCGCCAGAAACCAAGGCGCCAGAAACCAAACCGTCCGCCGCTAAATCGGAACCGCCTTTTCCCATGCCAGCTGTGCCTGTGGTTCCCGCTCCTGCTTCCACCATGGTTGCGCCCATGCCATCCGAAGCGACATCTCCTCCTCCCGAAGAGCCGCCGTCCGGAGCAAGCTTAACCATTAATTTCGAGCCGATGAGCGCTGCCGCGGTGTTCAATCGCGCCGGTTGGTGGTGGCTGGTGTTCGACCGCAAAGGCGATGTTGACGCTCAAGCCATCGCGCAAGTGGGTGGCAAGGCGGTCCTTCAGGCCGATGTCATTCCGACCAAAAAAGGCTGGGCGGTGCGTCTGCTGTTGGCCGAAGGATTTCAGCCGGTGCCGCACAAAAACGGCAAGGCTTGGGTATTCGATCTGACCAAGCGCGAGAATACCGGCCCAGTGACGTCCTACGTGCCCGAGCGCCAATTCGACTTTCAGGACCGTGGCCGCTTGATGTTGCGGGTTGCCGACGCAGCCAAGGACGAAGTGATCTTCAAGGACCCGGAAGTGGGCGATTCCTTGCACGTGGTTCCGGTGGGCACGGCGGGGGCGGGGATTCGCGAAGAAGTGGATTTGCCTGAAGCGGACATGCTGCCGACCTTGCAGGGCGTCGCCATGGCGCCCAGGGCTGAACGGGCTTGGCTGGATTCGACCCACGGCAACGTTCAATTGGCCATGCCCGGGGGCTTGACCATGGCCCGTCCGACCCAAGGCCCGTCAGCGGAAGGGCACCTGGCCGTCAAAGGCAGCGGCGCTGAGGGCGAGGGGGCTGTTCCAACCGCCTTGGAGCCGGTCGGGGTGGGTGACCCCATCGATCCGGCCAAATGGGCCCGTGGTGGCGTTGTAAAGTTCGACGGCGAACATTCGGGCCTTTTGACCCGCGCCTTGCAGGAACCGCCCGCCGATCGCGGTCCGGCCAATCTGGAGGTGGCGCGGCATTATCTAGCCAACGGCCTGGACGCCGAAGCCTTGGGAACCTTGCGCGGCATCGCGTTGATGGACCCGGGCATGGTGGACAAGCCCAATTTCCGGTCGGTGCGGGGCATCGCCTCAATGCTGATGAACCGCTATCCCGAGGCCATCGAAGATTTGTCCCATCCCGCGCTCAAGGACGACAAACGGGCCGCCATGTGGGTGGCCGCCGCCAAGGTTGCCAGCGGCGCCGATCCAGCCTCTCTGGCGGGTATTCTCAAGGGGGTGGCCGACGAGCTTAAGGGCATGCCCGCGCCGTTGCGCATGGCCTTGGGCCGACCTGCGGTGCTGTCCTTGCTGGCAGCGGGCGATTTAAAGACCGCGGGCAAGATCATCAACGGCATGGACGGTCCGGGCATTACTCAGGCCAATCGCGATACCTTGGCCTATCTGGGCGGCTTGGCGGCGGAAGCCAACAAGCAATATGACGAAGCAGTCAAACGCTATCTGATCGCCGAATCCGGCAAAAGCATGCAAGAGCGGGCCTTGTCCGCCCGCAACCGCATCCAGATCCAGTTCAATCAAGGCAAGATTTCCGCCGACGACGCCATCCATCAATTGAAGCTGCTGCCCTATGTGTGGCGCGGCGGCGATTTCGAGTACCAAACCGTTAAGCAAGCGGCGCAGATGATGATCGACGCCGGTCACTACCGCGAGGGCTTCCAAGACTTGCGCGCCATTCTGGCCAAGTATTCCGACCATCCCGACGCTCCCAACGTGGCCCGGTCCATGGGCGAACTGTTCAACCACCTGTTCCTGGACGGCTTGGCAGACAAGATGCCGCCGATCCAGGCCATCGGGCTATACAACGAATTCCAGGAACTGACGCCGCAGGGAGACAAGGGTGACGAGATGATCCGCAAATTGGCCGACCGCTTGGCCTCGGTGGATTTGTTGGACGAGTCGGCGGATCTGCTCAAGCATCAGGTGCAATATCGTTTGACCGGCCTGGAAAAAGCTCGCGTGGGCACCAGGCTGGCGTTCCTGGATCTGTCCAACAACAAATCCAAGGATGCGTTGGAGGCGTTGGAAGAAAGCGAAATGCCGGGATTGCCGCAGGATTTAGAGCTTCAACGCCGATTTATGCGGGTGCAGGCTCTGGCCGATATGGATCGCACCGCCGAAGCTTTGGGGCTGATCGTCAATGACAGTTCGGACGCGGCCAAGAAGATGCGCGCCGATATCTATTGGAAGCAGCAGAAATGGCCGGAAGCGGCGGCGGCGTTGGAAGCTATCACCGATTTGCCGACGCCCAACAAGCGCTTGTCGCCCGAGCAGGCCAAGCATGTGGTCGATCTGGCTACCGCCTTGACCCTGGCCAAGGACGAGCGCGGTTTGGCGCGCTTGCGCAAGGTATACGCCGACAGCATGAAGGCCAACCCGTTGGCCGACGCGTTCGATCTGCTGACCTCGCCGCCCGAGCACGGAATCATGGATTACCACAAGGTTCCCGACATGATTAAGCAAGTGACCGACTTCCAAACTTTCATGAGCGAATGGCAGAAACGCGCCAAGGAACAGGGTCTGTCATCGTTAAATTAAAATGATCTTATGATTTCCCCTTGCATTTGCCGTCAGTATAGGTGATAAACCGCCCCTTGCTACTTGGGTCCTAGGTCTTGGCTGACCTGAAAAAGCCCAAGTACTTCTGGTTTATCTACTGGTTTGGGGGGGGGCTATGAACCACGCTCTTACTGCCAATCTGGGGATGAACTCGGAAGCCAATCCGAGGAATACCCAAGGCGTAGTTGTTAATGCTGCCAATGAAGATCGGCAGAGTGTTCCTTCCACCGAAAACGGGAAGGATTATTTTGTCGAGCGGGACGGCATCAAGTTTGCCGGAACGCACCTGCTGATCGATCTATGGGGCGCTAGTCGTCTCGACGAATTGGATACGGTTGAAGCGGCATTGCGGGAATCTGCGCGTGTGGCAGGCGCCACCGTGCTCCATTGTCATCTCCACCACTTCCAGCCCAATGGCGGGATATCTGGGGTTTTGGTGTTGGCCGAAAGCCACATCTCGATCCATTCCTGGCCGGAACGGGGTTACGCCGCGCTTGACGTATTCATGTGCGGCGATTGCGACCCTTACCGCGCCGTCCCGGTATTGAAGGAAGTGTTCACGCCATCCTACGTTACGTTGGCTGAAAACAAACGGGGCCTGACTCCTTGAGCGATAGCGTGCTTAAGGAAGCAGGCACTTGGTTTAAGGAAGGATTGTACGATTATTGGCAGCAATCCTTCCTGATCACCAAAACGGTGTTTCAGTCCAGTGGCGACCTGCAAGACATCGCGGTGTTTGAAACGCCGTGGTTCGGTCGGGTGCTGACGCTGGACGGGGTCATCCAACTGACCACAGGCGATGAATTCGTTTATCACGAAATGCTGGCGCATGTTCCGCTGTACGCCCATGGCAAGGCCGAAAGCGTCTGCATCGTCGGCGGCGGCGATGGCGGCATGCTGCGCGAAGTGCTAAAGCATCCTTCGGTCAAGCGGGCCGTGTTGGTGGAAATCGATGCCCAGGTGGTGGAATTCTGCCGCACCCATCTGCCAATGGTCTCGAACGGAGCGTTCGACGATCCCAGGACCGAAATCGTTATCGCCGATGGCATCCATTACATGCGCACCACCCCTGAGCGGTTCGACCTGATCGTGATCGATTCCACCGACCCATCCGGTCCGGGCGAGGTCTTGTTCACCGAAAGCTTCTACAAGGATTGCGCCCAGGCGCTGAAACCGGGCGGCATCGTGGTCAATCAGAACGGAGTGCCGTTCCTGCAAGGCCAAGAAATTCCCGACACCTACAGCCGTCGCAAACCCTATTTCACCGATGTGGGATTTTATGTGGCCGCCGTGCCCACCTATGTGGGCGGATTTATGGCCCTAGGCTGGGCCAGCCTCGATGCGTCTTACCGACGTTTAAGCCGCGACGTCATCGCCGCGCGCTACTCCGCTGCGCCGGTTGCAACGCGTTATTACACCCCCGATTTGCACGGCGCGTCATTCTGCCTGCCCGCTTATGTGCAGGCGTTGATTCCGTATTGATAAAACCAGTTTAGGAATGGATGGGGTCTAAGGGGAAGACGAGTCTTCCCCTTTTTTGTGCCTATAGCTTGGCCGCGATGGCGTCGATGGCGGCTTGGCCGGTGTCGGGGTTGGGGCCGCCGGCTTGAGCCATGTCGGGGCGGCCGCCGCCGCCTTTTCCGCCTAGGGCTTCCGAGCCGACGCGGACCAGATCGACGGCGCTGAGCCGAGCGGTGAGGTCGTCGGTGACGGCGACGACGATGGAAGCTTTGCCCTCGTCGCTGGACACCAGGGCGACCACGCCCGAGCCGATCTGCTTCTTGATCTCGTCGGCCATGCCTTTCAGGTCCTTGGCGGGCACGCCGTCCAGGACGCGACCGGCATAGGTGACGCCGTTGATTTGGGCAACCGCCGGGGCGGCTCCGGCACCGCCGGTGGCCATTTGCTTGCGGGTGTCGGTCAATTCCTTTTCCAGGCGCTTGCGGTCGTCCAGCAATTGGCTGATGCGTTTGGGCAAGTCGGCGGGGGCGGCGCGCAGGATTTCGGCGGCTTGGGACAGCAGGGCGTCTTTTTCCTCGGCCCATTGAATGAAGGCGGCTCCAGCCACCGCTTCGATGCGGCGCACGCCAGACGACACGGCGCTTTCACCGACAATCTTCAGCGCGCCGATATCGCCGGTGCGGGTGACGTGGGTGCCGCCGCACAGCTCGACCGAGAACAGGGGGCCATCGCCGCCGCCCATGGAAACCACGCGCACTTCGTCGCCGTATTTCTCGCCGAACAACGCCATGGCCCCGGCCTTGATGGCTTCGTCTTGCGACATGACGCGGGTGCTGACGGGACGATTTTGGCGGATTTGACGGTTGACTTCGGTTTCCACCGCGCGCAGTTCGGCGGCGTCGATGCCTTTGGGGTGGCTGATGTCGAAGCGCAGACGATCCGGTTCGACCAGCGAGCCTTTTTGAGCCACATGACCACCCAAAACGTTGCGCAGGGCGGAATGAAGCAAGTGGGTGACCGAGTGATGGGCGCGGATGGCATCGCGGCGATCCTTGTCGACGGCGAAATGGGCATCGATACGGTCCTCGATGGCGGCCCCTTCCACGGTGCCGAAATGGACGATCAAATCGCCCAGCTTCTTTTGCGTGTCGGTGACCACGATCTTGGCCTTGCCGCCCGCCAGGGTGATGGTTCCGGTATCGCCCACTTGGCCGCCGGACTCGCCGTAGAACGGAGTTTGGTTGGCGATGACCGCCACCTGTTGGCCCAGCTCGGCGTGATGAACCACTTGGCCGTCCACCACCAGCCCCAGGATCATGCCTTCGGCGTCGATGGTGTCGTAGCCCAAGAATTCGGTCGCGCCCAGCTTGTCGCGCAGGTCGAACCACACCGTCTCGGTGGCGGAGTCGCCAGATCCTGCCCAAGCCTTGCGGGCCTCGGCCTTTTGATGGGCCATGGCGGCGTTGAAACCGTCCACGTCAACGCCGATGCCGCGTGTGCGCAGGGCGTCCTGGGTCAGGTCCAAGGGGAAGCCATAGGTGTCGTACAGCTTGAAGGCCACGTCGCCGGGCAGGTTTTGCCCTTCTGTCAGATGGGCTGCGTCCTCGTCCAGCAGCTTCAAGCCCTTGGCCAAGGTGGCGATGAAGCGGGATTCCTCCAGCTTCAAGGTTTCGGTGATCAAATCCTGGGCGCGGGCCAATTCGGGATAAGCCTCGCCCATTTCCGCCACCAAGGCGGGGACCAGTTTCCACAACAGCGGGCTGTCACAGCCCATTTGATGGGCGTGGCGCATGGCCCGGCGCATGATCCGGCGCAGCACATAGCCGCGGCCTTCGTTGGAGGGCAGCACGCCGTCGGCCACCAGGAAGCTGGACGAGCGCAGATGGTCGGCGATGACCCGGTGCGAGACTTTAAATGGGCCATCGGGTTCGACGCCGGAATAGCGGGCCGAGGCCTCGATCAAGGCCCGCATCAGATCGATGTCGTAATTGTCATGCTTGCCTTGAAGCACGGCGGCCAGACGCTCCAGCCCCATGCCGGTGTCAATGTTCTTGGCCGGCAGAGGTTCCAACACCCCGCCGTCCTTGCGATTGAACTGGGTAAAAACCAGGTTCCAGACCTCACAAAACCGCCCGCAGCTGCAATCCGGGTTGCAATCGGGATTCTGACATTTGTTGGCGCCCCAATCAAAAAAGATTTCCGAACACGGGCCGCAAGG
>CAIYCT010000118.1 GCA_903924765.1 uncultured Rhodospirillaceae bacterium | reverse complement strand
TCCAGATCGCTGATGGCGGTGGTCACCTGAGTAGCCGCATTGGTGACCGAGGCGGCAAAGTTATAGGTTCCGGCATTGTCCATGGGCAATCCTTCCTTACAAACTGCCGCCCAACAGCGGCACCCGGTAATTGTTGAGAATATCGGTCACATCGGGCGACAGATTGCCGTCCGGGGTGGTGGTGATGTAACGAGTGGTTCCTACGCCCACCACCGATTCTTCTTGCACGAACGGGTCGCGCTGGCGTTCGGCATAGCGTGACCAGACCATGCGGCCCACCGCATCCTCAATATCAAACGGCAAGGTGCGGTCGGCTTCATTGGTGTCGGTGGGCAGGACGTATCCGGCCTGATACACCACATTGATCTGGACAGTCGGCCATGTGCGGGGATTGCCGTTGCCATCCAAGCGGCAGATCAAGCCTTTGCCGAGATCGGTTTCAAACTCGGTGCCTTCGATCAGATCGGCGGCGGCATTGATCGGGTTCTCGGTGACGGACAGGACGCGGACCAGCGGCCACATGCGCAGGGCAATGGGGCTGGCCTCGCCATTGGCAATCCGGCCCAAGGCTTCGCCGCGTTCCAACCGGATCACATCCAGATAGGTGGCGATCCCGAACACCCGGTTGCAATAATTGGCCGCCGCCACGCTGCACCGGGTGATGGTGCGGCGGATAAAGGCGTCATCCTCGCTCCCCTTTACCCCCCAATCGTCCTTCCAAATGGCCAAGGTGGTCAAATCCAGACCAGCCGGGGGCGTCACCACGCTGGTGATGGCATAGGTGGGGATCAGGCTCATGGTCAGATATTGGGGCGGGCAATCAAGGTGATGATCACTTGCGCCGCCTGAACAACCGGCGAAGCGGCAGCGCCGGTGCGCACCTTAACCGCATTGATACCGCGCCACAGCGTCGGGTCCACCGCCAGATACAGCGAATTGCCCATGGGGTAACTGATATATCCCCCAATGGCCATGGCCAGTTCGTTCCAAGTCAGCCCGCCATCGACGCTGACTTGGAACGACAGATTGCCCGTATTCAGGGCGGCGGGCAGCACGATGCCGCACAGCGTACAGGCCCCCAGATCCACTTCGCCACTGAGCGAGGCTCCGGCGGCAATGGTGGCGGCAAACTTCTGGATGTTGATGGACAGGGCCATGCCGGACCTCCGCCTTAAGCCGCTGCCGCAACTTGGGCGGCATCAATCCACCCTTCGGCAATCAGGATGGAGTTGCCCTCCACCGAAGAAATCCGCACCCCCAAGATGGTGACCTCCCGGCCATCGGCCAAGGTGACGCGGTCCCCCACATTGGCCGCAGCCGGATCAAATGCAACTGGTGTCGTCATGCTGGTTCCCTTCAAGCCCGGTTCTGCCAAATGGCCACATAATCCAGATTGACCGTTCCCACCGAGATGCCGGACGCCTTATAGACCGAGGCATAGGGCTGGACCTGGGCATTGGCCCCGGTGGCCGCAAACGGAAAGGTGGTCGAGGTCGCCACCGGGTTGCCATCAATGAAGAACTTGATGCTGGTGACGTCCGAGGCATCAATGCGCAGCACATGCCATTCGCTATTGGTGCCGATGGTCACGCCCGACGACACCGACAATTGGGTGGTGCCGTCTTGGGTCTCGCACAGCAAGGTGCCATTACCGTTGACGGCAAAGCGCAGATACTGGGCGATGTTGTTCTGACCATCCGCCCACGCAGCGGCAATGCCAAACACTGCCTTGGTGCCGGTGGTGGGGATGGTGCCCAACTGAATGCGGGTCTCGTAGACCAGACCGATATTGACGGTGTAGGCCCGCTGGTCAAAGCAGTACAGCACCGCGTCCTGTTTTTCGTTGGTGGCATCGGTGACCAGGGCCACTTGCCCGGTCTGGCCATTGGCAACCGCGCCCACCGTCACATTGCCCGCCGATTTGACGATCTTGGCGCACCAGTTGGACCCGGACGAAACCGTGGTGGGAATGGCGGTATGCCCGGCCCCCAGAAAATCGTCGTAGAAGAACACCGGGGCCGAGGCATTGACCACCTCGCCGGTTTGGGGATCGTAAACAACCGGCATCCCACCGTCATAACGCCCCTTATAACGAACATTCGGCATCGTAAATCCCCTTCGCTTAGTCCAATCCCAGACCGGAAATGCCCAGATAGGAGCCGTAGACATACAGTTCGGCGCTGGTGATGTTGGCGGGATTGGATGCCCCGGTGGACACGGTGATGGCGTTGTAGGCGTTGTTCACATCCAAAGCGTCGGCGGGGTCCAGTTCAAAGATCACCAGTTTTTCCGCCAAGGTTGCCCCGGTGGTGTAGGTCACCCCATCGGCCTGCTGGACGATGTTGCCACTGCCCAGCGCCACGTTTTCGTTGGTGTAAATCTTGGCGGTGGCAATGGCTTTGGAGCCGGTGCCGCTGGTATCCTTGGCCTGCAATACCCCCACCGTAATGGTGGCCGCATTGCCTTGGGCAAAGTGGCACACCACAAAGATGCGGGATGCGCCGTAAACGGTGCGATATGTCCCCGCACGGCCAGTGGGGTCGATGGCAGGAATCAATAAGCCGTCCGGCGACAGGATGTTGGTCAGACTGAACTGTTTCATGGGGGCTTTCCTTAAAGAAAAAGGGGAATCGGGCAGCAGTTTACCGCTGGGCCAAGATCACGAAGGCCGACAGGTTCTGGCTGCCCTTGAACGGGGTCAGCGGTTTTGACCAGAACGGTTTGCCATCCACCCGGTAGGTGAAGCGGAAGGTCATTTCGTCATACAGAAACCGCACATGCATGGAGGACGCCGCCTGAATGCCGCTTTTATCGGCCAAGGCGTATTGCGTCAGATCAGCCAGAATGATGTCGCCGGGTGTGCCGGGGGCCGAGCAATACTCCACCTCGACCACCGGAATGCCGTACAAGGTGGCATAGGGTTTACCGCTCATGGTCCCGGCGGGCAGGAACACCGGAGCGCCGCCGGTGCCGACCACTTGGCTTAATTGCAGCAATTGCGGCCACAAAAGCTGATTGATCAGCCACACCGCATTCTCCCGGCTGCGGCTCCACAGCACCGAATACATGGCATCGATGTTTTCTTTGACCAGGCTCCCGGCGGCTTGCCCGCTTTGCTTGGCCACCACCACCGTGGCCGGGGCTTTCAAAATCCCCAGTGGTTTGCCCACGCCATCGCCTTCGATGATCGCGTCTTCCACCATGAAGATCAGTTCTTCGGTAAAGGCGGTGTTGGCAATCTTGGTCAGCAGCGAGGTGTCGGCCAGCAATTCGTCGGTGACGAACATGGCCGAACCCAGTTTCTTCAAATCCAGCTCGATCTGGCGGAACTTGGGCTTGGAACCGGTAATGGGATCGCCTTCCGCCATCCAGAACGATTGCACCCCACCATAGCGGCTGCCGGTGGCGCGGCTGGTTTCGTCCACACCGGGAAGCTTGATACTGTTGGACGCAGTGGAAATGGGCAGTTTTTCCACCCGCGACAACACCTTGCCGGTGTCATAGGCACGGGTCCACACATAGCTGGCAAAATCCGATTGCACCAAGAACCCACCGCCGGTCGGGTCCACTTCGCCCATGCCGGACGGGGCACGGGTCATCAGGTCGTCCATGTCGCGGCTGGCCCGCAGAGCTTTCAGGCGAGGATCGGTATTGCTGGGGTCACGGTCCATATAATGGCGGGCCACCGATTGCAGCAATTCGCCAAACGACCCAAAGTTCTGTGCCGGATTGTAATCGAACCCCATATCCGAGCGAACCTTGGACAGATACGGATCAACCGGCCCCACCGCCCAGATCTGCGGTACTTGCGGGCTGGAATGGTGCGGCTGGGCCTGAGCCGCGTTCAAGGCTTCAGCATCCTCGAACGCCCGGATCTGGGCGTCCAGCTTGGTCGCCTGCGCCTTCAGTTCGGCATGTTTGGCGGGATCGAAGTCGCGGGATTGGGCCTGCGCCAGCATGGCTTGGCTGACAGCTCCCAGTTCCGCCTTCAATTCCTTAATGTTCAACCCGGTCATTGCGCGGTCTCCATAGAAAAAGCCGCCCGGTTGGGGGCGGCTGGGTGTGGGATTAATTGAACCCGGATTTCCCATATGACCCAAGGTTTACGTGACGAAATAGCGTAATTCTGCTATAAGAATCAGTGTGATAGCGATTATTTTCGGGGCTAAAAATGGACGCTGCTTCGGGTGAAATAGAAACAGGTGATATTCGGGTCG
>CAIYCT010000117.1 GCA_903924765.1 uncultured Rhodospirillaceae bacterium | reverse complement strand
GCCCGTTCTGGCGTCGGTAGCAGCAAACAGGGCGGCGTTCGCTATGGAACGCGTGGCATGCGTCAGGGATTTGTCCGAACGGATTTTAGCACCGAGGCGTGCTCGGAGATTTCTGTCGATCATAGTCGTGTTCCGTCCCCAAGGACGCAACACACCTCAACCAGTGCCGACGCAAGGTCGGACCGTTAAACGCAGGCCGCAAAAATCTGTGGCTCGCGACGAGCGTTTTTGACTTGATGTCGGGATTGGGTGCAGGTAGTCTCGGAATTGCGAGAACCGAGATTACGCTGCGCTCCGATCCCCTGGGTCGGGGCGTTTTGCGTTTCTGGGGGTGGTGGCTCCCAAATTGTTCAAAGGGGAGGTTGCACTGCCCCGCAGCCCGGTTCAAGGGGCTTGCGTCCGCGCCGCCCAAAAAACGTCTCTACATCCTGTTGTGTGCTGGCGTGGCTGACACCAAATCGGCGGTTTTGGGGGCTAAAATATGGGTATATGAGCCCTGCCGACCGCGTTTCGACTTGCATCAGAATACTTGGTAAGGCGATAGTGACCACCGAACGAACGTTCGCCGAATGTTGGCCAACGTTCACCGGGGGAACGGTGGGGAACGTGGCCGAACACCGCCTTATGACATACGAAGAGATGGCCGCACACTTCGGCATCGGCGTTGACGGTGCGCGAATGAAGGCCAAGCGCCGTAAATGGCGCCAAGTTAGGAACCATCCCCAGGACCCTGTAAGGATCGAGGTTCCTGCATCCTTTTTTAATGCCCGAACGCCACCGAACGAACGGCCGAACGATTTAATGCGAACGGCCCCGAACGAAAATGGCGAGTGTGTGCAGGCCGTTCCGAACGCACCCGAACGTTCTGGCATCGACCCAATAGTCAATGAACTTCGGAACCAGATCGCCCATGAGCGGCAGCAGCGTGAAGCGGATATGGCTCGCTTGATAGGGCAGGTTGCGGCTGAACGAGCCCTATGGATTGAGCGAATCGATGTGGCAGAGATTCGGGCAGAAGCCGCCGAGGCGCGGTGGGAGGCCACGGACCAGAAACTCCACCAAGTTCTGGACCGGCTGCTTGAGCGACAGGTAGGGCCGGCTCCAGATGGGCGGTCGTGGTGGTCGAGATGGTTCGGAGTGTCGAAGCGGTCGGAACTCGGATGAGAGTGGGGGCAGAGAAATGACGATGACAGCGACAGCGGCACGAGTTGCGGCAACAGCAGCGGCAGAACGGGCAGCAGAGGCATGTAATGCCGCCGCCGCCGCCGAACACGACGCAAACATGGCCGCGGACATGGCTGCAGAGGCCACCGACGAGGCATTGGCATTGTTAGCAGTGGAACGCGCCGCAAAAGCAGCCGCGAAGGCTGCTGAACAAGCACAAATAGCGGGTGATGCCGCAAAGGAAGCCGAGGAACTTGCTGAAAAGGCGGGCACAGCGGCGACAGGAAAAGCAGCGGCGTTAGCGGCGGCACGAGCAGCAGTCGCAAACTTTTCCTCAATGTCTGCTAAAGATGCTCGTGATTATGCAAACGAAGTCGTGATCTCTATGCGGACGTGTCATTGATATTATTACAGGCCCAACACCGATGCCCGATCCCGACCTCCTTCTGAACAAAGATGAGCGTGAAGTGGTGCGCCGCGAGTTCATGGCGCGGTTCAACGATGCCCCCAGCATCACGGAAGGCTTTCATGTGAAGCGATGGGCGACAGGCCCGAACAAGGGCACACCCAAATTAACAGCAGCAGTCCAGGGGCTGCTTGAGCGCGGCCTGATCACGATTGACGATGTGGGGCACTGGCCCCGGGCCAAGTTCACCGAGAAGGGGCTACGGGCGCTCATAATTATGGCCGCTGACCGGCGCGCACTTGATCCTGATCGCCACCGGCTTCTGATTGACGAACTGGCACAGATGGCCGCAGGGGGCATCCCCCAATGAAAATCGATAAAGTTAAACTGGCCCTGCTTGCAGCACCGCCGCCAATGCGAAAAACCATTAAGGCGTTCGTGGCAAAGGGATTTCGTTTGATCAGCATCCAAGTGTTCTACGACGCGGAGCCGAATGTGGAGTTAAAGGTGGAGTTCCGCAACCCACGGAATGCCGAAGGAGAGGGACCGATCTACTCCGTTCGTGAAGATGGCTCTGTTATTGAAGAGTAAGGACAACAATGATTTGGACAGACGAACAGATTGAGATGCTTGCGACGCTCTGGAAAGAAGGGAAATCCGCCAGCGAGATTGCCACATTCATCGGCTGCGATATTAGTCGGAACGCCATAATTGGAAAGGCGCACCGGCTTGGTCTTTCAGGGCGACCATCTCCGATAAAAAAGAAGAAGGACGTCAAGGCCGCCACCTTGTTTGTGCTGACAGAACGGATGTGCAAATGGCCGTTCGGTGATCCAAAGAAACCAGACTTTCATTTTTGTGGAAAGGCCGTCGATGTCATGATGACATATTGCCCAGAGCATCGGGCTATGGCCTACACACCATCAAAGAAGCCAATCGCTGTGCTCAAGTGACCGCCATAAATCGCTTGTTTTACATCAATATATGGGATACATAGTGATCCAGCATTCACGCGGATGCTGACATGAGCCACGGGGGAAACGATGGACACCGCACTGCTTGGGTTGACCAGCCAGATTGTCTCCGCCTACGTTTCAAAAAATTCGGTTCAAGCATCTGACCTTCCGAACCTGATCAACAGCGTCCATCAATCTCTGGCGACGCTGGGCCAGCCGCAGGCACCAGCCGAAGCCTCAGTCGATCTGAAGCCCGCAGTGCCGGTCAAGAAGTCAGTCACCCCTGACTACATCATCTGCCTTGAGGACGGAAAGAAACTCAAGATGCTCAAAAGGCATCTAAAATCGTCCTATGGGCTTTCGCCCGACGAATACCGTGCCAAGTGGGGTCTGCCGTCCGATTACCCGATGACGTGCCCGAACTATGCGAAGGCTCGGTCTGATCTTGCCCTGAAATTGGGACTTGGCCGACGCGCCGAGTAATGAATAATGGAAGTCATCGCTTATGTAAGATTGTCATATCATATTACTCTTATTTATAGAGGCATTTGCTATGCCGTCACTTGGTCAACATGAGAGTTTTGACATGTTACGACAAGTGGTAGTAAATATGGTGGATACGCAGATAAAAGCAATATGCCTATGCAGAGATCACAATCTTATCACGCCCGCATTGATATTATGCTATACGACAATGGATCAGATGGCATATCTTGGTATGCCTCCTGGACAGTTTGATGTGAACGAGAAGTTCTTCCGACAATGGTGCGATGCTTATATGCTTACGGGAGAAGTTGTTATACCATGCTCATCCGCTGATCTGTGGGGTGCTCGATGTGGTTTAGTTCATGCACATTCAGCCGAATCTCGCCGATATCGTGAGGGAAAAGTAAATCGAATATTCTATGCGTGGGGCGATAAAACTGTTGATGAAGCGCGATCTCTCTTGTCACAACTCGATCTACCTGAACTCATTATTCACATAGATGACTTGATATCATGCACAACAGAGGCGATAAGCCGTTTTCTTGCAGAGGCTCAACGCAACGATGATAAAATGTGGCTCGTTTTCACCAGAGCAAAGAAAGTTATTACCAACTACCATGATTTTCCAGGCACAAATACCTTTCCTCATGACAATGCATCAGCATGATTATGCAGCATCTTGATATAGATATTTCTGGAACCCAGAAAAGACTCTACCAATTTCGTCTGGCTTCCCAAGATCAGCGACGGCATCCTTGATAGATCCTCGATACTTGAGGTCCAAGAGCGGCCTCAACTTTTCTTGGTTTAGTTCATCAACGCCCACGCTCACATAGTGTAATAGCACAAAGTCCAGGAAAACACGCTGCTTAGTATTGAAGTGAGTGCTGATAACCACCTTGGCTCTTGATGCTCGTTCTTCTCTGGTCAATGGTGGCAACGCATAGGCCACGTGAGCAAGCACATCAAACAGATCACTTTTCTCAGCATCAATAATCTTCTGCATCTCAACAAGTTGCTCTTTTCCAAAACCACCATCCGCAAGACCTTCCAGAAGTTTCTTGCGTGTGCCTGGAGCACTCCAGATAGATCGAAGTTCGGCTTCGTCCTTGAAGAACTCTGGCAGTTTTCCAAACAGCATCTCCATGAACTGCTGTGCAGACATGGGTGTTCCGTCTGGATGCCAGAACGTGGTCATCATCATGTGCTGGATTGTGCGAGCCTTCCCATCGGCGAGTTTTATCTTTGTCCTTTGCTTCTTCTGATTTGTTTCGTCTGGCTTATCATTGGGTTCATTTGTATCATCAATGTCACCATCATCAGACCCACCTTTTGGTTGTTTTGGCGGGCTTGGCTCAAGTGGTTCACCATCCCACTCCGGATCGTTGAAGTGATGGTGTGCTTTTACAAAATCATAGATAGTGAAGTAGTCCTTCCCATCATATAGGCGAGTTCCTCTGCCTATGATCTGTTTGAATTCTATCATTGAGTTTATCAGACGAAGTAAAACAATATTTCTAACATTTCTCGCATTGACGCCTGTGGATAGTTTCTGCGATGTGGTTAGGATCGTTGGTATGCTCTTCTCATTATCTTGAAAGTCCCGAAGGTGCTGTTCTCCCAATGCACCGTCATTGGCTGTGACCCTTTGGCAGTAGTTTGGGTCCTTGCTCGTCTTCATCTCATTTATCAGATCACGGATAGCCAGGGCATGATCTTGTGAGGCACAAAAGACGAGTGTTTTTTCGTTCTGGTTGATCTGGTGTTGCCGGCTGTGAGAACACGCGCTTCGTTGGCGCGCAGTAGCATAGTAATCCATGTGGGTATTCCGGCGGGTCAGATTCGCTCATTTCCAGTGATTCGGTTCATCCCCGGCCTGATCAGAACTCCTGCTCGCCCGAG
>CAIYCT010000116.1 GCA_903924765.1 uncultured Rhodospirillaceae bacterium | reverse complement strand
ATGTAGCCGTCGTCGCCGACCAGAGCCTCGAGGCGTTTTTGGGGGATTCTGTTCAGGAAATCAATCGGATTGTGGCCGGAATCCCGCCATGTTACGGGATTGATCCTGCGGTAGAAAAGTGAATGCACTTTGCTAGAGGCCGTTGAGGCCGAGGCCAAGGGCGTGGAACGCCCGCCCGGCGAGGGCGTATATAACATTTACAAAGAGTACTTCTTTTCCATCTCGCGGATCAGTTCGATGCCCTGGATCATCTCGGACATCATGAAGTCGGCGCGCTTGACCGGACCGCCGGAATTTTTGGTGGGGAAGGTGCGGGCAAAGGAATTCATCTTCACCGTCAAACCGCACAGCACCGCGCCGATAGAGACGTGATACTTTTCGATCATGGTCTTGACCGAGCGGAATTCTTCTTGAGTCAGATTGTCCCACATATCCCGCGAGCGACGTTCGAACACCTCCAGGCGACCGGTGATCGAGGCGCTCATGGAATTGATCACTTCCTCGATTATGTTGCAGTTCTTCATCAGATTATAGTTCTGCTTCAACTGGAAATGAGTGCGGATCGGTTCCAGGCTTTCGACGCAGGCGGTGAAATATGGCGTCAGACGATCCAGACAATGGCGATAGAAGCTAAGCGACAGGAAGGTATCGCCGTAATCTTCCAAGAAGCGGGGCACGTCCATGATGTCGATGTTCAAGCTGTTGGCCATTTGCTCCAGCCGCGCCCGCGCCTTCTTAATGTCGGGATCGCGGAACAGCCGCAACAGATCGTCATAGCTTTCGATATTGACCGCTTCTTCGCCATAGACCATGCGCATCAGCGGTTTGGTGAACATGACCATGTATTTGGTCAGTTCCTTGGCTTTGTCGGGGCTGAGTTTGAGGGAGGAAAAATCGTTGACCGGAATGCCGTGCTCGCGTAGTGAAATGCGCAAGGAATAGACGTCATAGCTGGGCAGCAAGGCCAAACGGCGCAGGACGCCCAAATCAGGGTGCATTTGATCCTCGGGCCAACCGAAAACCGCGCCCAATTTTTCCACATCGACCTGACCCGATCCCGATTGCGCGTCGCTGAAGACCTCGACCACGCTTTTCAACCGCACGTTCTTGATCAGTTTAGCCGACTGCAAAGCCGGCGTTTCCAGCGGAATAACCGATAGCGGCAAAATAAACAGCGAGTCCATGTCGCTGTCGATAATCGGTTTAAGTTCTTCGGTGCTCATAAGAATCCCAGCCTTTTACTTTGCCATTGTGCCTTGTTTTTGTGCTTGGATAAACCCTGAACACTCAACACGAAAGTATGTAAGAAAGGATTACGACAAGGCTGCATTTGTCCATTCCTGCATCCACGGCAATGCCAAAATGGTTTTGCAATAGTCGTCAGAAATTTTATTGCACGGCAAGTGGTAGGATTTGAAGCGGGTGACCACCGGCGCGAACATGGCATCGGCAATGGTGAAATTGCCAAATAAATAAGGGCCGTGCGGACCGAATAACGTGCGGCATTCGGTCCAAATGGCTTCGATGCGGCGGATGTCGGTCAGCAAGTCCTCGGACAGATCGGCCAGAGGGCTGTCCAAGCCCAAATCCATGGGGCAGGCGGACCGCAAGGCTTGGAATCCCGAATGCATTTCCGCCGAGATGGCGCGGGCCGTGGCCCGGGCGCTTAAGTCACGCGGCCATAAGGCGGCGGCGGGACACAACTCGTCTAGGAACTCTCCGATGGCTAGCGAATCCCACACTCGAAGAGAGCCGTAAATCAGCAGCGGGACTTTACCCGATGGCGACCATTCTTGGATTTTGGCCTTGGTGTCGGGCTGACGCAGAGCGATTTCCACCTCGGTGAACGGAACGGTGGCGGCCTTCAGCATCAACCAAGGGCGCAAGGACCAAGTGGAGTAACGCTTGGTACCTATTACCAAAGTTAAAGGTTGGTCCATCAGTCAAAGTCCTATTGCAGTTAGGTGGGCGGGCAGTTAGGCTTGTGAGGATGATCTACGGTAGACGATCTTTGTGGTCCGTTCTTGCCCTTCTGTCCATTGTTTTTCACATTGGACTGGCGGCTTTCCATTGTCACGAGCTTGAGCCCTACCAAGGCAAGATCGGACAGGGGATAGAGCGATTTGGGACATCCCATAACGATCCGGCCGAAGACGATGACGACGGTGCCTGCGTCATTTGCCAGTTGCTGTCGGTGTTCAAAGGAACGTCACCGCAAAAGACGCTGATTCCGCCAGCTGGTTTTGCTGGTCTTATCATTTTGTCGTTCGCCGTGTGGGTCTCGGTTAGGCCGCGTCCCCACCGCCGGGCCAGCATTCCCCGCGCACCTCCCGTTTTTCCGATCTGACGCTTCGTTCGCTTGGCAGCTCGCTTTGAAAAAAGCGGGCCTTAAGCGCGTGCATTCTTCTATCGGACTCTAAAATCATGACCTTCAAAACACTGCTTTTGGCGACGGCCCTTTGCGTTTTCTTTCAGGGTGCCCTAAACGCTGCCGAAGACTCGTCGCCGCCTGTTCGCGACGCCAACACGATCTCGATTGTTGTGGACGGTAAAGTCCCCGGCTTCAAACAGGCGGACCTCACCGCGTTTTTGACGCAAAGGCTGCAAGGCGAAGCGCCTGCGCCTTGGCGTTTCGCCGCTGGCGATTCAAGCGCGTCGATTGCGCCCAATCGTATCGTTTGGCGGATGACCGTTATTCATGAAACCCACAAGGACGGCCATACCATGCCGGAAACCCATGAGACTTATCTAAGGGCCGAGGTAAAGCTCTATTTGAAAGGGCTTTATCAAATGACCGTGGACACCCATCCAACGATCCAAAGTGGGCCGGACGATAAAGCGTTGGATAAGATGGTTCATGACGTAGCTCAGGCCATTTTCGTTGCAAACGCTTCCGGAGCGCAGTGAGGAAGACATCTGAGCGCATGAACTTGATGAAGAAAAGCGCCGCCCTTCAGAGACGATCTTTGTGGTCCGTTCTCGCTTTGCTATCCATTGTCTTTCACATTGGACTGGCGGCCTTCCATTGCCACGAGCTTGAGCCCTATCAGGGCAAGATCGGACAAGGGACCGAGCGCTTTGGGACTTCGCACAGCGATCCGGCCGAAGACGATGACGACGGCGCTTGCGTCATTTGCCAATTGCTGTCGGTGTTCAAAGGAACGCCGCCGCAAAAGACGTTGATTCCACCAGCTGGTTTTGCTGGCCTTATTGTTCTGTTGTTTGCTGCGTGGGTCTCGGTCAGGCCGCGCCCCCACCGCCGGTCCTGCAATCCCCGCGCCCCTCCCGCGTTTCCGATCTGACGTTTCGTTTGCTTGACGCTCCGCCTTGAAAAAATAAGCGGGCCTTAAGCGCGTGCATTCTTTTATCGGAACCTAAAAACATGAAACCCAAAACAATGTTATGGGGCGGCGCGCTCGCGCTTGCCCACCTTCATGGCGCATTTGCCGAGGATGCGGTTTTTACCGCTCCCGACGTGACCGTCATTTCCAAACGCTTGGACGATGCTCGGAACGGCTTAAGTACGGATATCGGCGCCAGCGCCTATGTATTGGACGCCGACGCTATCCGGGATCTGCCACAAGGGTCCGACACGTCCTT
>CAIYCT010000115.1 GCA_903924765.1 uncultured Rhodospirillaceae bacterium | reverse complement strand
GGCGCGGTGGTCGCCGCGTCGACCGACGCCACCGGCGCGGCGGAACTCGGGGGCAATTGGACCCTGGAACGCCAGACTGGAAGCCTTGCTGCGCAAACCCTAAGCTTCGATTCGTGGGGGGGGCTGCTCGGGCAAACCGTCCTGGCAAGTCAGTCAACCGCCGGGGTTGAGGCAAACTCAACCTCCTATATGCCGGTAGTGTCGTCTGACGGTCGCTATGTGGCGTTCGTCAGCAATGCTTCAAACCTCGTTGCCGGTACGACAGCGGGGCGTTACCACGTCTATCTTCGCGATACCCTCACCGGTGCCACGACGTTGGTGGATCAGACAACGGGTGGTGCCGAGGCGAACGCCAGCAGTTCGCAGAATGACAGCATAGCCATGACCCCGGACGGGCGATACGTCGTGTTTCAATCCACCGCGACCAATCTCTCGGCCTCTCCCCTCGGCGGGGTGTTCATTCGCGATACCCAGTCGAGCACAACCAGCCGTGTCAGCTACGCCTTCAATGGTTCGGCGGCGCTTGGCGACAATCCGTCGATCTCATCCGATGGACGCTATGTCGCCTTTGACAGTGCGGCAACCAATATCACAGCAGTGGCGACCACGGTCCGAGACGTCTTCGTCCGCGATACGGTTGGCAACACCACATATCTGATCAGCCAGTCGAGTGGTGGCGTCGAGGGAAATGGGGTGTCGTCCAACCCTTCGATTTCCGCCGACGGCAACATTGTTGTGTTTCAGAGCGTGGCTTCGAACCTTGTGGCCGGCGATACCAACGGAGTTTCCGACATCTTTCTCAGGAGTATTTCCGGTAGTTACACTGCTATTGAAAGCAACACCTATCTCAGCGCTGCAAGCGACGGCGCATCGATGAATGCGCGCATATCCGGTGACGATGGCTCGGTCGTATTCCTGAGCAATGCGACCAATCTCGTCGCAGCAGACACTAATGCCGCGACGGATGTGTTCTGGCGTGATCTCAATACACAATCCATCCATCGGGTTAACGTTTCGACTGGCGGAATTGAGAGCACATGGGGGGCCCAGTCCCTGACACCGTCAATTTCGTCCGATGGACGCTACACGGCTTTTGTTGATGACGGGGCAATTGCTACGGGTGGTGTGGCTGGCGTAGACAACGTCTATCTGCATGACAATTCGATGGGAACAACGGTGCGCGCAGATGTTGCCACCGACGATACCGTATCAAACAATGGCGCTACACTCAATTCAGGGCCATTCCTATCCTATACCGGACAATACATCGTATTTGAAAACGGATCGACTAATTTGGTCACTCCGGCATCAACGGGCGTAAATAGCGTTTTCCTACATCAATTATTTTCATCATCAACATCTACAGCAGTAGCAACAGCAGCAATTTCTGCTGAACAAGAAGCTCAAAGTCAGATATATCACGTTGCTCTTCCGGTAGAAGTTACGGATCATGACAATCATCATAATATTGATATTGGTCAGGTAGTTAGCATTGATGACCACGTAACAATTGATGTTCGCGATCCCGCGTCTTTTGAGCCGGGAGAGGTGGTCTCTGGCGACGTTCGTGCAACCATTCTCGTTATGGTGCGTGAGGATATCTCACTTGAAAAACAGGCTACTGTTCTGAGCCGTATCGAGCCAGCGACAATTGCCGAAAGCTTGGCTGCTAGCTCGGACCCTGCATCACGTGCGGTCGGTGCTGTCATGCAGCGAGTTCAGAACGGCGGCTTTGCTACCATCGCGGACGTGAAACAAGCCCTGCAAGGAACTGACCACGATACCATGATGTCCTACCTCCTCGCCTATGACCGGGTGGAGAAGGCTGCACGGACGGATGCCCTATCGGGCGGCTTGGCCGAATTAGCCCGCGATCCCAATGTCGCGAACGCTTTTGATGATATGGCATCCGTCCCAGTCAAGGACATTCAGATCACCAGTCCGCGTGTAGCTTTGCTTATCGGGGTGTCCAATTATTCGCAGCCCTTGTCCCCACTGCAAACCCCCATTGCCGACGTGGCTGCGGTTGGAGACGTTCTAGCCAACCGTTTCGGCTATCAGACCTTTGTCGTGCGTGACCCTGGGAAGCAGGACATTGTCTCATGGGTGGCATCAATCGGTGCACAACTCAAGGAAGACAGCAACTTCCTGGTCTATTACGCCGGACATGGTTATTCGGTTGAAAGCACCGGACAGGGCTATTGGCTTCCAGCAGACGCCGGTTCGAAATCAGCCAGTAACTGGATTTCCACTCGGGATCTGTCGGATTATCTATCCCGTGTAAAAGCCAAGCAGATGATGCTCGTGTCCGATAGCTGCTATTCAGGCTCCTTAACCAAGGAAATGCGGTTGAGTTCCGACGTCACCAGTTCAGGACGCGATCAAATTTTCCAACGGCGGGCCGTAATGGCAATGTCCTCTGGGGGAGAGCAGCCAGTTTTTGATGGTGGCTATGGGGGGCATTCGGTATTCGCAGGAAATTTGATAAAGACCCTATCTGAAGCCAAGCGCGATGATGTTGGCTTTAACCTATTTAACCAAGTTCGAACCGGGGTGACGAAGGACGTGCCGCAGACGCCGACCTATGGTGCGATTCTGTCTGCTGGATCACAAGCAGGCACGGATTTCGTTGTTGGGGGGAAGCGTTGACGTGACACTCCGCCGTCTTCTCCTTGCTTCCACAATGTCGGTGCTGGTTGCGGGATGTTCCGTCCCCCAGGCCCCGCTGTCGTCCGCCGAGCGTGCTGATCGCATTGCCAAGGATTGGGATGCGATCAGTAAGGCCAACGTCCCCATAGATCATCCGGTCACCATGTACGAGGCGATGGCTCGTGCCATACAGTTCAATCTCGATCAACGGCAGAAGCTGATGGACTCAGCAATCGCTGAAGGCGTTGCCAATGTGGAGAGTTGGGACCTCTTGCCTAAGGTGGCGACGTCGGCAGGGTATTCTAACCGCAGCAATGACAACGGCAATGTCAGCCAATCCTTGACCACGGGCATCACCGGCACCGATCCGTCGACCAATGTAGAGCGGCGGCAAATGACGGCTGGTTTGACAGCCACTTGGAATGTCCTGGATTTCGGGGTCAGCTACCTGAAAGTCCGTCAGGATTCCAATAAGGTGCTCATCGCCGAGGAGAAGCGGCGAAAAGCTGTCCAAAACATAGTCCAGGATGTGCAAACTGCTTGGCTGAAGGCGGTGATTGCTGACCGATTGGTTTCCGAGCTGGACCCCATTATCGAGAGAGTGAAGACGGCTCTTGAGAGCGCCCGGACCATTGAGGATCGTCGGCTGCAATCGCCAATGCAGGCGTTGGATGCCCAAAAGCAGTTGCTCGATGTGCTGCGCCAACTCCAGCTCATCCGCCGTGAAGTGATCAACGCGAAGGTTGAGCTTGCCAACCTGATGAATGTACCGCCCGTTCAGGAACTTAAGCTGGCGTCCCAAGATGGTCTTGGCAGCATTCCGGCGGAGTTGCCGGACCTCGCAAAATTGGAGGAACAGGCGCTCCATGATCGTCCGGAACTTCGTGAGGAGGACTATCAGGTTCGCATCACAGCCGATGAAACCCGGAAAGCCATTCTTCGTCTGCTTCCTGGAATCGAACTGAACGCCGGTCGGATGTTCGACAGCAACCGCTTTCTTTACAATAATTACTGGTCGGAAGCCGGGCTGAAACTCACTTGGAATTTGATCAACCTGTTTGCGGGTCCATCCAACATCAAGCTTGCCGAAAATCAGGAGGAGCTCGGACGCCTTCGTCGTCTTGCTCTCCATATGGCTGTTGTCACCCAGGTGCACGTGGCCTGGAATCGAATGGCACTGGCTCGGGAAGACTACGACGTATCCGACAAAATCAGGGACGTGGATGATCGCCTCTTCCGACATTCATCAGCGGCACAGCAGACCTCAATCCAATCCGAGCTTGAATTTATCCGACGTGATGCCAATAGGGCCTTCTCGCGGGTAAGACGTGATCTGGCCTATGTGGAACTTGAAGCCGCCGCTGCCGCCATCAGGGTCTCGGTGGGTGATGATCCTATATCCAGTTCTGACACCGTGGTGGATACGATGGCTCTCGCATCGAGAATCGAAGCGTGGCACCGACGTTGGGAAGGGACTGAGGAAAAGCCCGTCGAAGAGGACGTTCCTGCCGAGGTCGAATGGCAGGTCAGTCAGGGGGGAGCCGCTCCTCCGCCGATGGTCAGTGTGACATCTCTGCCCGATATTCCGACCGAGGTGGCTCCGGTGGTCAAGGTGCCTTCTCGTGATGAACGGCATATCCGCCCAGTGTCTAGGGGTGAGAGCGCTCGCCTCCAACTTGGTTCCTATAAGACACCTGGGTTGGCGTGGAAGGGATGGAAGGCACTCCTTCATAAAGAACCCTCCCTCAGTGCCTATGAACCCTCTGTTCGTGAAGCTATGATCCCTGATGTGGGAACCGTGCACCGTCTCATGATTACCGGTGACCGGGTGAAACTCCGTGAGGTGTGTGGCACACTTTCCCAATCGGGAATCCAATGTCTTCTGCTCAAGGGGACGTAAAGGAGAAGGCGATGACGGCTTGGGGGGGAAGGATTAGCCTGTGCTTGGCGATCCTGATGAGCTTTCCGGCCAGTGCCGTCTCATTGGAAGCCGAAAACAAGGTCAGGGCACTGGTGGTGCCAAAGCAGCAAACCGTGCTGTCCGCACAGATTCCCGGAAAGATCAATCGACTGACCGTCAATGAAGGCGACCGCTTCAAGAAAGGGCAGGCTTTGGCGTCCCTCGATTGCACGATCCATCGTTTGCAATTGGAGGAGTATCGGGCTGAACTCCATGGCGCGGAAAAGACAGTCT
>CAIYCT010000114.1 GCA_903924765.1 uncultured Rhodospirillaceae bacterium | reverse complement strand
GCTCGATTACGATGCCAGCAAAATTCAAAAGCTGACGAGTGGCTTTACGAACGAGCCTCCGACTGGCAAGGAGTTGATCTAAGATGCCAGCCAAGGGGGATGATTTTGCAAAGAATTATGTGCCCTCACGTGGCGATATCGTGCATCTGGATTGGAATCCCGCGCTCGGCCATGAAATGAAAGGGCCTCATTACGGTCTGGTCCTGTCGCAGGATGCCTACAACATCGGGACGGGACTGGTGGTGGTTTCCCCCATCACATCAAAAGTTGGAAAGCTGAGTGCCTTTGAATTCGAGGTGCACGCTGGCCGGGTCAACGGCGTTGCGGTGCTATCGCAGTTCCGCACCCTCGACTATCAGACCCGCAGCATCCAGTACGAAGGGTCAATCTCTCTCGAACAGATTGAGGAAGCGGCGCGCCGGGTCAAAATGGTTTTGTGATCGAGATCACAGGCAATATCGCCACTCCCTTAGACCTTCTCCTCGTTGGCCGACCCGCGCCTGATATCGCTGCCAGCCCCTGGCTTTTAAGTAGGCTGTGACCCGCATCTGATCTGCCCGTGTCCATCGTGCGGGTTCGATGCCGAGTGCCTGCTGAAGAATTTCTGCGACAGACACATCGGTGAGCGGTCTGGCCCGTTCGATCTCCTCGTCCTGCCAATCGTCATATGCACCATAACCACGATTGACGCGTTGCTTGTCATGGATCAGCCAACGGTCGATGAGGCTATCCCAGGCGTCGCCCTGGTAACGTTCCTCCTGCTCGGCCTCGGCCTGACGCTTGGTTTCCTCGTCCTCAATCCACCACTTGATGCCTTGGGCAAACCAAGTCATGGCCTCGGCCCAAAGCTGATCGCGGTCGAGGCGTAAAGCGTCGATATCGATCCGCCCGCAGCGGATCGGCCAGAAGCGGCGGTTACCGGTTTCATCGCGCAAATACGTGTCGGGATTGACCGTACCGGCAAATACGCACTGGCGAGGAACATCGACGACATAACGCTCATAGGGCGGACGGTAGCGATCAACCGAGCGCGACAGGAACGACTTGATGCGGGAGACTTCGGCGCGACCGATGGCGTCCAGTTCGGCGATCTCGATGATCCAGACGCCGCGCGTCTGCTGGGCGGCATCCTTGCTGCCGATTTCTGCCAATTCATCGGTGAACCAATCGGCCCCGGCCAGCGTTCTGAGGGCTGTGGATTTCTTCGCCCCTTGGGGGCCTTCCAGAATCAGTACCTGGTCTGCCTTGGCGCCAGGGTGCATAACGCGAGCCACGGCGGAGACCATCCATAGCGAGCCGAAGGCCCGATTGAGGTTGGTGTCGGCGGCACCGAGATAGCGTATGGCCCAGGTTTCCAGTCGAGGTATGCCGTCCCAGTGGAGATTGGTCAAGTCTTCGCGCCGCGGATGGACGCGGATGTCACGGGCGACAGCGCTGACGCTGCGGGCGACTACTGTTGGGGCGACGTTGATTTCCCGGCGCTGGAGCCATTCGGCGCAGCGGACATCATCGGCATCGGACCACGGACGCGATCTGGATGTCCGTTCATCCCAGGGTAGTGGATGGTTGACGATGACCTCCTGGCGGAACTCGTCGAAGATTAGGGTGCCAGCGAAGGCTTCGTCGTTGGAGAGGGCCGTGATGACGTTGGCCTCGTTGCGCTCGGGCGAGCCGTCGACGCCTGTGCGAATCTGGCTGAACCAGGCTGGGCGTATGGCGTGTGTGCCATTTGCGTCGGCGCGGCGGCGCAGATCGCGGAGTTGTTTTCTCGACCACAGACACAGGGATGCGGGTGGTGGCCTTGATGGCAACCAGCACCTCGCGGTCAGCCACTGGATCAAGGCGGGCGCGAGCAAGCTGACCAAGCAATCGTCCGAGATCGCCCATGTCGGGTGGGAAGGTCAGGTTCATGGCGGCAGAGCGCAGATCGTCGAAACTGCTCAGAGAGAGCGGGATCTCAACGGACAAGTCGTTGGCCACCGTTTCCTTATTATAGTGTGCGGAGATAGCGCCCTTGCGCAGGTCGTCGTTGAAATCGTCGCCATGGAGCGGCGAGATTATGGTGGATGGGATGTCGGCCATATTGAGGCGGTCGGCCAATGCCGCAGCAGCCTGCATTCCAGCATCACCGGCATCGGCCAAGATGGTGACGCGGCGGATACCTTCGGGCCATTGCCAGTCGCGCAGATTGCCTGCCGATAACGCAGCCCAAGTGGGCAAGCCGAAGATGGTCCAAGCCGACAATGCGGTTTCGATGCCTTCAGCAATCCCGATATGTCCGTCGGCAGGAATAGGGGCGAGACGGACGGAGCCGCCAGCCACCGGTCCCAGCATTTTCTTGCCCGGCGGGGCTTTCGCCGAACCATCCTCAAGTAGAAAGGTGCGATGGATGCCGCCGATGGGATTGCCTGCTGCGTCCCGGACGATGGCCACCAGCCCCGGCCAGCCTCGGCGGCTGTCGAAGTCAGCCAGATCTTCATGGAATCGAAGATCGGGTGAGCCGGGATCGCCGACACCTCGGGCGCGGAGATAGGTTTCGCCGACAGTTCCTGCCAACCCGACACTGCTTTCGACAATGCGTTTGATCTCCAGATCATGGGATGGCTTTACCGTCGATGTGCGCGGTGGCACAGGCATATCCATGCGGGCCAGCCTGGCTGCTTCCTCAAACAGATCGCGGTCCGACAGTCCGGTGGCGTGGTGGATCAGGTCGATGGGTCCGGCGCTTTCGCCGGTGCCATGATCAAAGCCCCAACCAGCATGATGACCTGCCAGATGGATGATGCACGAGCCGTCTTTCCGTGGCGGTCGTCCGGACAGATCAGCACAGCGCAATATCTTGCGATCCGGGGAGAGGCGAGCTTGCGGGAACAGACTGGGCAGCCAGTCATGCGCCGTGGCTGCGAGCCGGGCGCGAATTTTGGGCAGGTCGAAGCGGGATTGCGCTTGCCAGACATCATTGAGGTCGATCATGCGAGTATCACCAGCCCCCTTTCGGCACGAGTAATGGCGGTGTACATCCAGCGTCGCCGGTCCTGCTCGGTGCGACCTAAGCCATCGTCCCAGACGATGACGTTTTCCCACTGTGAGCCTTGTGCTTTGTGGCAGGTGATGGCCCAGCCGAAGGTGGCCTCGGCCAGCTTCTTCTTGTCACGCCAGTCGCGGTCATGGCGGTGAGGATCAAGGGCAACGTGATCTTCGAAATGCCCCTTATAGAGCAACAAACGACCCGGCTTGCCGTCCCGAGTTGGCGTGCCGATTGAATTTCCGTCCTCGTCAGTAACTACCGCCGAAAAATACAGACTGCCTTCGTCGATGATGTCGGCCAGCGACAGGAACATGCCGTTGATCAGGCCGAGATCATTCTGGTTCTTAAGGCAGATGATTTTTTCGTTCGGCCCGGTGGGCAGGAAGGATCCGCCATATCCCGCAGCTTGGCGGAGCGCATTGTTCAATTGGAAGCGGGTGGCATTGCGACCGCAGATGACTTGGCCTCCACGCAAGGCTTGCTGGGGCGTGACATCGGCTGCTCGCATCTTCCAGGCATGGTCATCGTATTGGCCGAAGCCAATGGGTCGGCCTTCCCGCGCCAGCGTGGCCAAACGGATGATGGCGCTCTCGGCAGCTTGGCGATGGATCTCGATCAGCATGATGTCGGGGGTCGCTTGGGTGAAGGCTCCTTCGCCTTTGATGGGCGGCAATTGACCGGGATCGCCGAGCACCAGGATGGGGCGTTTGAAGCTCATCAGATCGCGTGCCATTTCCTCGCCAACCATCGACACTTCATCGAGCACGATCAGTTTTGCCGAAGCAGCGGCAGAATCCGGATTGAGATCGAATCGGGGTTTTTTCATGTCGCGCAACGTCTGGCGCATGGCCTCAATGGCAGCCTCGGCGGTGGTACGCTCGAAACCCGCCAGCGATCGAGCATCAATTTCTGCCTGGGAGATGCGCTTCTGGGCCTCCTCGATTTCCTCCTCGGTGGCCTCGATGACGCTGTAAATCAAGCTGTGAATGGTGCGTGCCGGAGTGCCCTTGCGCCGCAGGACCAGGGCTGCCTTGCCAGTAAAGGTGGCTGTCACCACGCCGGGCACATCATCGGTGTGGTGTGCAAGGCCAAGATCGTCGAGGGCGAACTTAAGCACCGTTGATTTGCCGGTACCGGCATAGCCGAACAGCCGGAACACCTGCTGTTCAACGGTGTGGTTTTGAAACCAATCGCGGATGGCAATGATGGCGCGAGTCTGAGTGTCTGAAGGCGTGATGTCGCTCATCGGCAGCTACTCCAGCAGCGATCCTGCCAGGAGCAGGAAGAATGCCAACCCCCGCTGGTCTTGCCGCCACGGCAGACTACTGAACTGCGTTCGGCAACGGCGCGGGGCAACAATTCCTGGGCGTTACTGGCGCATACCACTTGGACAGCGCGATCACTCATGGCCTGGGCCAAGTTCGCGTCGAACGGCACCAACTCGCAGTGGATCTCCCAGGTGTCACGGTTCAGGGCGGTGAACAGTGCCGGTGCGGGCAATTCCATATAGGCCTGATAAAGCGCCAATTGGGCCGCATAGACCGGTTTGGATAGCACCATTCCGTGCTTGACCACATCCTTCCAAGACGATGCGCCGAGAGCCTTGTTCTCCCAGAGAGCCGGATATTCCATGGTCACCGGCCCGCCGATCAGGCAGCCATCAATGTGGCCCTTGAAGCGTCCGCCCAGGGCCGAGAACCCGAATTGCCGTCCGTCGCGGCGCTCGGTGCGCAAGTCGAACCCTGCCGCTCGCAACCAAGCCGCCACCACGTCTTCTCCGCGATGGCCAGCCTCGAAGATCCTTAGGGTGGCGGGCTCGAAATCTCGGCCTTCGTCCTTGGGTATGGCGATGTAGTCATATTGGATTTGGCGCAGGCACTCCCGTCCGATGCCCGAGGTACTGACGTACTGGCGGGCAGCTTGGGATCGGTTGCGGGCTATCAACGCAGCATCGATGGCGACGTTCACCGCCACGGTGATGCCGGGATCACGGATGGGGGCCAGGTACTGGCAGCCGGAATCGTGGTTCAGGTCGAGCATGTGCCACCTGCCTTCCGGCGAGCCTTGGCGATCGGGCTATTTTCGCCGGTCCGTGAGTGGCAGTAGTCGATGTAGCCCGGCGCGTTCAAATTCTCCTTTTGTGTGCCCCATTGTAGGTTGCGGGCACGGTTGTTCGCGGCATTCTCATCCAGATGCATTGCGACGGCATCTTCGAAGGGGGGACTGCCATGAAAGGCTTCCGCAATCAGTCGATGCAACTTGTATGTTTTCCCTCTCACCCAAACAATGAAGCGGCCATCAACCTTGTTCCAGACACCAAAATGAGGCTCCCCGCCGTAGGGACGCATTCCGCCCTTCGGCATGGGTTCCCGGTGAGGAAGATGCATGACACGTCCTTCGCTGCTGACCAGAATTCCCGGCACGCTCGGAACATCACGCCAAATTTCTCCGATGCTCATGGCATTGCTCCGTTCATCAAAAAGGCAGAGGGTCGTCGAAGGCGGTGCCGTGCCGCTCTTTGACGCCCGCCTGCCGCTGCATGGAATCGACGTAGCCAGTGACGGCGGCCTCAATCAGCCGGTCAATATCTTCAGCCGTGCGGTGAAAGAACGGCTCCATCAAGCTCATGGCGGTCAACGCCTCGGCAAAGGGACGCCGCGCGTCCTTGATGGCCTGAGTTTCTCGGGCGGTTTTATCGATCATACCGTTGCTCCTTTGGGCAATCTCCGCACCCGCCCGCTGGCAGCGCAACGAGCAGAACCCGTAATAGGGATAGAGGTCATGTCGCAGGTGATGGACATAGCCGAAGCCCTTGGCTTCTCGACCGCAAATGGCGCATTGGGTCAGGCCAGCAAGAACCGGGTCAGGTCCGGATGTTCGCCCGGTTCTTCCTTGATCCGCAAAGAGCCCAGCACCACGAAGCTGCTGATGGCGGCCTGCGCCATGGCCTCCAGTTCCCACATGGCGAGACCCCTGATGGGCTGGTGCAGTTTTCCTCGGGCTTCGAGCCATTCACCGATTGCCTTTGCCGCTTGGCGCGTCACATGCGCTTGCCATTCATCGTCCGTCATAGAGGGAAGCCGCCCGTTGGGCTGACGGGCGGGTTCAAAGTCAGCCATTGAGCCAGGCCGGTCCCGAAGCCGCAGGCTGTGGCGTCGGCGACTGAACGGCTGCTTGGGACGAGGCGTTAGCCTGTGGCTGCCCCCAGGGCACAGAGGTTACGACCTGGGGCGTCTGGGCTGGTCCGGCGTCGGTGGCCCAAGCTGGGGCATTGTGCCCGGTGCTGCCAACGGCAGCCTTCCGAGGCTTGGCGTTGACCGGTTCCGGATCCACCGCCTCGCCCTTCATAACCGGTGTGTATTGCGGTTCATCGGACAAGATCACATTGGCCAGCCGGTTCTGGTCGCGGTACTTGGGATCGCTGGCAGGTTCCACCATGATTCGGGCAACAAAGGTGATGCCGTCCAACTGTTTCAATCCCTGCAAGACCCGCTTGGCCTTGGCTGCATCGCTCATGTCCTTAGGCGCAAGGCCGAGCGCGCTGTCGACCATGGCGCGGAACGAAGCCTTGGAGATGTTCCATCCCTTGGATTGGCCTTTGTCGTCCAGCTTGCCGCCAGCCACGGTGAAGTTCTGCCAAAACTTGCGGCGCGCGAACGGCCCTTCGACCACAGTGAATTCGCAATCCAGCATCTTGGCGTCGCTTTCGGATGCGGCCTTCAGCAGCCCGGCATCCATGGGCACCGAACCATTGATCCCGCCGGGACGGATGGTCATGCGGATCTTGGCGAAGGTGCCGTCGGGGATAAGTTCGCCCGAGGGCATCATCTGCGGTTGGGCATCGTTGAAATCGTAAGACATGGTGGTGGGTTCCTTTCAATCAGGCGGAGATGTGGTTGATTTTGGAAAGCAGTGCGCCCAGATCGGGCGGCTCAGTCATGTTCAGGCGGCCGGAACGATCTTTGGCGGGCAGGCCATAGGGATTGCCGGAGCGGCAGACGAGGCGGCGCTCTGTGGCCTTGTCGTCGAGTAACCAGTTGCCTTCGGCATCCTTTGAGAACAAGTGCATGGAGATGACCTGATCGACGATGCCGGGCAGTTCGCGCCCCGCTTTAGATCCCTCCATCTGAGGCTGCCAGGAGGCGGCGTTAAATTCGTCGGTGACCTTCTCCAGTACGCCAACAAAAATCACCGTTTTGCCGGGAGCGTGCTGCAGGTGTTTCAGTGCCTGGATCACCTCGCGGCCCAACAAACCATAAGCGCCACGGATATCTGGCTTGCCGGTTCGGTCGGAGAAGGCTTCCGGCTGCTGTTTGGCAAAGGCCATTGCTTGGCGGGTCAGGTCGGTAATGGAATCGACGAATACCACCGGCATGGAGGCCAGGAATTCCTCGACGCCGGACCCGGCATAGACAGACCGCACATGCTGATGATGCTGGGCGCTGTAGAAGGCGTTCGGATCCACTGCCGGATCAGCGCCGCCTATCAGTACGACGAGGTCACGGAAGTCACCAAAGCTGCGCACCGGAATGCTGGCCCCCGGCCAGTCCTGGACCGACTTCATGCCAGCTTCCAAATCCAGGCAAACAGTTTTGGCGGGCGGCAATGTATTCAGCAACGAGGTCTTGCCGACCCCGGGCGGACCGAATACGGCCACTGAGGTCTTGTTACCGGCGGACGACAATCGCTCGTCGGCGGTGATGATGCGAATGGCCATAGGGTTCTCCGATTCAAATTGGGGACGACGGGGCGTTGACCAGGCGCCGAAGGGAAGCCTTGCCCGCCCTTGCGGGTTGGGCTGCCCCGTCGCTGTCTCAGGGAAGTCTCGGTTTAAGAGAGAAGCTGGGCTTGCCAGTTTTCACCGTGCGGGCGGCTTCGAAGGCTGTGCGGATATGGCTGGGCCAAGCACCGTACTTGCGTTCAGAAACCTTGAAGGAGAGATCGACGTATTCGGTCGGATCGTCGCCAGATGCGCGGATGCGTTCGACGGTGGCAGCCAGTTGCTCTTGGTCCCAATCCACCTTCTTGGGCAGGTCGGCCACCACGGTGACGGTTCCATCGTCGAAGCGCACCGACCCTGTGTCTTTGCCTTCTGTTCGGCGATGTTCCGTTGCCAGGGCGCCGTATTTGCGGTCGAGGGCGCCATCGAGCCAGTCCTTGATGGTCTTGGCGTGGCGGAGGTTTTCTTCGACCTCATCTTGCAACAGGGCCAGGATATCACCGGATAGGGCGACAATCTCCCCCAGCGGCATGCGAATCAGATCGGCTAAACTTGGGCGGTTAGGGATGCTCATTGCCAATTCCTCCGTTTGGATTTTGGGCCGGCCTTAACGGCCACGTAGCTGAAGTCGTGTTCGCCATTGCGGCGCTGGAGCAGGAAGACACGTTCGTCATCGGCAGCCTGTTGCACCCGCGACGCCACATCGACCAATTGACGGCGGAGCATCTCAGGCAGCGCCTTGGTGCTGGGCATCCGGTCATGACCAAGATGGCCTCGGTAATAGATCAAGGTGGCGCCGGGGTTGGCGTCGGCCAGCCAGTCGCAGATGCCGTTCTCGTCGATTGGCAAGGAACGAGCGGGGAAATCGGGTGGGCAGATGATTGCTGTCATCTTCGTGGTCCTCGTATTGGCTTGATTGCTATGTACTGGCGCTATCGCCAGATCGTCCCAGGGGGGTAATTCCTTGGGCTCGGAGGCGCATGCGCAGTTCATGGATCTGTCGAAAGAACTCGCTGCGGGAGAATCCGGAGAGGACTTGTGCCGTGCCCCGGTCTTCCTCGGCCAGGAGGTGGCAAAGCCGCTGCAGATTCTCCGGCAGTCCTTCCAGAAAGCGTTCAATATCGAGACGAAGGTGCATGGCACTCACACCCGAGGTGCCGGTCCCCCACCAGGCAGTCAAACCATCTGTCTCGGCTACATCTTCGATTTCATCGATCGAACCGCCATGGCGGCGGTAGTCGCGGACCAACTGATCTGCTACCTCCTGCCCAGCATGCCGAACCACCAAGTTGGCAAAGGTTGACCAGGATGCTTGCTGGCCAAATCGGGGGGCGCGCCGGACCAATTCGAGCAGCAGGCTTTGGCGGATGTCGGCGACATCTGCTAGCGGAACTCTTAGTGTCCGGCCAATCCGCCGAGCGCACCGATCAGCGGCCTTCCAACCGATTCCTGTGATGTCCGCTTCGCCAATTACCTGTTGCATACCCATGATAAATCTCGTTCGGTGTGGTGTACGTTTCGGTCACCAAAGAACCATGCCGAACGAGGGGGCGTGGAGGCGCAAAGGGGAATAATGGGGAATAACGGGGATTTCCGCCCCTGGAAAAAGTGGCGGAAAATATGGGAAAAATACGATATTTCCCTACGTCACTTTAAACGTAGCCGCCGTAATACCGCCCCACCATTATGACTCGACAAATTCCCAAGTATGGAACATTATAGGAACATAACCGTTGACGGAATAGGTCACGGATTTCCTCTGTGGAGCCCAAAATGGCCATCGTGACCGCAACATTTCCCAGCATCTCAGCCACCGGTATGCCGCGCCCCTTGACTGCCAATGCCATCTGGGCGATCGCTCGGGATGTCCGCCGCCAGGTCTGCGGTGGGCTATGGCCAAAGCCGCTTCCAGCAGATCTTCTGATCCGTCGAGTGGAATTGTTGGTGGCCAATAGCATTCGCTTCGTGCCGATCTGGGATTGGCAGAACGATGTGCATGATGAGAGTGGCCGTCCGGTTGCTGGTGCGTGTGAATACAATTCCGACAGCCCCGAGAATATCTATCTCAGCTTGAACCCCACGGTGATCGGAGATCGCGGGGATTTGGCCGCCAGCACCGCCGCTCATGAACTGGGTCACGCCATCTTCGATGGCCCGGCTTCAGTCATTGCCTGTCGCAGCAAGGCTCGCCACGTCACCCCTGACGATTGCCATTTCAATGTTGGCGGTCTGAAGAATGAGGAATATTGGTCGGAATACCGAGCCAACGAGTTCATGGGTGGATTGCTGGCTCCAGCTGACCTTCTTCACCGGACCATGGTCATGCGGGCCAGAGAGTTTGGCGTCCAGCTGGTCAATGGGTCAAGCCACGCTGGTAAGCTGGGATATCCAATCATCAACGGGCCGAAATGGAGCGTCGTAGAACAGGATCTGCTGCTTGATGATCTGGCTGGCATTTTCGGAGTGTCGGCATCCTTCATCTGGGTCCGATTGAATAAATACCGACTTATCTCAGGCTCACCACAAGGGAGGGCATGATGCCGTTCGGATCGTACATCCGCACCCGCCGTAACGAACTCGGCATCGGTCTCAATGACTTTGCCGGTAGGCTTGGGGTCTCCCCCGCCTATTGGTCGCGCATTGAGCGCGAAACCGAAAAGCCGCCGCGTGACGAATTGATCGAGAAGGCAGCTGCCGTACTCGGCCTTCGCCTCGACGACCTGTTTGTCGTCGCCGAGCGATTTCCGCCGGACATGCAGCGCGATGTCGCCAAAGTGGTGCGTGCTTATCGTCGGCTTCGCGCCATTGAAGGAGGTTGAGCATGGCGCCTTCTCCCGTAACTTATCTGACTCTGGCTGACCTGTGTGAACGGTGGCATGTGAAACCCGCTCAGATTGCGGCCGTCGCACTCGAAGGCAAGCTCAGGCTATCTGTTCCTGTGCCGGGTGTTTTCGCCGAGATTGGCTACTATGAAGACTTTGGTGAAGATAACTGGCAGCGCATTCCGTCGGAACGACGGCGCATCATGGGTGTGTTTGGTCTCTACCCCAGCGATGCCTGGGAACTGATCAAAAATCAGACCAAGATCATCACCGATTTGGCGGGTGAGAATGACGGGTACATCGACCTCGAACCCGAGGCACGCCAGTCAGACTTCTCCGCTGCTGTCGATGACATCCTGATCCGGCGCGATGAAGTGGAGCGGTTCGAAGCCGAAAGCGCACCAACAGCAAGGGATGCCTCTGGTCTTCCCGTCGCCCGTGGCGGTCCTGGAGCCCCGGCAAAATATGATTGGGATGGTTTCTGGGTCGAAGCGTGTCGGCATATCCATGATGAGGGTGTCCCGTCCACTCAGGCGGCGATGGTCCGTGCGTTGCTGGACTGGTTTGATAAGAGCGGCGCCGCAACTCCCGATCAAAGCACCGTCAAGAAAAAGGTTTCTCGGCTTTGGAAAGCCCTTCAGGTCAGTGGGGCAGAAGTCAGTGGAGGTGGGGGCGCGCGCTGATAAGGGGCACTCGTAGAGGTTCGGGCGGGCAAAGCCCCTTCTGGGACCGAGATCAGCCAGGGCCGGTACATAGGATGCATGGGTTCAACAGCCAAATGCAATTCAATGACCATCGCCCTTCATCCCGACCGAATGACTGCCGCCGAGCGCCTCGACGAAATCGCCGAAATTCTGGCGACGGGTGCCATGCGGCTCATGGCCCGGAAGTCCAGTCGTTTATCTGCTGAAGGCGGAGACAGTTCCGTCGACTTCACCGCCGACCAGAGCCTGTATGGGTGGGCAACCAACCGGAAGGGTTCCCGCCAATGACAATTGCCTTATCACCACATCGTTTGACTG